>JACFNV010000031.1 GCA_019454675.1 Gammaproteobacteria bacterium | reverse complement strand
CGTCGTCCTTGAAGCGCCGCAGGGAGTCGAGCTCGCCCTCGAAGATGACGACGTTATCACGCAGCACCCGCACCGGATTGCTGCGCTTGACGTGACCATCGACGACGAGGCATCCGGCCACGCTGCCGAACTTCGGCGAACGGAAGACATCGCGCACCTCTGCCAGCCCGACGATCTGCTCGCGGATTTCCGGAGCCAGCATGCCGGTCATGGCGGCCTTCAGGTCATCGACGGCCTGGTAGATGATGCTGTAGTAGCGCACATCGACACCGGTGGCCTTGATGGCATCGCGTGCCGCGCCATCCGCACGCACGTTGAAGCCGATGATGGTGGCGCCCGAGGCCGCCGCCAGGTTGACGTCCGATTCCGTGATGCCGCCTGCGCTGCTGGCGATGACCTTGACGTTGATCTCGCTGGTTCCCAATCCGGTCAGCGTGTCGCGCAGGGCCTCGGCGCTGCCATGCACGTCTGCCTTGATCAGCAGCTGGACCGACTGCACGCCGGTATCGAGCTGGCTGAACACATCCTCCAGCCGGGTCGACTGCTGCTGCGCCAGCTTGGTATCGCGGCTGCGCGCCTTGCGCAGGTCGGCCAGTTCGCGCGCCTTGCGCTCGTCGGGAAGGACCACGGCGTCATCACCGGCCGCCGGGATGCCCGAGAGGCCCAGTACCGCCACCGGGGTGGAGGCACTTGCCTTCTTGAGCGTCTTGCCCGCGGCATCGTACATGACGCGCACGCGCCCGTATTCCTCGCCGGCCAGCAGGATGTCGCCCTGGCGCAGGACGCCACCGGTGACCAGCACCGTTGCCACTGCGCCACGGCCCTTCTCGAGCCCCGATTCGATCACCACGCCGGTGGCCGGGCCATCGCCCGGTGCCTGCAGGTCGAGCATCTCGGCCTGCAGCAGCAGCAACTCGAGAAGCTTGTCCACGCCTTCGCCGGTGCGGGCGGAAACGTTCACGAAGAGGTTCTCGCCGCCCCACTCCTCCGGGACCACCCCGCGCTGCACGAGTTCGTTGCGCACGCGCTCGGGATCCGCATCGGCCTTGTCGATCTTGTTGATGGCAACGACGATCGGCACGCTGGCCGCACGCGCATGCTGGATGGCCTCCTCGGTCTGCGGCTTCACGCCGTCATCGGCAGCCACCACCAGAACGACGATGTCGGTGGTCTGCGCGCCGCGGGCACGCATGGCGGTAAACGCCTCGTGGCCGGGCGTGTCGAGGAAGGCGATATCGCCACCGGGCGTCGCGATGCGGTAGGCGCCGATGTGCTGCGTGATGCCACCGGCCTCCGCGGCCGCGATCTTCGTGCTGCGGATGTAATCGAGCAGCGAGGTCTTGCCATGGTCGACGTGCCCCATGATGGTCACCACCGGCGGCCGTGGCTTCATCTCGCCGGACTCGCCGATGTTGGCAAGGATCTCGGCCTCGAGGCCCCCCACCTGCGCTGCCTTCGGGGTATGCCCCATTTCCTCGACGACGAGGGTGGCCGTGTCCTGGTCGATGACCTGGTTGATGGTCGCCATGGTGCCGAGCTTCATCAGCACCTTGATGAGCTCGCTGCCCTTGACCGCCATCCGCTGGGCAAGCTCCGAAACCTTGATCGACTCGGGAATCTCCACCTCGCGCACGACGGGTGCGGTCGGGCGCTCGAAGCCATGGCGGGCATCCACGGCGACCGTACCACCACGACGGGTCGAGCGCTTCTTGCGCCGTCGGCTGCTGATGTCGCTGGTGACGTGCAGCTCCTTGCGGCCATAGCGGGTGGAGCGGTCATCCGCGGTTTCACGCGCAGGGGGAGCAGCGGGGCGGCTGCGCGCAGGCGCCTTCTCGGCACTGCGTTCGTGCTCGCCCTGCTCGCGCCGCTTCACCCCCTTCAACCGCTCGGCCTCTTCCGTGGCCCTGGCGTCCTCTTCGGCCTTGATGCGCGCCGCCTCCTGCTCGAGGCGCTCGCGCTCCATGCGCTCCTGCTCGAGGCGCGCCTGCTCGACCTTTTCCTGCTCGGCGCGCTCGCGGCGCTCCTGCTCGAGCCGCAGCTCCTCTTCCTCGCGGCGCTGGCGCTCGACCTCCTCCTGCTTCTCGCGTGCTTCCTGCTCGAGCGCATCGCGCTTGACATAGGTCCGCTTGCGGCGGATCTCGACATTGACCGTCCGCGCACGACCCTGCGTGCCGGCCAGCCTGATTTCGCTCTGGGTGCGCCGCTTCAGGGTGATCTTCTTCGGCGCGCCATCGGCGGCGCCGCCTTCCCCCTCGCCACGGCTGCGTCGCAGGTAGCCCAGCAGCTCCATCTTGGTTTCTTCACTGATGATGGCATCGGCGCCGGCAACGTCGATCCCTGCCTCCGTGAGCTGTGCAAGCAGACGATCCACCGGCACCTTCAGCACCTCGGCAAATTGCGCGACGGTTACATCCGACATGTATTCGCTCCGTTCCGGACAACCCAGCCTCAGGCAGGGTTTTCCTCATTTTCGAACCAGTGGGCACGCGCCGTCATGATCAGCGATGCCGCCCGCCCGGGATCCAGCCCTTCGATCTCCAGGAGATCGTCCACCGCCTGCTCGGCCAGGTCCTCGCGGGTCACGATCCCATGGCTCGCAAGCTGCATGGCCAGCTCCGGGTCCATGCCCTCCAGCTCCTGCAGGTCCTCGGCCGGCTGCGCTCCATGCACGCCCTCTTCCGAGGCAATGGCCTGGGTCAGCAGGACATCGCGTGCACGGCTGCGCAACTCGTCGACGATCTGCTCGTCGAACTCCTCGACGCCGAGCAGCTCGCTCACCGGCACATAGGCTATTTCCTCGATGCTGGAGAAACCCTCCTGCACCAGGATCAGCGCGACATCCTCGTCGACATCCAGCTGCTCCATGAACAGCTCGGCGACGTTGCGGGCCTCCTTCTCGCTCTTCTCGTCGGCGGCCGCCTCGCTCATGACGTTGAGCTCCCAGCCAGCCAGCTCGCTGGCCAGGCGCACGTTCTGTCCGCCACGCCCGATCGCCTGCGAGAGCTTCTCCTCGGTCACCGCGATGTCCATGCTGTGGGATTCTTCGTCGACGACGATGGAGCTCACCTCGGCGGGCGACATGGCATTGACGACGAACTGGGCGGGGTTTTCGTCCCAGGGGATGATGTCCACCCGCTCGCCCGCCAGCTCGTTCGACACCGCGGTGACCCGCGAGCCGCGCATGCCGACGCAGGCGCCGACGGGATCGATGCGCGCATCATTGCTCTTCACGGCGATCTTGGCGCGCAGGCCCGGGTCGCGGGCCGCGCCCATGATCTCGATGAGCCCCTGGCCCACCTCGGGCACCTCGATCTTGACCAGCTCTATCAGGAATTGCGGGGCGGTGCGGCTCAGGAACAGCTGGGGCCCCCGCGGCTCGGGACGCACCTCGCACAGCAGCGCCTTCATGCGATCCTGGGTCCTGACCGGTTCGCGCGGAATCATGTTCTCGCGGGGGATGAAGCCCTCGGCGTTGCTGCCGAGATCGAGAAAGATGCCGTTGCGGTCCACCCGCTTCACCACGCCGCTCAGCAACTGGCCGACGCGGTCGGAGAATTCCTCGACGACCTTCTTGCGCTCCGCCTCGCGCACCTTCTGCACGATGACCTGCTTGGCAGTCTGCGCGGCGATGCGCCCGAAGTCGACCGACTCGATGGGAACCTCGACGAAGCCGCCGGGTTCGGCAGCGGGATCGATGTCGACGGCATCGATCATGCGCAGCTCGCGGTCGGGAAACTCGAGCTCGGTCGAGTCATCCGCGAACACCTTCCAGCGCTGGAAGGTCTCGTAGTCGCCGGTATCGCGATCGATGCTGACACGGGCATCGATGCCATCTCCGTGGCGCTTGCGCGTGGCCGAGGCAAGGGCGGCCTCCAGCGCATCGAAGATGATTTCCTTTTCGACGCCCTTCTCGTTCGAAACGACGTCGACCACATTGAGGATTTCTTTGTTCATAAAGCCGTTTTCCGCGTCAATTCCCGCTCAAGTGCTGCAGGTCGGGCACCAGGCGGACCATTTCCACGTCCGCCATGGCAAACCGCTTCGTCGCCCCCTCGATGGCCACCTCGATGGCCTCCCCGTCATGGGCCACCAGGTTGCCCTGGACCCGCCTGCGGCCGTCGACCAGGCGCGCCAGCCTGACCTGTACCACGGCACCCATGAACCTCTCGAAATGTGCCGGCTTCACCAGCCGGCGATCGAGCCCCGGGGACGAAACCTCGAGGCTGTAATGTCCGGGGATGGGATCGGCAACATCCAGTACGCCACTGACCTGCTGGCTTACCTGCTCGCAGTCTTCCAGCGTGATGCCCTGCGCCGAGTCGATGAACAGGCGCAACAGACCATGGCCACGACCGAGCCTGAGCTCGAGGTCGGACAGTTCGAAGCCCATGCCGACAACGGCTGGCTCGAGCAACTCCCACAATCTGTCATTCCTTGCCGTCATCAACCCCCGCCGTCACTCCACCGTTGCAGGCCCGCCACCGGGCCAAACAAAAAATGGGCCCTGGGGCCCATCCTCAGCGGGCCAGTCCTGCACTCCAGCAAAAGGCGCACAGGCATTGCCCAAAAAACAAATAGCCCCGTTCGGGGGCTATCTCCAATGATCCCGTCAGCTGGAGGCGGAAGCAGGCCGGCAATCCTGTCCAGCCCGTCGTCCTGGCCCTTGCCTCCTGCGCGCCCTCGTGGGCAGCGGGACCACACCAAACAGGCGCATTGTAGCTGGTGGACGATGTGACGGTAAACCCCGCCTGCGGCTCGCCATGCGCATAGAAAAATGCCGCAGGCCATCATGGATGGCCTGCGGCATGAAATTTGGTAGCGGGGGCAGGATTTGAACCTGCGACCTTCGGGTTATGAGCCCGACGAGCTGCCAGACTGCTCCACCCCGCACCGGATCGAGCTGCGCATCCTAGCGGACTGCCGGAAGGACTGCAACTGCTGATTGATGCCTCAGCCCAGGGCGCGGGCGCACAGCTCGAGCAGCCCGGCGGGAAACAACCCGAGCCCGAGCAGCAGCAGCGAATTGGCGCTCAACACCACGCGCAGGTCGAGGGCCGCGGAAACAGGGGGCAGGTTGAGCCCCTCGTCGAAATACATCAGCCAGACGATGCGCAGGTAGTAGAAGGCACCGATCACCGAAAAGATGACCGCGACCACCGCCAGCCAGGTCTGGCCTGCATCCACCAGCGCCCAGAGCACCCACCACTTGGCGTAGAAGCCGGCAAACGGGGGCACGCCCACCATGCTGATCATGACGATGAGCATCATCAGCGCGAACCAGGGCGCGCGCCGGTTGAGCCCGCGGAAATCGGCAATCTGGTCGGCCTCGCCGCTGCCGCCCACCAGAATGACGATGCCGAAGGCGGCGGCCGCCATCAGCGCATAGATCACCGTGTAATACAGGGCGGACGGCAGGCCACCCTCGCCGGCGAGGAAGCCGAGCAGGATGAAGGCCACGTGTGCGATGGTGGAATAGGCCAGCATGCGCTTGATGTTGGTCTGCACGATGGCCACCAGGTTGCCCACCACCAGCGACAGCACCGCGAACACGGTCAGCAGCAGCTGCCAGTCGGCCTGCACGGGCCCGAGGGCATCGACCAGGATGCGGAAGGCCAGCGCAAAGGCCGCCACCTTGGGCACGGTCGAGACCAGCAGGCTCACGCAGGTGGGTGCCCCGTGATAGACGTCGGGCAGCCACATGTGGAACGGCACCGCGCCGAACTCGAAGGCAATGCCGACCAGCACGAAAGCCAGCCCCACCAGCACCGCGACCTGCCCGACGGCCGCCGGCTCGATGGCGGCCGCCACGCCGCTGAACAGCACGCTGCCGGTCACGCCATAGAGGATGGAAATGCCATAGAGGATGCAGCCGGAGGAAATCGCCCCGAGCACGAAGTACTTCATGGCCGCTTCGGCACCCGGTGCGGAACCGCGTTCGAGGGCCACCATCGCATAGAGCGCGAGCGCCAGGATCTCCAGGCCCAGGTACATGGTCAGGAAGCTCATGGACGAAACCATGACGAAAATGCCCAGCAGCGCAAACAGACCGAGGACATAAAACTCGGGGGTTTCCAGCCGCCGCTCGCGCAGGTAGGCACGCGCGTAGACGAATATGGCGGCCATGAGGGCCAGCACGAACAGCTTGAGAAAGCGGGACAGCGGATCCTGCACGAAACTGCCGCCCGGCATGCTGACCACCGCCTCGGGCTGCGAGGCACCCACCACCCAGGCGCTGGCCGCCAGGGTGGCCAGCGTCAGCAGATAGGCAAGGCCGCGGCCATGGCGACCGGACAGGCCGGCGAGGAGCACCACGCAGATGCCTGCGCCGACCACGACCTCCGGCAGGCAGGCTCCGAGAAAAGCCGCTATTTCAGCATTCATAGTTTCGACTGCATGATCTGGGTGGTGAGGTTGTCCACGGAAGCCGACAGCACCTCCACCAGCGGCGCCGGCCACAGGCCGAGCAGCAGCACACCGGCGGCAATTGCCCCGAGCACCAGGAACTCCCGACCGTTGAGGTCCGGCATGCCCGCCACGCCCTCGTTCGCCACCGCCCCGAAGATGACCCTCTTGATCATCCACAGGGTGTAGCCGGCGCTGGTGATGAGCGCGGTGGCCGCCAGCACGGAATACCAGAAATTGGCCTGCAGGCTCGCCAGGATGACGAGGAATTCACCGACGAAGCCCGAGGTGCCGGGCAGGCCGACGTTCGCCATGGCAAACAGCACCATGAAGGCGGCAAAGTGCGGCATCGTGTTGACGACACCACCATAGGCCGCGATCTCGCGGGTATGCAGGCGGTCGTAGAGCACGCCCATGCAGAAGAACAATGCGCCGGAAACGAAACCGTGCGAGATCATCTGCACCATGCCCCCGGTGATGCCCATGGCGATGCCCGGGGTATCGCCCGTGCGGCCGAATATGGTCCAGGCGATGAAGATGCCCAGCGTGACGAAGCCCATGTGCGCCACCGAGGAATAGGCGATGAGCTTCTTCATGTCCTTCTGCACCATCGCCACCAGGCCGATGTAGACGATGGCGATCAGCGACAGCGCGATGACCATCGGCGCCAGCAATGCCGAGGCATCGGGCACCACCGGCAGGCTGAAGCGCAGCAGCCCGTAGCCACCCATCTTGAGGAGGATGGCAGCAAGGATCACCGAGCCGCCAGCCGGCGCCTCGACGTGCGCATCGGGCAACCAGGTGTGCACCGGCCACATCGGCACCTTGACCGCAAAGGCGACCAGGAAGGCAAGGAAGATCCATACCTGCTCGGTGATCGACAGCGGCAGCGCATGGAAATCCAGGATGCTGTAGCTGCCCGCCCGGCTGTACAGGTAGATCACGGCCACCAGCATGAGCACCGAACCGAGGAAGGTGTAGAGGAAGAACTTGACGGTGGCATAGACCCGGCGCGCACCGCCCCAGACCCCGATGATCACGAACATCGGGATCAGCATGGCTTCCCAGAACACGTAGAACAGCAGGGCATCGAGGGCGGCGAACACGCCGATCATGAGCCCCTCGAGGAACAGGAAGGTGGCGAAGTACTGCCCCTGGCGCAGCTTGATCGAGTCCCAGCTGGCGATCAGCACCAGCGGGGTCAGGAAGGTGGTGAGCAGGATCAGCGGCATCGAGAAGCCATCGACGCCGAGGAAATACTCCACCTTGAACATCGGGATCCAGGCATGGCGCTCGACGAACTGCATGGCGGCAGTCGTGCGGTCGAATCGCGTCCACAACGGGATGCTCGCCACGAAGGTGGCCACCGATGCCAGCAGGCCCACCCAGCGCTGGAGGCTCCCGCCGCCTTTCCCGCTGGCGCGGTCGCCGAGCAGCACCAGAATGCCCCCGAGGATGGGCAGGGCGATCACGATACTGAGAAGTCCCACTTGATGTATTCCCGCCGGACGCCGTCAGGCGCGCTTGAAAAGGATCCAGCCCAACAGGATCGAAAGGCCGATGACCATGGCAAAGGCATAGTGGTACAGATAGCCTGTCTGACCACGGCGCATGCGACCGGCAACCCAGTCCACGACCCGGGCGCTGCCGTTCACCACCGCCCCGTCGATCAGAAACATGTCCCCCACCCGCCACAGCAGGGTGCCCACGCCGCGCGTGCCGCGCACGATGACCTTCTCGTTCAGGTCATCGAGGTAATACTTGTTGACCAGCAGCGTGTAGAGCACGCTTGCCTTGCGGCGCACGCGGCCGGGAAGGGATGGCTCCTTCATGTAGGCATACCACGCCACCGCCACGCCGGCGGCCGCCAGCAGCAGCGGCATGCCAAGCAGGCCATGCAGCACGAAGGCACCGGGCCCGTGGAATTCACGCCCGAGCTCGTCCAGCACGGCATGCGCCGGATCGACGACGATCGAGCCGCCGAAGTAGCCGCCGAAGACCACCGACTCGATGAAGGGCCAGCCGCTTGCCACCGAGGCCACCGCCAGCAGCACCAGCGGCAGCGTGATGACCAGCGGGGATTCGCGCACATGCCCGCGCAGCTCTGCATCCAGCCGCTCCTCGCCGTGGAAGACGAGGAAGAACATGCGGAAGGAATAAAGGGCGGTGACGAACACGCCGATCAGCAGGCAGAGATAGGCATAGCCCGCTCCCGGGATGGACGACAACCCCACGGCTTCGATGATGGCATCCTTGGAAAAGAAGCCCGAGAAGCCGGGAAAGCCGATCAGTGCCAGCGAGCCCAGCAGGGTGGTCCAGTAGGTGATCGGCATGTGGTGGCGCAGCCCGCCCATCTTGCGCATGTCCTGCTCGTGGTGCAGCGCCACGATCACCGAACCCGCGGCCAGGAACAGCAGCGCCTTGAAGAAGGCGTGGGTCATGAGGTGGAAGATGCCGGCCGCATAGGCAGAGGCGCCCAGCGCCGCGGTCATGTAGCCGAGCTGGGACAGCGTCGAGTAGGCCACCACGCGCTTGATGTCGTTCTGGACGATGCCGATGAAGCCGGTCAGCAGCGCGGTCGTGGCGCCGATCGCCATCACCACCGCCGGGGCGGTCTCCGACTGCTCGAAGAGCGGCGACATCCGCGCCACCATGAACACGCCGGCGGTCACCATGGTGGCCGCGTGGATGAGCGCGGAGATCGGCGTGGGGCCCTCCATCGAGTCGGGCAGCCAGGCATGCAGCGGCATCTGCGCCGACTTCGCCATCGCGCCCACGAACAGCGCGAGGCAGGTCACCGTGGCCACCGACCACGGCATGCCGGCAAAGACCTCGATCTGCATCCCGCCGAGGGCGGCGGATTGCGCGAAGACCTGCTGGTAGTCCAGGCTGCCGGTGTGCGCAAGCACCATGGCAATGCCGACGATGAAGCCGAAATCGCCGATGCGGTTGATCATGAAGGCCTTGAGGCTGGCGAAGATGGCGGTCGGCCGCGTGTACCAGAAGCCGATGAGCAGGTACGACACCAGGCCCACGCCTTCCCAGCCGAAGAACAGCTGCATGAAGTTGTTGGCCATCACCAGCATCAGCATGGCGAAGGTGAACAGCGAGATGTAGCTGAAGAAACGCTGGTAGCCCGGGTCATCATGCATGTAGCCGATGGTGTAGATGTGCACCATCAGCGACACGAAGGTCACCACGACCATCATCAGCGCCGTCAGCGTGTCGACCAGGAAGCCCACCTGGATGCGCACGCCATCGGTCACCAGCCAGGTGTACACCGATTCGTTGAAGGGCTCCGAGCCCGGTGCCAGCTGGTCGCGCAGCACGAGCAGCGACAGCAGGAACGAAACGCCGACACCCGCGATGGTCACGGCGTGCGCCCCGCTCCTTCCCACCAGGCGGCCGCCGAGGCCTGCCACCAGGGAAGCCAGCAGCGGGCACAGCACGATGGCAATGTAGATGTTGCTCCCCATGCTCATCCCTTCAGTACGTCCAGTTCCTGGACGTTGATGCTGCGTCGCGTACGGAACAGCACCACCATGATCGCCAGGCCGATGGCCGCCTCGGCGGCCGCCACGGTCAGGATGAAGAACACGAACACCTGCCCGGTGGCATCACCCATGAAGCGCGACAGGGCGATGAAGTTAAAATTGACGGCCAGCAGCAGCAGCTCGACGCACATGAGCAGCAGAATGACGTTCTTGCGGTTGATGAAGATGCCGGCAACGCTGATCGAGAACAGCAGTGCGGACAGCGCCATGTAATGCGTCAGGGTGATCATTCGTCACGCTCCGCTGCCATCTTGACGAGGCGCACGCGATCCTCCCGCCGCACCTTCACCTGCGCGGAAACATCCTGGTACTTCAGGCCCGGGCGCTGGCGGTGGGTCAGCATGATGGCGGCGACGATTGCCAGCAGCAGAAGGAAAGCCGCCAGCTCGAACTCGAAGACGTGGCCGCCGAACAGCTCGAGGCCGATCTCGCGGGTGTTGCTGTGGCCATCCGGCATGCCGGCCAGCGGCCGGGTGATCGGCAGGCCCGAGCTGCGCAGCCACAGCAGCGCCAGCAGCTCGCCCACCACGATGGCGGCGATCACGCTGCCAAGGGCCGCATAGCGGGTGAAGCCTTCGCGCGCAACCGTCGCATTGACGTCGAGCATCATCACCACGAAGAGGAACAGCACCATCACCGCGCCGACGTAGACCAGCACCAGGATGATGGCAAGGAACTCCGCCTCGAGCAGCAGCCACAGCACGGCGCTGGTGGCGAAGGTCAGCACCAGCCACATGGCCGCATGGACCGGGTTGCGCGAGACGATGACGCCGGTCGCCGCAGTGACCAGCACCGCCGCGAGCATTCCGAAGATGGCCAATGTAAGCACGGGTGGGAGCTCCGCTGCATCTACCGGTAAGGGGCGTCGGTTGTCCGGTCGCTCGCGATCATGCCTTCATACTTGTCGCCCAGCGCCAGCAGCTTGTCCTTGTTCATGATGTTCTGGCCCGGTTCTTCCATGTGGTACTCGTAGATGCGGGTGAGGACGACGGCATCGGTCGGGCAGGCCTCCTCGCAGAAGCCGCAGTAGATGCACTTGAACAGGTCGATGTCGTAGCGCGTGGTACGCCGCGTGCCATTGTCGGCCACGTCGGACTCGATGGTGATCGCCGCGGCCGGGCACACCGTCTGGCAAAGCTTGCAGGCGATGCAGCGCTCCTCGCCGTTGTGGTAGCGGCGCAGGGCATGCAGGCCGCGGAAGCGTGGCGACTGCGGGGTCTTCTCCTCCGGGTACTGCACCGTGACCTTCTTGACGAAGAAATTGCGCAGGGTCACCCGCAAGCCGATGAGCAGGTCCCACAGCGAAAAAGTCTTGATGGCAGAGCTTATCCGGCTCATCGTCACGTCCTCCACGGGCCGACACCGGCCACCAGCATCACGCCCTCGACCATGATCCAGACGAGGGTGACCGGGATGAACACCTTCCAGCCCAGCCTCATGATCTGGTCGTAGCGATAGCGCGGGAAAGTGGCCCGCGACCACAGAAAGCAGAACAGGAAGAACGCGATCTTGACGCACAGCCAGGCCAGCGAGGGCTCGCGCAGGAAGGCCAGCGGCGTGCCGTCCAGGAAGGCAAACCAGGAACCTGCGAAGAAGGAGTGCCAGCCGCCGAAGAACATGACCGCGGTCAGGCCGGCGATCAGGATCATGTTGGCATATTCGGCCAGGAAGAAGATGGCGAAGGCCACGCCCGAGTACTCGACGTGGAAGCCTGCGACGATCTCCGACTCGCCCTCGGCAACGTCGAAGGGCGCGCGGTTGGTCTCCGCCACGCCGGAGATGAAGTAGACGATGAACAGCGGGAACAGTGGCAGCCAGAACCAGCTCAGGATGCCTCCCGACTGCGCCTCGGTGATGACGCCGAGGTTGAGGCTGCCGCCGGCCATGAGCACGCCGACCAGCGCGAAGCCCATGGCGATCTCGTAGGCCAGCATCTGCGCGGTCGAGCGCATCGCACCGAGAAAGGCGTACTTCGAGTTCGACGCCCAGCCGGCGAGGATGACGCCATAGATCGACAGCGCGGTCAGCGCCAGGATGTAGAGCAGGGCCGCATCGATGTTCGCGATCGCATAGCCCGGGAACAGCGGCATCACCGCCCAGGTGGCGAGCGCGGGCACGATCGACAGCAGCGGCGCCACCAGGAACAGGAAGCGGTTGGCCTTCGATGGCACCACCACTTCCTTGACCAGCAGCTTGATGACGTCGGCAAAGGGCTGGAACCAGCCGCGTGGCCCGACGCGGTTCGGCCCGATGCGGTTCTGCATGTAGCCGATGACCTTGCGCTCGAAATAGGTCAGGAAGGCGACGCACAGGATGAGGACGATCACCAGCGGCACGATCTGCGCCGTGATGACGGCGATGATGCGCAGCGGATCCGGCAAGAACCCGAGGAACTCGTTGAGCCAGGCAATCATGCTTGCTACCCGTCAGGCCCCCTGTGCTGCTGCGGGCGGGGCCCCTGCCCGCCCGTCCACGGTCTGCTGCAGGGCGGTTGCCCGGCGCACCAGCGCATCGATGCGGTAAATCGGCACGTCGAGCTCGGACAGGCCGATGCTCCCTGCAACGGGCGCCTGGGCTACCGGCAGGCGCGCATGGGCCAGCGCATCCGGCAGCCCATCGCTGCAAAGCCCGCGCAGCTCGCTGGCGATGGCCCCTGCATCGGGGTACCTGAAGCCCTTTGCCCCCAGCTGCTCGGCCAGCACCCGCAGCACCTTCCAGCCCGGGCGCCCCTCGCCGGGGGCCCGTGCGGCCGCCGCGAAGGACTGCCACCGGCCCGCTGCATTGACGAAGGTGCCTTCGGTCTCGAACCAGGTGGCAATGGGCAGGATGACATCGGCCATGGCCAGCAGCGATTCGCTGCCATAGGCCGAGCAGGCCACGACAAAGCGCCCATCGCCCGCGCTGCGCGCAGGGCCACTGCCCGCGGCACAGTCGAACTCGGGCTCGATGCCGAAGAGCAACAGGCCTGGCGGTGGCGAGCCGATGATCTCGCAGGCGCTGGCACCCGGGGTGGCGCGCGGCTTGCCGCCCGGCCCCCGGTGCGGCAGCACCCCGGCCAGCGCCAGGCCGACGGCATTGGCGCCTTCGCTGATGTAGCCGAGGCTGGCGCCTGTCAGCCGTGCCAGCGTCGCCGCCAGCACGTCGATATCGGCGAAACGCGGATGCCGCTGCGCGATCTGGCCAAGGAAGATGGCTGCCCGCGTCCCGTCGCGCAAGCGCGCCACGAGCTGATGGTGGTGCGCCTGCGGCTCGGGCGCCTGCGCCAGCAGCCCGGCCATGCCCGCGGGCAGCTCGCCGTCCCCTGCCGCCGCACGCACCAGCGTGGCAAGCGCCAGCCAGAAATCATCCGGGCTTCCCGTCATGGTCGAGGCCACCGGGAAGAACACCGGGAAGTCGGCCGGGTTGATGAAGCCGATGCCGGCACCCGCCACGGCCGCCTTGCGCACCCGGTGGGCCAGCAGCGGCACCTCCTTGCGCAGGTTGCTGCCGACGATCAGCAGCTGGTCGAGCTTTTCCACCGCCGCCACCGGCATGCCAAGCCAGGGCACGCCGGGTTCATCGGCCTGGCCGCGGACGTCGCGCCGGCGCAGGCGGTGGTCGATGCTGTTCGAGCCAAGGTGGGCCATCAGCCGCTGCAGCAGGTAGCCCTCCTCCAGCGTGGCGCTGGGCGAGACCAGTGCGGCCAGGCCCTGGCCGGCACGCTCCTGCAGGCCCGCTGCAGCCGCCGCCAGCGCCTCGGGCCAGGAAACGCTGCGCCAGTTGCCATTCTCGCGCAGGAGCGGGGCGTCGAGCCTGTCATCGGCATACAGGCCCTCGTAGCTGAAGCGGTCGCGATCGGAGGCCCAGGTCTCGTTGATGTTCTCGCAGGCATCGGGGACCACCCGCTTGACCCTGCCATCCATGACATGGGCGAAGATGTGGGAGCCGAGGCAATCGTGCCCCGCGACCAGCGCCCGCTGCTGCATCTCCCAGGCACGTGCCGAGAAGCGGTAGGGCTTGCTGTTCAGCGACCCCACCGGGCAGACGTCGATCAGGTTGCCGGAGAGCTCGTGGTCCACCGTCTGGCTGATGCTCTGCTCGATCGAGCTGGAAATGACCACGCGATCGCCGCGGCCGATGGTGCCGAGCTCCTGGATTCCGGCCACCTCCTGGGTGAAGCGCACGCAGCGGGTGCAGTGGATGCAGCGCGTCAGGTCGGTGGAAACCAGCGGCCCCATGTCCTGGTCGCGGACCACCCGCTTGCCCTCGCTGAAGCGGCCCACGTCGCGACCGAAGCCCATGGCCAGGTCCTGCAGCTCGCACTCGCCGCCCTGGTCGCAGATCGGGCAGTCCAGCGGGTGGTTGATGAGCAGGAACTCCATCACCGAGCGCTGCGCATCGATGGCCCTGCGCGAGCGGGTGCGCACCTTCATGCCCGGCGCCACCGGGGTGGCGCAAGCCGGCAACGGCTTGGGCACGTTCTCGACCTCGATCAGGCACATGCGGCAGTTGGCCGCGACCGAGAGCTTCGGGTGGTAGCAGAAGCGCGGCACGTACACGTCGTGCGCATCGGTCACCTCGATCAGCATCTGGCCGGGCCGGGCCTCGACCTCGACGCCATTGATCTCGATGGTGCATTTGTCCTGGTTCATGAGACTGTCCTGCCCGGGCCCTCAGGCACCCTCGGCCTGTGCGTCGACGATGGAGCGTCCGCCATGCTCGATCATGTACTCGAACTCGTGGCGGAAGTGACGGAGAAAGCTCTGCACCGGCCAGGCAGAGGCATCACCGAATGCACAGATGGTGTGGCCCTCGATATGGTTGGCGACATCCAGCAGCACCGCCAGGTCACCGGGCTTGCCGCCGCCATCGACGATGCGCGTCAGCATGCGGTCCATCCAGCCCGTCCCCTCGCGGCAGGGCGTGCACTGGCCGCAGGATTCCATGTGGTAGAAACGGCTGATCCGGCGCAGCAGCGACACCATGCAGGTCGTCTCGTCCATGACCACCACGGCCCCGGTGCCAAGCGCCGATCCGGCGGCCTTGATGGAGTTGTAGTCCATGGTGCATTCCATCATCACCGCACCGGGCAGCACCGGCACCGACACGCCGCCCGGGATCACCGCCTTGAGCGCACGGCCATCGCGCACCCCGCCGGCGATCTCCAGCAGCTCCCCGAAGGGCAGCCCGAGCGGCAGCTCGTAATTGCCCGGCCGGTTCACGTGGCCCGACACCGAGAAGATCATGGTGCCCGCGGCATCCTTCGGGCCCAGCGCGGCAAACCACTCGGGCCCCTCGCGCAGGATCTTCGGCACCGAGGCAAAGCTCTGGGTGTTGTTGATGGTGGTGGGCATGCCGAACAGGCCCTTGTTGGCCGGGAACGGCGGCTTGAAGCGCGGGCGTCCCTGCTTGCCCTCGAGCGACTCCAGCAGCGCGGTTTCCTCGCCGCAAATGTAGGCGCCCGCGCCGATGAAGGCATGCAGGTCGAAGTCGATGCCCGAACCGCGGATGTTCCTGCCGAGCAGGCCGGCGGCATAGGCCTCGGCCAGCGCCGCCTCGAAGCGCGGGATGGGTTCCGCCATGAACTCGCCGCGAATGTAGTTGTAGCCGACCGTGGCGTTCATGGCGAAACCACCGATGGCCATGCCCTCGATCACCGCATGCGGGTTGTAGCGCAGGATGTCGCGGTCATGGCAGGTGGCGGGCTCGCTCTCGTCGGAGTTGCAGACCACGTACTTCTGCATCTGCTTGTCGCGCGGCATGAAGCTCCACTTCACGCCGGTGGGAAAGCCCGCGCCACCACGGCCGCGCAGGCCGGCCGCCTTGACCGTGTCGATGACCTGCTCGCGCGTCATCTTGCCGGCGAGGATGTTCTCCCAGGCACTGTAGCCGCCGAGCTTCCGGTAGGTCTCCAGGCTCCACGGCCGGTCATGGCCCAGGGTCTCCAGGCACATGAGGTTCTGCTGGGGGTGGACCTTGTTCATTCCAGCGCATCCAGGATTTCATTGGCACGCGCGGGCGTGACGTTCTCGTGGTACTGGTGGTCGACCATCATCATCGGCGCACCGGTGCAGGCCGCCAGGCACTCCTCCTCCCGCTTGAGGAAGATCCGGCCGTCCGGCGTGCTCTCGCCCACCTTGATGCCCAGGTGCTTCTCGACATGGGCCAGCAGCTGGTCGCCGCCGCAGAGCATGCAGGAGATGTTGGTGCACACCGAGACGCTGTGGCGGCCGACCGGCTTGGTCTCGAACATCGAGTAGAAGGAAGCCACCTCGAAGACCTGAACGGGCGTCATGTCCAGGTAGGCCGCCACGGCCTCCAGCAGCTCGACCGTCAGGTAGCCGCCGTTCTCGTGCTGTACCGCATGAAGCGCGCCGATCACCGCCGAGCGCTGGCGTCCGGCGGGAAACTTCGCAACCCAGCGGTCGATCTCCTTGCGCACCTCAGCAGAAAGCGGCGCGGTCTTGTCACTGGCCTGCATGGCGCTCCTACCGGTCGATTTCGCCAAAAACGATGTCCTGGGTGCCGATGACGGCAACCACGTCGGGCAGCATGTGGCCGCGCACCATCTCGTCGAGGGCCGCCAGGTGCGCAAAGCCCGGTGCCCGGACCTTGACCCTGAAGGGCTTGTTGCTGCCATCCGCCACCAGGTAGACGCCGAACTCCCCCTTC
Organism: Gammaproteobacteria bacterium; assembly: GCA_019454675.1. Classification (GTDB taxonomy): domain Bacteria; phylum Pseudomonadota; class Gammaproteobacteria; order Steroidobacterales; genus QUBU01. Next base: position 6,506 of record JACFNV010000031.1, on the reverse strand, counting down.
GGGTGCTCCACCGCCGCGTAGGCCTCGCCGGCCGGCACCGAATAGCCCTCGGTGAACAGCTTGAAGTGGTGGATCAGGGCCTCCATGTCGCCCTTCATCTTCTCCCGCGGCGGCGGCGCCACCTTGTAGTCGTCCACGATCACCGGGCCGGGGTTGGCACGCAGCCATTCGACGCACTGGCGGATGATGCGGTTGGACTGGCGCAGTTCCTCGATGCGCACCAGGTAGCGGTCGTAGCAGTCGCCGTTGACGCCCACCGGGATGTCGAAGTCGAGGTCCGCGTAGGCGCCATAGGGCTGCTTCTTGCGCAGGTCCCAGGCCACCCCGGAGCCGCGCAGCATGGGCCCGGTGAAGCCGAGCTGCATGGCCTGCTCGGGACTGACGACCCCGATGTTCACGGTGCGCTGCTTCCAGATGCGGTTGTCGGTCAGCAGGGCCTCGTAGTCATCGACGCAGGCGGGGAAGCGCTCGGTGAATGCCTCGATGAAGTCCAGCAGCGTGCCCTCGCGGCTGGTGTTCATCCGCTTGACCTCGGCGGCCGAGTGCCAGCGCGATGCCTCGTACTTCGGCATGGCGTCGGGCAGGTCGCGATAGACCCCGCCGGGGCGGTAATAGGTGGCATGCATGCGCGTGCCGGACACCGCCTCGTAGCAGTCCATCAGGTCCTCGCGCTCGCGGAAGGCGTAGAGGAAGACCGTCATCGCGCCGATGTCCAGCCCGTGGCTGCCGATCCACAGCAGGTGGTTCAGGATGCGCGTGATCTCGTCGAACATCGTGCGGATGTAGCGGGCGCGAAGCGGCGGGGTGATGCCCAGCAGCTTCTCGATGGCCAGCACGTAGCCATGCTCGTTGCACATCATGGACACGTAGTCGAGGCGGTCCATGTAGCCGATGCTCTGGTTGTAGGGCTTGGTCTCGGCCAGCTTCTCGGTGCCCCGGTGCAGCAGGCCTATGTGCGGATCGGCCTTGCGGATGACCTCGCCGTCCATGTCGAGGACCAGGCGCAGCACGCCGTGCGCCGCCGGGTGCTGGGGCCCGAAATTGAGGGTGAACTGCTGGAACTCAGGCATTGTCGGGCTTGTCCTTGAGATCGGCCATGTAGCGGTTGTCGTCACGCATGATGCGTGGCACCAACACCCTGGGCTCGATGCTCACCGGCTCGTACACGACCCGCCCCTTGTCGGCATCGTAACGGACCTCCACGTTGCCGCTGGTCGGGAAATCCTTGCGGAAGGGGTGGCCGATGAAGCCGTAATCGGTCAGCAGGCGGCGCAGGTCCGGGTGGCCGTCGAAGAGGATGCCGAAGAGGTCGAAGGCCTCGCGCTCGTACCAGTCGGCCGAGCGCCAGATGCCGATCACCGAGGGCACCACCGGCGGGTTGCCGGCGCCGGTGTACACGCGCAGGCGCATGCGCTGGTTCAGGCTCACCGACAGCAGGTGATAGACCACCGCGAAACGCCGCGGCTCGAAGGCCTGGTCCGGATCCGGCACGATCACCTCGCGCAGATCCGCTGCCCGGCTGTAACCCTGCCGCGTGGCGCTGGTGCTGTTCCACTCCCCCTCGCCGCAGCCGAGGTAATCGACCCCGCACAGATCGACCAGCATCTCGAAGCGGAAGCCCTCCTCGTCGCGCAGCGCACGTGCCACCTCGAGCAGCTGCCCGGGATCCACCTCGCAGTCCACCTCGCCCACCCGCGAAGGGCGGATGCGCAGCTGGCTGCCGAACCGCGTGCCGAGACGCGCTGCCAATGCTTCAAGTCGCGGGGTCATCGGCCTGCCTATCGTGAAAAGGTGCTGGTACGACGGATCTTGTTCTGCAGCTGGATGATCCCGTACAGCAGGGCCTCGGCGGTGGGCGGGCAGCCGGGCACATAGACATCGACCGGCACGATGCGGTCGCAGCCGCGCACGACGGAGTAGGAATAGTGGTAGTAGCCCCCGCCGTTGGCGCAGGAACCCATGGAAATGACCCACTTGGGTTCCGGCATCTGGTCATAGACCTTGCGCAGCGCGGGAGCCATCTTGTTGGTGAGCGTGCCGGCCACGATCATGACATCGGACTGGCGCGGGCTCGGCCGGAAGATGACGCCGAAGCGGTCGAGGTCGTAGCGCGCGGCACCTGCATGCATCATTTCCACGGCGCAGCAGGCCAGGCCAAAGGTCACCGGCCACAGCGAGCCGGTGCGCGCCCAGTTCACCAGGTCGTCGACCTTGGCGACGACAAAGCCGCGTTGCTGGAGCAGCTTCGGCGGATCTTCTGTCAATCCCACTCCAGTGCCCCCTTCTTCCAGTCGTAGATGAAGCCGACGACGAGCACGCCCAGGAACACGGCCATCGCCAGCAATCCCGCCAATCCCAGCTTGTCCAGCGAGACCGCCCATGGAAAGAGGAAGGCAATCTCGAGGTCGAAGATGATGAACAGGATCGCGACGAGGTAATAGCGCACGTCGAAGCGGGTGCGCGTGTCCTCGAAGGCTTCGAAGCCGCATTCGTAGGCGGAGAGCTTTTCGGCGTGCTTCTCGCCGCGCCCGAACAGGAAACCAAGCCCGAGCAGCACGAGGCCGATGGCGGTCGCTATCCCGAGGAAGATGAGAATCGACAGGTATTCCTGCAGCACGCCCTTACCTCATGCATTCATTGCCGCATCCCCGGCGGCAGGCCTGCAAAGCCCGGCTGCTGGACTGACCGATTGGTGCCGATGGTGAGACTCGAACTCACACGGCTTGCGCCACCGCCCCCTCAAGACGGCGTGTCTACCAATTCCACCACATCGGCATCGGATCAGATCAGCTCAGGGGGTCGTGGCCCCTTCCGGTACTTCGACATCTCCAGGCGGCACCACCGTGTCGCTTGCCGCCTGGCTCTCGCTGCCCGGCATGGGCGCCACCACCGCCGTCTCCGGCACCTGCCCGACCACGCTCTTCACCACCGGGCGCTCGGCACCGAGATAGGCCAGCCCCAGGCTGGTCGCGAAGAAGACCGTGGCCAGCACCGCCGTCGAGCGGGACAGGAAGTTGGCCGATCCCTTGGCACCAAACACCGTGCCCGAGGCACCGGCGCCGAAGGCCGCCCCCATCTCCGCGCCCTTGCCGCGCTGGACGAGGATCAGCGCGATCAGCGCAACGCCAACCAGCACCTGGAGGATCAATAACAGGGTATGAATGTTCGTCATGTTGCGGTTTCCGCAGCCGCCTTGCAGATCGTGAGGAAGTCGCCAGCCTCCAGCGAGGCGCCGCCAACGAGACCTCCGTCGATGTCGGGCATGGCAAAAAGCGCCCGGGCATTGCTGCCCTTGACGCTGCCACCGTACAGAATGCGAAGGCCGCCGGCCATTCTAGCAGATCGCGAACCGACAGCATGGCGAATGAAGGCATGGACTTCCTGGGCCTGCTCGGGGGAGGCGCTGTGGCCGGTACCGATCGCCCACACCGGTTCATAGGCCACGATGCCGCGGGCCAGCTCTTCGGCCGTTGCCGTATCCAGCACGGCATCCAGCTGGCGCTGGATCACCGCCTGCGTCATCCCCGCCTCCCGCTCGGCGAGGGTTTCCCCGACGCAGAGCACCGGCACCAGGCCGCAGGCGGCCACGGCCCTGAACTTGCGCGCCACCAGCTCGTCCGACTCGCCATACAGCGTGCGGCGCTCCGAGTGACCGACCAGTGCATGGCTGCAGCCCACTTCCTCGAGCATGGCGGCAGACACCTCGCCGGTATAGGCGCCCCCGGATTCGGCGGAGGCATCCTGCGCACCGAGCAGCAGCGCACTGCCCTGCACCGCGGCCCGGATCTCGTCCAGATAGACGAAGGGCGGGCATACCATGACGTCGATGGACCAACGGGAATCGAGGCCGGCCTGAATCGCGGCCAACAGGCTGGCATTGGCAGCCCGGCTGCCATGAAGCTTCCAGTTTCCTGCGACGAATGGCCGCCTCATGAGTATCCCGTCAGCATGTGCGGGCGCCTCGATCTGCGGCGCCATCGGAGGGCGCGAAGGTTAGCGGCCCCTTGCGGTTAAATCAATGCTGACAGGCTGTTGGATGCCCGATCAGGTGGCTTCCTCGGCGACCACCCCGGCGATCCGCGTGGCCAGCCTTTGCACCTCGGCTGCATCCTCGCCCTCCACCATGACGCGCATGACGGGCTCGGTGCCAGAAGGCCGCAACAGCACGCGTCCCTGGCGGCCGAGCACCCCCTCCGCCTCCTCCACCGCTGCGCGCACCCGGCTGCTGGCCGCGATGTCCAGCCGCCTGGCCAGGCGGACGTTGATGAGCACCTGCGGGAAGCGCTGCATGCCGCCGGCAAGCTCCGCCAGGCTGCGGCCGCTGGCCTTCATGACGCCGAGCACCTGCAATGCCGTGATCAGGCCATCCCCGGTGGTGGTCTTGTCGAGGCACAGGATGTGCCCCGAGGACTCCCCGCCGAGCTGCCCTCCGGTCTCGCGCAGGAGTTCCAGCACATAGCGATCACCGACCTTGGCGCGCCGGAAGCCGGCACCCAGCCCGGACAGGGCCAGCTCGAGGCCCAGGTTGCTCATCTGGGTGCCCACCACGGGCCCCTCGAGCAGGCCCTGGCGGCAGCGGTCGGCGGCGAGGATGTAGAGGATCTGGTCGCCATCGACCACCTCGCCCAGGTGATCGACCATGACCACGCGGTCGCCATCGCCATCGAAGGCGATGCCGAGGTCCGCACCGATGCCCTTGACCAGCACGCCGAGCAGCTCCGGGTGCGTCGAGCCACAGCCCTCGTTGATGTTGCGCCCGTTGGGCGAGCAGCCGATCGGGACGATCTCTGCGCCGAGCCCGGCGAGGGTCCGCGGCGCCACCTTGTAGCCCGCGCCATGCGCACAGTCGACGACGATCTTCAGCCCGTCGAGCTGCAGGCCCTCGGGCAGGGTCGCCATGCAGAAGCGCTGGTACTGCTCGAGCGCGCTTTCCAGGCGCCGCGCACGGCCGAGATGGCTGGACTCGCGCGTGATGACCTGCTCGCCGAGGAGCGCCTCGATGGCCAGCTCGACGCTGTCGGAAAGCTTGCCGCCATGGCGGTCGAAGAACTTGATGCCGTTGTCGAAATAGGGGTTGTGGGAGGCACTGATCACCACCCCGAGATCCGCCTCCAGCGCCTGCGTCATGTAGGCGATGCCGGGCGTGGGCAGTGGCCCGAGCAGGGCCACGTCCATGCCGGCGGCCATGAAGCCGGCCTCCAGCGCCGACTCGAACATGTAGCTCGAAATCCGGGTGTCCTTGCCGATCATGACGCGACCACCCGCGGGCGCCAGCACCCGTGCCACCGCGCTGGCCAGGCGCAAGGCAAATTCCACGGTCATGGGATCCTTGCCCACCCGCCCGCGGACGCCATCCGTACCGAAATACCGTCTCTTCACCAGCCCCTCCCCTGCACCGCTGCAATGACCCGCAGTGCCTCGACCGTCGGACCCACGTCATGCACGCGGATGACCGCCGCGCCCTGCAGGGCCGCGTACACCGCAAGCGCGACGCTGCCATGCAGGCGTTCGCCGACCGGCTTGCCGGTCAGCGCGCCGATCATGGCCTTGCGCGAAAGCCCCACCAGCAGCGGCAAGCCCAGCGCCGCCAGCTCCGGCAGCGCCCGCAGCAGCTCCAGGTTGTGGCCCAGGCCCTTGCCGAAGCCGAAGCCTGGGTCGATCAGCAGCAGGTCGCGCGACATCCCTGCAGCTTCGCATGCCGCGACGCGGCCGAGTAGGAACGCCGTCACCTCGGCGACCACATCTTCATAGGCGGGAGCCCACTGCATCCGCGCCGGATCGCCCTGCATGTGCATGAGGCAGACCGGCACGCCGAGCCCGCAGGCGACATCCAGGGCGCCCTCGCCCTGCAGCGCACGGACATCGTTGACCATGCCGGCACCCGCCGCCACCGCCGCGCGCATCACTGCGGGCTTGCTGGTATCGATCGACAGCAGGCAGGACAGGCGCGAGGACAACGCCTCGATCACCGGTAGCACGCGGTCGATTTCCTCGCCCTCGCTGACGGTCGAGGCGCCGGGGCGCGTGGACTCGCCACCGATATCGATGATGTCGGCACCGGCCGCCACCATGGCCTCGGCATGCGCGAGGGCAGCGTCCCGGTGCAGGTGCTGCCCGCCATCGGAGAAAGAATCGGGGGTGAGGTTGAGCACCCCCATGATCAGCGGGCGGCGATCCCCCGCAACAGGCAGCTGCAAAGCGGTCAAGCGACCCACCCGTACCCGGCAGGCTGGCGGGCCAGGGAATGCACGGCGGCTACCTCAGTGCTGCTTGGCGGGCTCTCCGAGCGCGGGATCGCCCTTGCTGGAGCCGGTCGGGGGCGGCGACGAAGGCGTCGGCGTCGGTCCCGAGCTGTCCCAACCCTCCGGCGGGCGGGGTTCGCGGCCTGCCATGATGTCCTTCAGCTGCGGCTCGTCGATGGTCTCGTACTTGATCAGGGCACCCGCCATGGCATGGAGCTTGTCCATGTTCTCGCGCAGGATGGCCTCCGCCCGCTGGTCGTTGTC
>JACFNV010000030.1 GCA_019454675.1 Gammaproteobacteria bacterium | reverse complement strand
CTGCCGCCGGCGGATTCACCAGCTTGATGCGGTCGACGATGGCCAGCGCCTCGGGCGACTGGCCCTGCGGCACCACGGAGATCTGGCCATCGTTGCCGATGTAGAGCTGCTGGAAGGGCGGGATCGAGATCGGCCCGCCCGCGCCCTTCACCAGGTCGCCGGACGCGGTCTCCAGCAGCCCCGAGGCATTGATGCGCAGGTTGCCGGCACGCGTGTAGGCCTCGTTGCCGCCGGCATCCTGGACCGCGATCCAGCCCTCGCCCTGGATGGCGATGTCGAGCTCGCGGCCGGTGTGCAGCAGGGTGCCGGACTCCGGGTTCCATGCATCGGGCAGCGACACCGGGTTGACCCGGGTCGGCAGCCCGGGACCGGCCACGGGCGCGCTGTCCACCGCCCGACGCACCTCGCGGAAGCCCGTGGTGCTGGCGTTGGCGATGTTGTTCGCGACCACCGACTGCGCACGCATGGCTTCGCGGGCGCCGGTCATCGCGACATAGAGCAGGCGGTCCATGGCAGTCCCGTTTCCTCAGCCGCCTCAGCGGATGTTGATGATGGTCTGGGTGACGGTGTCGAGCGTGGAGATCACCTGCGCATTGGCCTGGAACAGTCGCTGGCTGGTGATCATGCGCACCAGCTGCTCGGTGAGGTCGACGTTGGAGGATTCCAGTGCGCCGGACTGGATCACGCCGAAGTCGGACTGGGTGGCCTGGCCGCGCTGCGGGACGCCCGAGCGGAAGGTTTCCTGGAATGATGTGTCACTCACTTTGGTCAGTCCTTCAGGGTTGGAGAAATTGGCAAGCGCGATCTGGCCGATGGCGTTCGATACGCCATTGGAGAAGCGCGCGTAGACGACGCCGGAGGGATCGACCTCGAAGCTGCGCAGGCGGCCTGCGGCCTGGCCGTCGGGGTTGATCTGGTTGACGACGAAGGATGAGCCGTACTGGGTCGAGCGGCTCAGGTTGAGCGTGATGTCCATCGGCTCGGCGCCGTTGCCCGGGTCGTGGCCGGCGAAGTCGAGGCGGCCGTTGGCCGGGGTGGCCAGCGCACCCGCGGAACTGAAGGCGAAGGGCTCGAGCCCGCCGACCTGCTGGCCGTCGATGCTCATCGCGGCGTTCCAGCCGCTGGCGGTGGCGACGAAGTAGAGCGTGGTGTCGTGCGCCACGCCCAGCGAGTCGTAGCTGATGCTGGAAGTGCTGCGGTTGTAGCTCTGCGGGTCGCTGATGTCGAAGGGCACCACCGCGGGCGGCGTGCTGCCCGCCGGCAGGTTGATGTTCAGGTCCATGTTGCGGGTCGCTTCGGGGGGCGAGGTGTCGGTGGTGAAGCGCAGGTCCACCAGCGCACCGGTGTTGAAGGTGCCGTCGCCGCGCGGCGGGTAGACCTGCAGGCGCTCGCCCTCGGAGTTGGCCACGTAGCCGTTGGCATCGAGGCCGAAGGCGCCGACGCGGGAGTAGAGCAGGCTGCCGTGGTCGCTGACCACGAAAAAGCCCTTGCCGCTGATGGCAAGGTCGAGCTGGCGCTCGGTGATGTCCACGTTGCCCTGGGTGAAGGTCTGGCGCACCTCGGCGAGGCGCACGCCGTTGCCGATGCCCAGCGCCTCGCCCGAGAACACGTCGGCGAACTCGGCACGCGAGGACTTGAAGCCCGTGGTGTTGGCATTGGCGATGTTGTTCGAGGTGACCTGCAGGTCGGTGGAGGCGGCGTTGAGCCCGCTCAGTGCGATCTGGAAAGACATGTTCTGGCTCCTTCGGGAATGGTGTTCGCTGGATGTTCGTCCGTGGTGTCAGTAGATGGCCCTGATCTCGCCGAGGCCGAACTGCTGGCCGTCGGTGGTGCTGAGCAGGGTGCGCTGGCCGTCACCGCCCAGCGAAACGCTGGCTACCTGCTTGCCGAGGAAGGTGTCGAGCGCCACCTGTTCGCCATCGCTGGCATAGCTGGCGCTCACCGTGTAGTTGCCCGGTGCCGCCGCCCTGCCGCCCGCATCGAGGCCGTCCCAGCTGAAGGCAACCGCACCGCCCGCCTGGTTGCCGAGCGGGATGCGGCGCACCAGGCTGCCGGCGCCGTCGAGGATGTTGACCACCGCGCTGGCGGTGGCCACCGGCAGCCTGACCTCGCCCTTCAGCGGCTGGCCGTCGGCGAAGAGCGCGCTGTCCGCGGGCACCAGCACCTCGTGGCCCACCACGGTGGCGGCCTGCAGGGCCTGGGCGGCATAGGTGGCATCGGCCAGCGTCTGCATCGAGCGGTTCATCTCGGTGATGCCGGCAACGCTCGAGACCTGCGCCAGCTGGGTGAGGAATTCGGAAGGGTCCTGCGGCTTGAGCGGGTCCTGGTGCCTGAACTGCTGGATCATCAGCTTCAGGAACTCTTCCTGGCCGAGCTCGGTGCTGCCCTTGCTGCTCCTGGTGGCGAGCTGGTAGGAGGGGTCGAGCCCGCTGAGTACGGAGTTGCTGCTGTTGTTGGTGATCATGCTCATGCTCCGGTGTGCCGCCCGCTCACGAGCCCAGCGAGAGGGTGCGCAGGAACAGTTCCTTCGAGGTGTTCATCACCTCGACGCTGTTCTGGTAGGAACGCGAGGCCGAGATCATGTTGACCATCTCGTCCACGACGTTGACGTTGGACATGTAGACGTAGCCATCGGCATCCGCCTGCGGATGCCCCGGCTGGTAGACGCGCGGCGCCTCCGCCTGGCTCTCGACGATGCCGGCGACGCGCACGGCGGCGGAGGCCGGATCGCCGCGCTGGCCCTGCAGCACGGTCTCGAACACCGGCTGGCGCGCCCGGTAGGCGTCCTCGGGCCGGCTGGCCGCGCTGTTGGCATTGGCCATGTTGCTGGCGGTGGTGTTCAGCCGCGCGGACTGCGCGCTCATGGCGGAGCCGGCGATGTCGAAGATGTTCAGCAGTCCCATGATCAGCGTCCTCCGGTGATGGCCATGCGCAGGTTGCGGATCTGCATGTCGAGCAGCGACAGCGAGGCCTGGTAGCGGGTGGCGGTCTCGGCGATCGCCGCGCTTTCCTTCTGTGCATCGACCGTGTTGCCGTCGAGGCTGGGTTGCTCGGGGATGCGATAGAGCGTGGCGGGGTGGCTGCTGCTGCCGCCGGCACCTTGTATATGTCCGCTGCGGGTGGTGGCGAGCCGCTTGCCCGCGCCGTCGTCGACGGCGGCCAGTGCCGCCTTGAAGTCGATGTCGCGCGCCTTGTAGTTGGGCGTGTCGGCATTGGCCATGTTGGCCGCCAGCAGGTCCAGTCGCCTGCCGGCAAGCGACATCACCCGCTCGTGCGGTGCGAAGACCTGATTGATGTCGATGGGCATGGCTTGCTCCCGATGCATTTCCTTGCCGTCCTCGATGCAAATGCCATGCCAGCTGATCGTGAAGGGGTGACCGGGCAGGCAGGAGGCGGCCAGCGGCAACTTTTGCCCGCCGTGGCGGCAAGCTGCTGCAGTACGGGCAATGGCTTGCCCCGGCGCCGGCGGGAAGGAGCGGGAAGCTGGAGCAGGCGTCCGGGCACGCTTCTTGCAAAAGTCGGCCCATGGAGCAAAGACGACAACCTGCCGCCTGCTGGAAGGCGATGGCATGCCTGCTGCTGGCACAGTGGCTGGCCGTGGCGGCAGCCGCCAACCCGGCAGCGGCTGCCTTCGAGGATCACGCGCGCATCCGCGGCGCGGCGGAGCAGGCGGTGCGCACGCAGCTGGCGGACACGCCGGGACAACTGGTGGTCGAGGCGCAGGCGCTGGATCCGCGGCTGCTGATGCCGGCATGCGAACTGCCCCTGCAGGCCAGCGCACCGCGGGGCATGCAGGGCCGCGCCCGCGTCACGGCGGAGGTCAGCTGCAAGGGCCAGCGCGCCTGGCGGCTGTATGTACCCGTCAACATCAAGCTGCGGCGGGCCGTCGTGGTGACGGCGCAACCGCTCGAGCGTGGCAAGGCGTTGGCACCAGGCGACGTGATTTTGGCGGAACGCGAACTGTCCGAGCTGGGTGGTGGTTACCTGGCCAGCCTCGATGCCGTGCATGGCCAGCTGCTGCGCCGGGCGGTGCCAGCGGGTACGCCGCTCTCGGCCGCGCTGCTCGAGGCGCCGGTGCTCGTCCGGCGCGGCCAGGCCGTGACGCTGCAGGCCCGTTCCGGCGGCCTCAGCGTGCAGGCGCCGGGGGTGGCACGCGGTGACGGGGCACTTGGCGAGCTGATCGATGTGCAGAATATTTCGTCGAAGAAAATATTACAGGCTGTTGTAATCAATGAGAAAACAGTTGAAATCCATTTGCCCTGAATGGAAGGCTAAAGCTTTGGGTCCCGGCTGCCGATATGGTGGTGGGAAGATCGGCCCGGGCCGGGGAGCAGGAAATGGCTGACAAGATCAATGGCTATGGCAAGGCTGGCGTGGAGATGGCGGCGGCACGCGCGCAGGGCGCCAAACGTGCTGCCACCAGTACCCAGAGCAGTGCAGCCGCCCAGCGTCCTGCTGCTGGCGATGCGCTGCAGCTGACGGGTACGGCAGCCCGGCTCAAGGCCATCGAGGCGCGTCTGGCGACGCTGCCGGAGGTGGATCAGGCGCGGGTCCAGGCGCTGCGCGAGCAGCTGGCCGCGGGGCAATACCAGCCCGATCCGGCGCGCATTGCCGCCAGGCTGATCCGCCTCGATGGCGCACTGGGCTGAAGGCTCCGCGGAGTCCCGCATGCAGGCCACCCCGCTTTCCGACCGCGACCTGGCGCAGCTGCTCGACGAGCAGATCGATGCCATGCAGGCCGTCCTCGTCTCGCTGGAGGTCGAGCGCGAGGCCCTGTCCGCCCGTGACCCCGAGCGCTTGCTCGAGGCGGTCAGCCACAAGGCGGCGAGCGTGGCGGCCGCCGACGAGGCCGATCGTCGCCGCCGGGCGCTGCTCGAGCGCCTCGGCATCAGCGAGCGGCCCGCGGGTGGCGGGCGCGGTCCGGGTGCCGATGGCGGCATCGGCCAGCGCTGGCAGCAGGTGCTGGCGCTGACCCGCCAGTGCCGGGCATTGAACGACGCCAACGGCCAGCTTATCCGCGGCCAGCAGCGACGCATCGACGGCACCCTGCGCATCCTGCGCGGCGGCCTGTCCACAGCCACCGAATACGACCCGCGCGGCAGCGAGCGCGCATCCGGGTCACCGCGCCTGCTCAGCAGCTGCTGAGCCGCGCGGCACCTGCCGGCGGCGCTTCGTCCCGCCGGCAAAATCCTTCAGGCGCGCAGGCGCAGTCACTATACTGGCCGGGACGCACGACCCCGTGCCGGCACGGGCCGGCGTGCGGATGTGGCGCAAGGCAACCGGAGAAATACCGTGGCTGATCAAAAGGTGATTGTCTTCCCGACCGACTTTTCCACCGCCTCGCTGGCGGCCCTGCCCTGGGCGCGGCAGATGGCGGGGCTGCTCGGGGCGGAGATCCACTGCCTCTATGTGGTCGAAGAGCCGCATATCTATGCGACGCTGGACATGGGGCCGGTGCCGATTCCCTCGGTCGCCGAGCTTGCGCGCAGCGCCGAGAAGCGCATGGAAGCTTTTGCCGGCGAGCATCTCGGCGGCGCGCAGCCGATCACCACCCGTGTCCTGGTGGGAAGGCCGGCCGGCGAGCTGGTCCGCTATGCGCGGGAAAACAATGTCGTGCTGATCGTCATGGCAACCCATGGCTACAGCGGCATCCGCCACGTGCTGCTCGGCAGTACCACCGAGGCGGTGCTGCGCGAGGCGGGCTGCCCGGTGCTGTCCATCCGCAACAGCTAGCAGGTCCGCCATGCCGTGTTGTCCGCGCCCGCGCCATGCGGGCGGCTTGCACCCGCACGGGTGGTCGCCATGCGCATACTGACCATCTGTGCCGAATATGCGCCGCTGGCCAAGGTCGGCGGGCTGGCCGATGTTACCGCCGGCCTGAGCGGCTGGCTGGCCCGCCGCGGCCACGAGGTGGTGGTGGTGATGCCCTGCTACGGGGAGATGCGCGAGCGCGGCCTGCTTGCGGATGCCCATGCGGTGCTCGGCCCGCGGCCCATCCCCGGCGAGCCCGGCGCGAGCTATACGGTGTACCGCATGGCGGGCAGCGACCGCGATGGCGCCCCGCAGGTCTTCCTCGTCGATGCGCCTGCGCGCTTTGCCGGCGGGGTCTATGCCACGGGTGACGGCGAGGCGCTGCGTTTCCTGCTGCTCTCGCGGGCAGCGCTGGAACTGGCCGCCAGCGCCGGCTTCCGGCCCGATATCCTGCACTGCCACGATTGGCACGCGGCGGCGGCCGCGATCATGCTGAAGGGCGCGTCGCGCGATGAGCGCGTGTTCCGCCAGACCTACACCGCGCTGACCATCCACAACATCGGTTACCAGGGCGTGTTCGACATCGACGTGCTGCGCCGTGCGGGCGAGGCCGGCCTGCGGGAGCTGGTGGCGGAGGAGGGGCCCGGGGCGGGCCGGGTGAACTTCCTGCGCGCCGGCATCCTGCATGCGGATGTCCTCAGCACCGTGAGCCCCACCCATGCGCGCGAGATCCAGACCGCGCAGTACGGCATGGGGCTGGATCCGCTGCTGCGCCAGCGCCGCCACCGCCTGGCCGGCATCCTCAATGGCGTCGACTACGCGCACTGGGATCCCGCCACCGATCCACTGCTGCCGGCGCGCTACTCGGTCGTCGATCTTGCCGGCAAGCGCGATTGCCGCGCGGCGCTGGCCGCGGAGGCCGGGCTGCGGCTGGAAGAGGGGTTGCCGGTAGTGGGCATGGTGACCCGGCTTGCCCAGCAGAAGGGCATCGACATCCTCGTCCATGCCCTGCCCGGGCTGCTCGCCGAGCGCAACTTTGCCTGCGCCTTTCTCGGCACCGGCGAGCCGGGCTATGTGTCGGCGCTGCGCGGGCTGGCGGCACGCTTCCCCGGCCGGGTGGCCTTCATCGAGGCGCACGACGAGCGCCTGGCCCACCTTGTCTATGCGGGCAGTGACCTGTTCCTGGTGCCCTCGCTCTACGAGCCCTGCGGCTTGACGCAGATGTATGCCATGCGCTACGGGACGGTGCCCGTGGTGCGCCGTACCGGCGGGCTGGCCGATACGGTGCGGCACTTCGATCCGGCGAGCGGCTCGGGTACCGGCAGCGTGTTCCTCGATGCCGATGTCGGCGGCCTCGACTGGGCGCTGCGCACCGCGCTCGACTGGCATGCCGTGCCCGGGCAGTGGACCTGCCTGGTGGCCAACGGCATGCGCGAGGATTGGTCCTGGGAGCGCCAGGGCCCGCAGTACGAGCAATTGTTCGCACGCCTCGCCAATGGCGGCGGTGCGTCGGCAATCAGCTAGCAGCCGCCGCCGGCAGGCGTCCCGAGAGCACGGCAAGGCGCCGGCAGTGCCCGGCCAGCCCCTCGCCCACCTGTTCCCAGGCGAAGCGCCAGCGCCAGTTGCCCGCGGGCGTGCCCGGCAGGTTCATGCGCGCCTCGCTGCCGAGCGCCAGCAGGTCCTGCATCGGCAGCACCGCCAGCCGCGCGGGTGAGGCATAGGCGGCGCGGATCAGCGCGCCCGGCATGTCGCCCGGCGTGCTGGCCAGGCAGCCGTCGACCCGTGCCCGGGTGCCGGCGTCCAGGCCCGCGTACCAGCCCATGGTGGTGTCGTTGTCGTGGGTGCCGGTATAGACCACGGCATTCTCCACGTGGTTGGCCGGCAGGTAGGGGTTTTGCGGCGAGCCGTCGAAGGCGAACTGCAGCACCAGCATGCGCGGCAGGCCGAAGGCATCGCGCAGCGCGTGGACCGCGGGGGTGATGGTGCCGAGGTCCTCGGCCACCAGCGGCACGTCGCCGATCTCCGCCTGCAGCGCCTGCAGCAGCGCATGCCCCGGGGCGGGCTGCCAGCGCCCGTCGCGCGCGGTGGCGGCACCGGCCGGCACCGCCCAGTAGGACTCGAGCGCGCGGAAGTGGTCGAGGCGCAGCAGGTCGAAGCGGCGCAGCTGGCCGCGGATGTGAGCGATCCACCAGCGGAAGCCCTCGGCCTGCATGGCCTCCCAGTCGTACAGCGGGTTGCCCCACAGCTGGCCGTCGGCATTGAAGTAGTCCGGTGGCACGCCCGCCACCGCGGTGGGCCTGCCCCCTGCGTCGAGCTGGAACAGGCGCCGATGCCACCAGACCTCGACGCTGTCGAGGTCCGGGTAGAAGGGCAGGTCGCCGTAGAGCAGCACGCCCCGCTCGCGTGCATGGTTGCGCAGCGCCTGCCATTGGTGGTCGAAGAGATACTGCTCGAAGGCGATGCTGCGCAGGCTCTCGCGCCCGCTTGCCAGCGTGGCGGTCATGGTGGCCGGATCGCGCATGCGGATGGCCGCGGGCCACTCCCACCACGGTTGCCCGCCGAGGCTGCGGCGGTGGTGCTCGAACAGCGAGTAGGGCAGCAGCCAGCCGCGCTGCTGCTGGACGAAGTGATCGAAGGCGGCGTGTGCCGGTGCATCCGCATGATCGCGGAAATGCGCGTAGCAGGCCTGCAGCCGGCCGCTGGTGCTTGCCGTCGCCGCGGCCTCGGGCAGCCAGCCCTGCGCGACGAGATCGGCGGCGTCGATCAGCTCGATGTTGCCCGCCTGGGTGGACTTGAGCTGGTAGGGCGAGAGGCTCTGGTCCACGGGGCCGAGCGGCAGGGTCTGCCAGACGGAGAATCCGCCGGCGGCCAGCAGATCGATGAAGCGGCGTGCATCGGCGCCAAGGGTGCCGTGGCCGCCGGGGCCGGGCAACGAGGTCGGGTGGAGCAGCACGCCGGCGGCGCGCCGGCCCGTGGGCGGGATCATGGCCGCGCCATCGTTCAGTTGCGGGTGGCGGCTTCCATCGCCGCCCGCAACTTCGCGCCACGGTGGGAGTTGTCCTCGTCCGTCAGCATGTCCCGCGTCACCAGCACGATGCCGCCCTCGGTGACCTCGAAGCGTGCCGCATCCTCGGCGGGGTTTTCGCCGATGCAGGTGCCGTCCGGGATGATGCAGCGATCGTCGATGATGGCGCCGCTGATGCGGCAGTCGCGCCCCACCTGCACGCCGGGCAGCAGCACCGAGCGGAAGATGCTGGAGCGCTCGTGGACGTGGCTGTTCACGAACAGCAGCGATTCACGCACGCTGGCGCCCGAGATGATGCAGCCACCGGAGACGATCGAATTCACGGCCTCGCCGCGACGGCCGTTTTCGTCGAGGATGAACTTGGCCCCCGGTACCTGTTCCTGGTAGGTCCAGATTGGCCAGTCCTCGTCGTAGAGGTTGAGCTCGGGGGTGACGTACACCAGCTCCATGTTGGCCTCGTAGAAGGCATCCACGGTGCCGACATCGCGCCAGTAGGCCTGTGCCGCGGTCTGCACGTTCTCGAAGGGATAGGCGAAGACGCGGCTGTCGCCGATGGCCCCGGGGATGATGTTGCGGCCGAAGTCGTGCGCGGAGGCGGGGTCCGCGGCATCGGCCAGCAAGCGCTCCTCGAGGTAGGCGCGGCTGAAGACGTAGATGCCCATCGAGGCGAGCGCCACGTCGCTGCGCCCGGGCATGGGCTCGGGCTCGGGTGGCTTCTCGCTGAAGCGGGTGACGCGCTGCGTGTCGTCGATGGTCATGACGCCGAACTCGCGGGCCCTGTCCAGCGGCACCTGCACCACGCCGACCGTGATGTCGGCCCCCTTCTCCACGTGGAAGGCGATCATCGGGCCGTAGTCCATCTTGTAGACGTGGTCGCCGGCCAGCACCAGCACCAGGTCCGGGTGGTAGGCGTCGATGATGTCGAGGTTCTGCAGCAGCGAGTCGGCCGTGCCGCGGTACCACATCTCGCCGATCTGCTGCTGCGCCGGCACCAGCTGGATGAACTCGCCGAACTCGCCGCGCAGGTAGCCCCAGCCGCGCTGGATGTGCTGGATCAGCGCGTGGGCCTTGTACTGGGTGAGCACCAGCACCTGGCGGATGCCGGAATTCACGCAGTTCGACAGCGAGAAGTCGATGATGCGGTACTTGCCGCCGAAGGGCATGGCGGGCTTGGCGCGGTTGCGGGTGAGCTGGCGCAGCCGCTCGCCGCGGCCACCGGCCATCACCACCGCCATGGTGCTCTTGGTAAGCTGGCTGACAAAGCGCCCTGATTTCCTGGGTTTCATCGGCTACCTCGAGATCCTTCGCACCCGGCCCCGCTGCTGGCAGTATACCCCGCCATAGGGCCGGGGCATCCGGCGCCAGGCAGCCCGGCGGTTCCAGCATGACAACAGACACCAGCCCCGCGGATCCGGAGATCGCGCGCCTGCTCGCGGCGCGCCACCATGATCCCTTTGCCGTCCTCGGCCGCCACCGGCTCGGCGGCGAGCGCGTGCTGGTGCGCGTGTTTGCGCCGCGCACGCTGGAGGTCGGCCTGCCCGAGATCGGCGCGGGGCTCGTCCGCGTGGATGGCACCGACATCTTCGAATATCGCGGCGACGGCAGCCGGCTGCCGCTGCGCTATCGCGTGCGCCGCGTGCTCGACGACGGCAGCGTGCGCGAGGAGGTGGATCCCTACTGCTTCCCGCCGCTGCTGGACGAGGCCGGCATGGCCGCCTTCGCGGCGGGCGAGCACTGGCATGCCTGGTGGCTGCTGGGCTCGCACCAGGTGCAGGTCGACGGCATCGACGGCATGCGCTTTGCCGTCTGGGCCCCCGAGGCCGAGCGGGTCAGCGTGGTGGGGGACTTCAATGCCTGGGATGGCCGCTGCCATCCGCTGCGCTCGCGCGGCGCCTCGGGCATCTGGGAGCTGTTCATCCCCGGGCTCGGCGTCGGCGAGATCTACAAGTACGAGATCCGCAACCGCTGGAGCGGCGAGCTGCTGCTGAAGGCCGATCCCTATGCGCGGCAGGCCGAGCTGCGCCCGGCCACCGCCTCGGTGACGGTGGCGGCATCGCGCTACGCCTGGGGGGACGCGGCCTGGATGCAGCAGCGTGCCGGCGGCGACTGGCTGCACCGGCCGCTGTCCATCTACGAGCTCCACCTCGGTTCGTGGCGTCGCGACGCCGCTGGCGGCTTCCTCGACTACCGCGAGATCGCCGCCCAGCTGGTGCCCTACGTGCTCGAGATGGGCTTCACCCACGTCGAGGTCCTGCCGGTGAACGAACACCCGCTCGACGAATCCTGGGGCTACCAGACCTCCGGCTATTTCGCGCCCTCGCGCCGCTTCGGCACCCCCGACGACTTCCGCTATCTGGTCGACCACCTCCACCAGGCCGGCATCGGCCTCATCCTCGACTGGGTGCCAGGCCACTTCCCGAAGGATGCGCACGGGCTGGCGCGTTTCGATGGCAGCGCGCTGTACGAGTATGCCGACCAGCGCAAGGGCGAGCACCGCGAGTGGGGCACGCTGGTGTTCAACTACGACCGCAACGAGGTGCGCAGCTTCCTGCTCTCCAGCGCCATCTACTGGCTGAAGGAGTTCCACTGCGACGGGCTGCGCGTGGATGCGGTGGCCTCGATGCTCTACCTCGATTATTCGCGCCAGCCCGGCGAGTGGCTGCCCAACCGCGAGGGCGGCAACCAGAACCTCGAGGCAGTGGCCTTCCTGCGCCGCCTCAACCAGCTCACCCATGCCGAGGCGCCCGGCAGCATGACCATCGCCGAGGAGTCCACCGCATGGCCGGCGGTCTCGCGCCCGACCGACCAGGGCGGGCTCGGATTTTCCATGAAGTGGAACATGGGCTGGATGCACGACACCCTGCAGTACATGGGCCGTGATCCGGTCTACCGCCGCCACCACCAGGGGCTGCTGAGCTTCGGTCCGGTCTACGCCTTCAGCGAGAACTTCGTGCTGCCGCTGTCCCACGACGAGGTGGTGCACGGCAAGCGCTCGCTGCTCGGGCGCATGCCGGGGGACGACTGGCAGCGGCTTGCCAACCTGCGGCTGCTCTATGCCTACCAGTGGACGTTCCCGGGCAAGAAGCTGCTGTTCATGGGTGGCGAGTTCGCCCAGCCCTGGGAATGGAACCACCACGACGAGCTGCCGTGGTTCCTGCTCGGCCAGCCGGCCCATCGCGGCATCCGCTACCTGGTGGGCGACCTCAACCGGCTGTACCGCAGGCTGGCCCCGCTGCACCGCCACGACTTCGAGGGCCGCGGCTTCCAGTGGCTGTGCTGGAACGATGCGGACAACTCGGTGCTTGCCTACCTGCGCCGCGACGGGCACGACGAGGTGATCGTGGTGCTCAACTTCACGCCCGTGCCGCGCGCGGACTATCGCATCGGCGTGCCGCGTGCGGGGCGCTGGCGCGAGGTGTTCAACTCGGATTCGCGCTTCTATGGCGGCAGCGACCTCGGCAACCCGCTGCCGCGGCCGAGCGAGCCGGTGCCGTGGATGGATCAGCCGCAGTCGCTGCTGCTGACGCTGCCGCCGCTGGCCGGCATCCTGCTGGTGAGGGAGGGTTCGCCCGCCGACCAGGCCTCGAGCACGACCACCGAGCGCGGCGCCACGCTGTAGGTGGAGCCCTCGATGGCCGGCTGCGCGCCGGGCCGGAGGATCTCCTGCGGCGCCGGCAGCGAGGTGTCGAGCGTGCGTCGCCACTGCCGGCCCCCGAGCTGCGGGATGCTTGCCCGGCAGGGCGCGTCTGTCATGTTGAGCATCACCTGCAGCACCGGTTCGGCGGCCTCGCGCCCGGCCAGCGTGAAGCCGAGAAAGCCGGCGTCGGGCGCATGCCAGGCGGGCTCGCCGCCATCGGCGCCCTGCCAGCGGATGTCGGGCAGGCCGCCATGGCCGTTGTCCGGCTGGCCGGTCAGGAAGCGCGCCCGGCGCAGCGAGGGGTGGCGCCGGCGCAGGGCGATCAGCTCGCGCACGTAGCGCAGGAAGTCGCCGTTGCGCTCGACCAGCGACCAGTCAAGCCAGGAGATCTCGTTGTCCTGGCAGTAGGCATTGTTGTTGCCCTGCTGGCTGCGCAGCACCTCGTCGCCCGCCAGCAGCATGGGCTGGCCCTGCGAGAGCATGAGGATCGCCAGGTGGTTGCGGGCCAGGCGCCGGCGCAGCGACAGCACCGCGGGGTCGTCGCTCGGACCCTCGATGCCGCAGTTCCAGCTGTGGTTGTCCGCCGCGCCGTCGCGGTTGGCCTCGCCATTGGCCTCGTTGTGGCGCCGGTCGTAGCTCACCAGGTCATGCAGCGTGAAGCCGTCGTGGCAGGTGACGAAGTTGATGCTGTTGATGGGCAGCCGGCCGCCGGGGGCGTAGAGGTCGCTGCTGCCGGCGATGCGCGAGGCGATCTCCCCCAGCAGCCCGCCGTCGCCACGCACGAAGCGGCGCACCGAGTCGCGGTAGCGCCCGTTCCACTCGGCCCAGCGATAGCCGGGGAAGGAGCCGACCTGGTAGAGGCCGGAGGCATCCCAGGCCTCGGCGATGAGCCGCGTGTGCAGCAGCGCCTCGGAGAACTCGATGCTCCACAGCACCGGCGCGTGGTACACCGGCCTGCCATCTTCGCCGCGCGCCATGACGCTGGCGAGGTCGAAGCGGAAGCCATCGACATGCATCTCGCGCACCCAGTACTCGAGGCAGTGCAGGATGTAGCGTGCCACCAGCGGATGGTTGCAGTTCAGCGTGTTGCCGGTGCCGGTGAAGTCGCGGTAGCGGCGCCGGTCGGCCGGGTCGAGATGGTAGAAGCTCTCGTTGGCAAGCCCCTTGAAGCTGATCACCGGGCCATCGCCGCCGCCTTCGGCGGTGTGGTTGAAGACCACGTCGAGGATGACGCCGATGCCGGCGCGGTGCAGCGCCTTGACCATGTCGCGGAACTCGCGCCGCCCGTCGGGGCCCGCGCAGTAGGCCGGGTGGGGGGCGAAGAAGCCGTAGGGGCTGTAGCCCCAGTAGTTGCCGAGCCCGAGCGCCGCGGTGCCGGGTGGCACGTCCTGCTCGTCGAAGGCCATCACCGGCATCAGCTCCACGTCGGTGATGCCGAGCGCCTGCAGGTAGGGGATCTTCTCGACGAGGCCCGCAAAGC
Organism: Gammaproteobacteria bacterium; assembly: GCA_019454675.1. Classification (GTDB taxonomy): domain Bacteria; phylum Pseudomonadota; class Gammaproteobacteria; order Steroidobacterales; genus QUBU01. The sequence continues at coordinate 9,570 of JACFNV010000030.1, read as the reverse complement.
TGCCGGGCGCAGCCACGCCCGAGCTGGGATGGCGGGTGAAGCCGCCCACGTGCAGCTCGTAGATGATGCTGTCCTCGGGACGGCGCTCGAGCCTGCGGTCGCCCTCCCAGTCGTAGGGCTCGTCGTCGATGACGCGGGCGCGCAGCCCGGTGCCGGGTTGCGGCAGGGGGGAGCTGGCGCGCCGGCGATCCCACAGCCCGGTGCCGACCGCGCGCGCCCAGGGGTCGAGCAGCTCGCGGCGCGGATCGAAGCGCAGGCCGCTGCGCGCGGTGTCCGCCGGGCCATCCATCCGCCAGGCGTACCAGAGGCCGGCGCCGGCATCCTCCACCAGCACGTGCCAGAAGAAGAAGGTGCGGTTCTCGACCGGGTCGAGGTCGATGACCTGCAGGGGCTCGCGGGCGGTGGCCGAGGCGTAGAGCACCAGCGTGACGGCGGTGGCGTGCCGGCTGAAGACGGCAAAGTTGACGCCCCCGGCCGCCACGCTGGCCCCGTCGGGGAAGGGCCTGCCCTGCGCCAGCCGGAACGGCCCTGCTGCCATGTCAGTCGCCGCTGCTCATAGCCAGTGCATCAGCCCGGTTTCGCAGGGGTGCAGCAGGCTCGGGTGGTAGGGCATGGCGCGGATGCCGAAGCGCAGGGCACCGCACCAGGGCGGATCGAGCTCGAGCCGGTAGACCACCTCGCCGCTGCCGTCGGAGTCGGGCAGCAGCGGCGCGACGAAGACCGTCTCCTTGCCGATGTGGCGCACGCCATCGGCCTCCCGCGCATGGCTTGCATACTGCTTGACCGGCACCGCAAGTTCCGAGCACATGTCGCGGTGGATGACGCATTCCACGCGCACCTCCCGCGCCGGGATGCCGTTGAGCTGCACGGCCACCTCGAGGCGGATGCGGTCGTCGAAATGACCGCGCAGCGGCGGCTTGCCGACCAGCTGCAGCGAGACCCCGCCCCAGGCCGCGGCGACGCGCGCCTTCCAGGCCGCCAGTTCGCCCGCCATGGCGGCATGCTGCGCGCCGATGCTGCGGCCGTGCGCGGCGGCGGGGCCGTAGAAGTTGCAGGCATAGTCGTGCAGCAGCCGGTTGCTGTTGAAGCGCGGCAGGATGGTCGCCATGGAGCGCTTGCAGATCTGCACCCAGCCCGGCGAATAGCCGAGGCGCTCGTCGCGGGCGTAGTAGAGCGGGATGACGTCGTCCTGCAGGATCTCGTAGAGCGTGCGGGCATCCTGGCGGTCGCGCTCGCCGTCGTTGCCGTTGTGCGGTGCGGGCGGGATGGCCCAGCCGTTGCTGCCATCGTAGCCCTCGGCCCACCAGCCATCGAGCACGCTCAGGTTGACCGTGCCGTTGATCGCCGCCTTCATGCCCGAGGTGCCGCTGGCCTCCAGCGGGTAGATCGGGTTGTTGAGCCAGATGTCGACGCCGGCGGTGAGCGAGCCGCCGAGGTCCATGTCGTAGCCCTCGACCAGCAGGATCTTGCCGAAGAACTCGGGCATGTTCGCCACCCGGTGCACCTCCTGCATCAGCTGCTGGCCGGGCTCGTCCGCGGGGTGCGCCTTGCCGGCGAAGATGAACACCACGGGGCGTTCGTCCTTGTCGACGATCTGCTGCAGCCAGCCGAGGTCGGAGAACAGCAGCGTGGCGCGCTTGTAGGTGGCGAAGCGGCGCGCGAAGCCGATGGTCAGCACATTGGCATTGTCCGGGTCCAGGTACTTCATCAGGCGGTGGATGTGCGCCTCGCTGCAGCGGTTGCGGCTGTGCTGGCGCAGCACGCGGCGGCGCAGGGCGCCGAGCATCTCGCTCTTGACCTGCTGCTTCACGTACCAGAAGCGGCCGTCGGGGATCTCGAGGATGCGCTCCATGAACGGCCGATCGAGCAGGCCGAAGCGCCACGAGGGCCCGAGGTGCTGGTCCAGCAGCGCCGCCCATTCCTCGCGCATGAAGGTGGGCACGTGCACGCCGTTGGTGACATAGCCGACCGGGTTCTCGCCGGGCGGGATGTCCGGCCAGGCATCGGCGAGGATGTGCGAGGAGACATTGCCGTGGATGGCGCTGACGCCGTTGACCGAGCGCGCGCCGTTGACGGCCAGCCGCGTCATGTTGAACAGCGGCTGGTTGCCGTTGCCGTGCTGGCCGAGCCGCAGGAAGGTGTCGATGTCGATGCCGAGTTCGCCGATGCCCTCGCCGAAGTACTTCAGCACCAGGTCGTGCGGGAAGGCATCGTGCCCGGCCGCCACCGGGGTGTGGGTGGTGAACACGGTGCAGGCGGCCACGGCTTCCAGCGCCGTGGCGAAGGGCATGCCCGCGCTGGTCAGCTCGCGCGCGCGCTCGACCACCAGGAAGGCGGGGTGGCCCTCGTTGATGTGCCAGACGGTCGGGCTGATGCCCGCCGCGCGCAGCGCGCGCACGCCGCCCACGCCCAGCACCAGTTCCTGCTGGATGCGCATGGACTGGTCGCCGCCATAGAGCACCTGGGTGATGCGCCTGTCGTCCGCGCTGTTCCCGGGCACGTCGGTGTCGAGCAGCAGCACCGGCACCCGCCCGACCTCGGCACGCCAGACCTTGATGGTCACGCTGCGCCCCGGGAACTGCAGCTGCATGCTGATCTCGCGGCCCTCGCCGTCGCGCGCGGGCACCACCGGCATGTCCTCGGCCGGGGTATGCCGGTACGCCGCGAGCTGGCGCCCGGCGTCGTCGATGTGCTGAATGAAGTAGCCCTGGCGATAGAGCAGGCCCACCGCCACGAATCGCAGCCGCATGTCGCTGGCGCTCTTGCAGTGATCCCCGGCGAGGATGCCGAGCCCGCCCGAGTACAGCGGGGCGCTGTCGTGGAAGCCGAACTCGGCGCAGAAATAGGCGATGAGGTCATCGTCGCGCAGGCCCGCCGGCAGGTAGCTGGTCAGGTCCTGGTCGCGGTAGGAATCGAACTCGGCCAGCACGCGCCGGTAGGAGGCGAGGAAGGTCTCGTTGGTGGCGGCCATGTCCAGCACCGACTGGTCGACGCAGCGCAGGAACACCTTGGGGTTGCGCCCGCTGCTCCACCACAGGTCGCGATCGAGTGCGGAGAACAGCTTGCGGGTGGGCCGGTGCCAGCTGAACCAGAGGTTGGCGGCAAGCTCGTCGAGGCGCCCGAGTTTCTCGGGCAGCCGTGCACTGATCTGCAGGGGGAAATTTTGTCCGGACATGGGAATGGGAGTCGATCCTTGAGCTGGGAGAAGGGGGAAAGCCGAAAATTATCTTACGGATCGCCGACCACCGGCAACGTGACCCAGCCGCAGCTTCCCGCAGCGTGGCGCGGCGTGGCGCGGCATCCGGGGCCAGCGGGCATCGTCTATACTGCCACCAGTGGCATCCGGCGCCGCAGTCCGGCAGGGACAGACATGGTCATCTACATCGTTACCGTCCGGGCCAAGACCGGGCACGAGGCCGAAGTCGGCCGCTTTTACCAGGATCTCGAACCGCAGCTGCGCGCTGCCAGGGGCTACCAGGGGCGCCAGATCCTGCGCGCACGCGCCGGCACCATGGCGGCCGCAGTCCGCCAGTCGCTGAGCGCGGAGGAACTGGCCCGCATGCCGGAAAAGCCGCCCGCGGGCACGCAGTTCATCCTCATCGAGCGCTGGGACAGCATCGAAGATCGCATGGCCTTTTCGCGTACCGTCGCGGCCAGCCGCGGCAAGGATCTGTTTCCGCACCTCCTGCCCGAGCACAGCCACGAGTTCTACGAAGACATCACGCCGGCCTGAGCATCCGTGGTGGCGGCAGTCTGGCTGAAATACCGCCGCTGGCTGCTGCCGCCCGCGGCACTGCTCCTCCTCTATGCACTGGCCGGCTTCGTGCTGGCGCCCTGGCTGCTGGGCCGGCAGGTGGTCTCGCTGGCGCACGAGCAACTGGGCCGCGAGGCCAGCGTCGGCACGGTGCGCATCAATCCCTTCACGCTCTCGCTGCACGTGGCGGACTTCGTCCTGCGCGATGTCGATGGCAGCGAGCTCGTCCGCTTCGCCGGCCTGCATGCCGATCTCTCGGCTGCCGGCCTCTTCAGGCGGGCATGGACCTTCAGCGAGCTGTCGCTGGATGCTCCTTATCTCAGGCTGGTGCGCGCTGCGGATGGCGGGCTCAATCTTTTGCGGTTGCTGCCGGCGGCGGAAGAAGCGGCCGATGCGTCCGCGGAGCCCGGCCTGCCACGGCTCATCGTGCGCCGCCTGCGCATCGGCGATGGCGTGATCGATGCCAGCGACGAGGTGCCGGCCACCCCCTTCCATACCCGCATCGGCCCTTTCAGCATCGCCCTCGATGAATTGAGCACCCTGCCCGGGACGGTGGGCGAGCAGCGGATCGTGGTGATGCTGGAGTCCGGCGCGCGTTTGCAGCTGGATGGCGAGCTGGGACTGGAGCCGCTGCATGCGGCCGGCCGCTTCAGCCTGGAGGGACCGGTCGCCACGCTGCTCTCGCGCTACCTGCAAGACAGCCTGCGCTTCAGCGTCGAACACGACGATACGGCGCTTTCCGCGGGCTTCGTGCTGGCGGGCGAGGCCGATGGCAGCCTCAGCCTCGCGGTGGACGAGCTCGAGGCCGGCATCGGCGAGCTGCGCCTGTCCGCCGCGGAATCGCCGGATTTCCTCGCCTGGTCGCGGTTGCAGCTCAGCGGCGGCAGCCTGCGCTGGCCGCAGGGCAACGCTCATGCCGGCAGGCTCGAGCTCGATGGCCTGCGGCTCAAGGCCAGGCGTGGAGAGGATGGCAGCATCGATCTGCTGGACTTCTTCAGCCCCGTGACCCCGCCCGCCGCGATCGCTGCCGATGGTGTGGAACCGGTGGCAGCTGTGGGCGCTGTGGTGGAAACGGGCGATGGTGCACCTGCCGACGCAGCCGGCCCGGCCATGCAGCTGCAGCTCGATGCCTTTGCGCTGCGCGATGCGGCCATCGAGTTTGCCGATACCCTGCCCGCCGGCGCGGTGGCCTGGTCGCTGCACGATCTGCAGCTCGATGTGCAGGACATCAGCAATGCCCCGGGGGCGCGGCTGCCGGTGCAGCTGCAGGCCACCGTGGGCAGCGGCGGGCGGATCGGCCTCGATGGCAGCCTGGTCGTGGAGCCGGCCCCCGCGTTCGATGCGCGGCTCGAGGTCGATGGCTTCGCCCTGGCGCAGCTCCAGCCCTATGTCGCGGAGCTGGCGCATGTCGAGCTGCGCAAGGGCGTGCTCGGCCTGCAGGGACGGCTGGTCTCGGACGCCGACGAGTCGCTGGCCTTCAGCGGCAATCTCGCCATCCGCGAGCTGGATCTCCACGACGTGGTCGGCAAGGCGCCCCTGCTGGCATGGCAGGAGGCCGGGTTCGAGGGGCTGGAGCTGCAGGCGGATGGCAAGGCGCTGCGGCTGATGCGGCTGCGGCTGCGCCAGCCCTTCGCGCGCCTGTTCATCAACCAGGACCAGAGCACCAACATCGGTGAGCTGCTGGTCGAGGCGCCGGCAGCAGCGCAGGAAGCGCCACCGACAGCCGCCGCCGGTGGCGAGCCGCTGCATCTGCACATCGGCGAGGTGCTGGTCGAGGGCGGGGAGGTGGATTTCACCGACCTCAGCCTGCCGTTGCCCTTTGCGGTCCGCATCGAGAAGTTCGGCGGCAAGCTCGGCACCATCGACTCGCGCAGCCGCCGCCCGGCACGCATCGCGCTGGAGGGTGGCGTCGCGCCTTACGGGCTGGCGCAGGTGGATGGCCAGCTGCGGGTGAATGCGCCGACCGAGCAGACCGATGTCGGCGTGATGTTCCGCAACATCGAGATGGCGACGCTGTCGCCCTACACGGTGAAGTTCGCCGGCCGCAAGATCGCCGCCGGCAAGCTCGATCTCGACCTGCGCTACCGCCTCGACCAGCGGCGGCTGGTGGGCAGCAACAAGGTGATCATCGACGAGCTGGAGCTCGGCGAGAAGCTGCCCAGCCCCGGGGCGGCCAACCTGCCGCTCGGGCTGGCGGTGGCCCTGCTCAAGGATGCCAACGGGCGCATCAGCGTCGACATGCCGGTGGAGGGCAGCCTCGACGATCCGCAGTTCCGCATCGGCGGGGTATTGTGGAAGGCTTTCACCACGCTGGTGGCCCGCGTGGCGAGCGCACCGTTCCGCCTGCTCGGCAACCTGCTCGGCGTCGAGTCGGAGGATCTCGGGCGCATCGATTTCGCCCCGGGTCGTGCCGAGCTGCTGCCGCCCGCCAGGGAAAGCCTGGCGCGCATCGCCGAGGCGCTGGCGCAGCGTCCAGGCCTGCTGCTCAAGGTGCCCGCGGTGGCGGCGGCCGATGCCGATGGCCAGGCGCTGCGCACGGCACGGGTCGGTGCCTGGCTGGAGGCTGCGCTGGCGGAGGCCGAGGGCTCATCCGCTCCTGCCAGTGCACGGCTGGAGCGCCGCCGTCGCGAGCTGCTCGAGGCGCAGTACGTGGAGCGCTTCCCCGGGCGCGAGCTGGCGGAGCTGCGTACGGCGCACACCCTGCCGCCGGCGGATGATCCCGCGGGCCGGCCCCGCCTCGACCTGTTGGCCTACCTGGAGGCGCTGCGCGAGGAGCTGGTCGTTGCCGAGCCGATAGCCGATGCGGACCTCGATGCATTGGCCAAGGCGCGGATGGAGGCGGTGAGCGGCGAGCTGGTGCAGGCCCTGCAACTGCCCGCTGCGCGCGTGCGAGCCGGGGGGCGCGAGGAGGTGGCAGTGCAGGATGGCTGGGTGCCGGCGCAGATCGGCATCGGCACCCTGGCCGACTGAGCAGGGCCTGCGCGGCCGGACGGGCTCCGGCATGGCCGTGCCACAGCAAAAAGCCGGACACCCCGCCTGCGCAGGATGCCCGGCTTCAGTCATGCCGGCTCCCGCCTTGCGCGGGAGCCGCAGGTCTTACCAGGAGCGTCCGCCGCCACCGCCGCGGGGCCCGCCAAAGCCGCCGCGATCGCCGCCACGTGGGCCGCCAAAACCGCCACCACCGCCGCCGCCACGCGGCCCGCCGAAGCCACCGCCACGGGGACGGTCTTCACGCGGACGGGCAACGTTCACCTTGAGCGAACGGTCCTGGAAGCTCTGGCCATTGAACTGGCTGACCGCTTTCTGGGCGTCCTCGTCGCTGCCCATCTCGACGAAACCAAAGCCCTTCGAACGGCCGGTGTCGCGATCCTTGATCACGGATACTGATTTCACGTTGCCGGCCTGCGAAAACAACTGGCGCAAGTCGTCCTCTGTCGTCGAATACGACAGATTCCCAACATACAACTTCGATTCCATCTCTGCTCCTGGTCTCTCGGGTATCAACTATTGGCAAATGGCGGGTATACGACGGAGTTGCCGCAGGCGTGGGTCAGTTCGCATGTCGAAGCTGCTTGCGCTGTGTCGCTCTGTCAGATAGCCGGTCGGGCAGGGGAATCTGCCATCGGGCCGCTTCATCACTCCGGTCACCATGGTGACCGGAGGCTTCCGCATGACCTGATCCGGATTCCCCCACAAGGCGGGTTTTACAGCCCCCCACAACGAAGTTTACATGAGGGCGGGTCAATCAACCAAGCCCGTGCAGCATTATTTTGCGTGCCTTGCGCGGGCCCCGGGAGCTGCGCGGGTCGTGTTCGTTCCCTCGCTGTATGGGGTTGTCGCGGCTTTGCAATGAGACAAAACAGCAGGCTAATGACCCATTGTTTCCTCTTGCATGAGCGGGAGTTCGCTAAAAGTTTCCTCACCGCCAGCTTATGGAAAAAAGCCCTTGGCACCCCCGATGCGACCTGCTAAACCGGAGCCCGGATTATTCCAATAAGCAAAACCCGAAGGGGGGTATCTCTCGTGAAGACAAAAGCAACCGTTCTGGCTGTTGCCGCTGCGGCCGCTTCGTTGGTGGCCGTGGGCGCAAATGCAGCCCAGTTCAACGTGCTGAGCAGCTCGACCATGAATGATGTCCGCAACATCGGCGGACAGTCCATTCCGAACCTTGCCGACTACCAGGGCTACGGCGGCACGCTCGATATCACCGATCCGACCACCTGGGAGTTGATGGATTCGGATTACTCCACCATGCCGCACGAGGCTGTGGAGCTGAACAGCATCAATGTCAGCGGCACGCTGAGCACCAATGCCACGGGCGTGAGCTCGGCCACGCTGACCCAGCTCGGCGGCCTGAGCTTCGGCCTGTTCCAGACCGAAGCGACGCGCAGCAATCTGGTGACGGGTGCCGTGGGCGAGACCATCCCGACCTATGCCGGCCGCTTCAACAACCCGGCTGGTGGCCAAGAATATACGGCGCTGACCTGGACGTATGATTCCACCACCGGCACGATGCTTCATGATGCCGCCCTCACCAACTCGGGTTGCGTGGCGGTCGTGGGTGCCACCCCGACTGGCAGCTGCGGCCTCTACCGCAACGGCATCACCGGCGCCACCGCCAGCTCCATCTGGAACTGGGACGGCCTGGTGGATGGCTACACTGCCAGCAACAGCCGCGGCGTGAATGCCTTCCCCTGGGGTGGCGATCCAGCCTCCTGTGACAACGGCGACTGCAACGCATATGAGCACGTCGTGATTGCCCAGGCGGGCGGTACCGCAGGCGTGAGCTGGGATCTCTCGGGTCTTGCCAACTGCGTAGCGGCGGGTGACATCTGCACCATCACCGCACGCGTGGTGGCCAGCGGCATGGGCGATGCACCGAACGGTGGCAACAACACCGCCATCAGCGCGCTCTACACACTGAACCTGCAGCAGGTGCCGGTGCCTGGCGCGCTGTGGCTGCTGGGTGGTGCGCTGGGTGGTCTCGGCATGATCCGCCGTCGCCAGAAGGCTGCTGCCTGAGCCTGGGCTGAAAGTGGCTGGCCGCCCGGGCGGGACGGCCAGCCCTCCTTCCGGTTCCGAGACCGGGTCAACCCCAGGGTTGGCCCAAAGCCCGCAAGGCGCATCGACGCGGAATGCGCCACCGGGACAACACAAGGGGGAAGTGCGATGAAGAGAATGATTGCCTCATGGACAGCGTCCGCACTGGTGCTGGGCCTGTTCTCGGCATCCGCCTCGGCCATGACCGTGGTCTACGGGTGGAGTCCCGAGTTCAACTCAGGAGGTACGGGAACGCTGACCATCAGTGATCCGGGGATCACCGATCCGGCCAACTTCTCGGGTATTTCCGAGTCGGCGCTGGTCGATCTCAGCTACCAGTGGAACCACGGCGCCACGCTCGACTTTGCCTCGATCGAGACCATCAACCTCAGCGGGGGTTGGGAGGCCTGCAATGGCACGCTGATATCGCCGGCCGTGATCTCTGGCCACAGTGGCACGACCAGCTTGCAGATTTCGGCAAGCACGTGTGACTGGTCCGTTTTGAGCATCAACGCCGCTACTGCCCCGACCAGCGAAAGCAACTGGGGCTACTGGACCTACTCCCACACCGTGGTGCCGGTCCCTGCTGCTGTCTGGCTGTTGGGCAGTGCGCTGGGTGGCCTCGGCATGATCCGCCGTCGCCAGAAGGCTGCTGCCTGAGTCCGTGCCAAAGGTGGCCGACACCCCGCGAGGGGTGACAGGCCGTCTGCGGACCTGAAGAGATGGAAAGGCCCTGCTTCGGCAGGGCCTTTTCTTTTTCCGGCATGGCCGCTGCG
>JACFNV010000029.1:17001-24117 GCA_019454675.1 Gammaproteobacteria bacterium | reverse complement strand
GCTTGCCGGTCGCGCCCTTGCGCAGCACGCCGTGGCAGCCGGCGCAGCGCTCGAAGTAGATCTGGCGCCCCCGGGTGAACTCATCCTCGGTCATCTGCGGCGCCTTCGGGTTGGCGTTGTAGTGGATGTCGGCAAGCTGCGAAGGCTGGGACTCCAGCGCCTGCACCGCTTCGCTGACGCCCGCGTGGCGCTCGCCGGCCGCCTGGCGCGCCTCGGCATCGACCGCCTTGCGGTAGTCGCCCACCATCTTCTTGCTGACGATGCCGCCGGGGTTGCCCCAGGAGTTGAGCACGTAGGTGATGACCTGGCTGAGTTCCTCGTCGCTGAGGTAGCTGATGGCCGGCATGACGTTGTTGTAGGTGACGCCGTTGACCACCAGCTCACCCTGCCGCCCCCTGACCGTGGTGTCGAGGACGGACATCGGATCCTTGGCGATGAAGTCGGACTGGGCCAGTGGCGGAAACACCCCTGTCATGCCCTTGCCGTCGGCCTGGTGGCAGGCGGCGCAGTTCTGCTTGTAGAGGGTCTCGCCCTTTGCCATGACGGCGGCATCCGGCGTGCCTTTGGCGACCTCGGCCTGGTGTTCCAGCGCTGCATTCCTGTCGGCGCCGACCGCGATCGTGCCGAGGGTGGCCAACACGCCGGCTGCAGCAAGCAGGCCCAGCCGTGGAGGTGATTTTGGCAATGCTTTCATGGCTTGTTTCCCTGTTGAATCTGCCATCTGATGGGCGGACCGCCATCACTTGACGGGCTGCTTTTGGGACCCGGGAAGTCTCGAGATGCGGGTCGCGCGCGACAATACGGAAAAACCGCTAGGCGGTTCCTGCGGAAACTACGTATTCAATCGGACGGATTGCTGTCCTGCTGGCCGTGGATGGCCCTGCAGCAATCGCCGCGGCGTTCAGCCGCGCATCGAACGCAGCATGCCGAGCAGCGGCCTCGTGGCGATGCGGCTGTCACCGGCCTGCATGACGCTGTGGACCACCGCACGGCGCAGCGGCGGGATCCGCGCGCTTGCCGAGAGCACGGTCCGGCGCAGCAGCCGGGCGGGGCGGGTGTCGTTGGTGTACAGCTGCACGATCATCATGGTGGCGAGGTACAGCGGCCGCGTGGCGCGCCGCAGCTCGCGGTCGTAGCGGGCCAGCATGGCGGGGCTGGCGATGTCGCCTCTCCCGGCGAGCGGCCTGATGAGCCCGGAGAGCAGGTCCTGCCCCAGCAGGCCGAAGTTGAAGCCATGCGCCGTCACGGGGTGCATGCCGACCGCGGCATCACCGACCAGTGCGTAGCGCTGCGCGGTAAAGCGGCGTGGGTAGACCCCCACCAGCGGGTAGGCGTGGCGGGTGCTGATGAGCTCCATGTTGCCCAGGCGATGCTCGAAACGCTGTTCCATCGCGCTCGCGAACCCGGCCTCGCTTGCCGTCATCAGCTCCTGGATTTCGGTGTGGCGCAAGGTCAGCACCACTGAGCACTCGTGTTCCTTCAGCGGTAGGACCGCGATGGTCTGGCCGTGGCCGAACCACTCCCAGGCCACCTGGTTATGGGGTTTGTCGTGCCGCATGCGGCAGAGCAACATGGTCTTGCCGAAGTCGTGGCTGTCGGCGGGGATGCCCATGGCGCGGCGGGTCTCGGAAAAACGGCTGTCGGCGGCCACTACCAGGCGCGCATCGAGCTGCGCACCGTCGGAGAGCCGCAGGCGGGAGTGTCCGGTCCCCGGCTCGATGGCGGTGACCCGGCGCTCGCACAACAGCTGGAGGCGGTCCTGCCCGCTGATGGCGGCAAATGCCGCGCGGCGGATCAGCTGGTTGCTGACCAGGTAACCCAGCTGCGGGCGCGGGCCTTCGCGGTGGTCGATGAACATCCCGGGCAGCCAGCTGCCATCGAGGACCTGCGCGTCGCGCAGGGTGTGGATCTCCTCCGCGGGGATCAGGTCCCAGAGGCCGAGCTTCTGCAGCAGGTGTGCGCTGTGGTGGGTGAGCGCGATCTCGCGGGCGTCGAAGGGCGGGTCGGCCAGTCGCGCCGCGGACTGCGTCTCCACCAGCGCGACATCGAGCCCGCTGCCCGCCAGCGAGCGGGCGAAGGAAAGACCGGCGGGGCCGGCCCCGACAATGGCGACATCAAAGATCACGCTGCGCCCTTGAGTGCAAGTTTTTGCTGGGCTGCCGATGATACGTCATCCGGCCGCGCGACCTGAAACCGCGCGACCGCCAGCCGGCCGCCGAGGCGGGCCGGATGCGCATCACGGGAAGCCCGTGCAGCGGCTGCACCGGCTCCTGGCCGCAAGCCGGACGATGAGCGCCTCGGGAGAGGCTGCCCGCGCTGGCACCACCAGCGGCGTTGGCGGACAATGACGCTTCGCCGCGGCAGTCCGCGGGCAGCGATCGCGGTAGCCATGAGCCAGAACAAGCCCCCTGTTTTCCTGAGTTATGCCTTCCGGCCGTTTTTCCTGCTGGCCAGCCTGTATTCCATGCTGGCGCTGGTGCTCTGGGTGGCGGTCTTCCACGGCGCAGGCTGGCCGGGGGCGGGGACTCCGGGGGGCATCTCATCGCTCTGGCACGCGCGTGAAATGACCCTCGGCTTCGCCGGCGGGGTCGTTGCCGGCTTCGTGCTCACCGCCGTGGCCAGCTGGACCGGCCGGCCACCGATCCGTGGCGGCATGCTGGTGGTGCTGATCATGGCCTGGCTGGCCGGGCGTCTGGTGGCCACCGTCGGCGGCACGTTGCCGCCCGGGCTGGTGGCGGGAATCGACCTGGTGTTCCCGGTGTTGCTGGCGGCGCTCGTCAGCCGCGAGATCATCGGTGGCGGCAGCCGCCGCAATTACGGCATCGCCGCCATCGTCTGGGTGCTGCCGGCGCTGGTGCTGCTGTACTACCTCGGCGAGCTGGATCTCGTCGCGGGGGGCGACCAGCTGGCCGTCACCATGATGGTGCACCTGATCATGCTGCTCATCGCGGTGGTGGGTGGCAGGGTGATCCCGCTGTTCACCGCCAACTGGCTGCGCATGCGCGGCGAGTCGCGGCCGCTGGTGCCGCGCCCCCTGCTCGATCCGCTGGCCATCGCGCTGATCATCGTCGCCGGGCTGGCCGATGCGGTTGCGCCGGGTTCGGCGCCCGCCGGTTTCCTGCTCCTGCTGGCCGGTGCGGTCAACCTGTGGCGCCTGCGAGGCTGGCAGGGCTCCAGGGCGCTGTCCAACCCCGTGGTCTGGTCCCTGCACTTGGCCTATGCCTGCGCCGCGGTCGGCTATCTGCTGGTGGGCCTCAGCGCCCTCGGCCTGCCGCTTGCGCGCACCGCCGCCCTGCACATGGTCACCATCGGCGGCATCGGCGGCATGATCCTGGCCATGATGACGCGGGTAGGCCTGGGCCATACCGGGCGTCCGATCATCGTGGTGCGCCCGATCGCGATCGCCTACCTGCTGTTGCTGCTGGCCGCCGTGCTGCGCAGCATCGGGCCGCTGCTGCCCGCCCCGTACATGGCCCTGATCGATGCCGCGGCGCTGCTCTGGGTGGTGGCCTTCGGCCTGTTCCTCGGCGTCTACGCGCCCATCCTGCTCGGGCCCCGCGCGGACGGCAAATAGGCCATCCGCCATCCCGGCCCGGTCGCCTGCGGGCGGCCGTGGTGCTGCCCCGTCACGGGGCACTCCCGCCCCGGCCGCGGGGGCGGGGACCGTCGTGTCATCGAGCCTTGTCGTCAGCGATCTTGACATTGTTTGCCCGAGATAGGTCAATGCATCATCCGGGTGCGGGATCCAGGGCAAGGATTCCGCGGGCCGGTGCGGATGTTGCAATTCGACCAGCGGGGGGCGCCATGGCTGAAATCCGTCAGGAACTGCAGTACGACCGGATCCCTTACCTGATCCGCTTCCTCGAGCAGGCCGGGTTCAAGGACACCTACGCGGGCGAGATCGGGCGCGTCGTGCTGGAGGCGCACCTGCTCAAGCCGCGGGGCGTGGACTCGAAGACCGTCGTCATCTTCATGCACCCGATCGGCGGCGGGCAGTACCTGCCGATGCCGCTGGCGCTCGCCCGGGCGGGCGTGGATGTCATCGTCTGCAGCAGCCGCTACCGCGGCGTGGACTACGCGCTGATCATGGAAAAGGTGGTGGTGGACCTTGCCGCCTGCGTGCGCGATGCAAAGGAGCGGCTGGGCTACGAGAAGGTCCTGCTCGGCGGCTGGAGCGGTGGTGGCTCGCTGTCGCTGTTCTACCAGGCCGAGGCCGAGGACCCGCGCGTGAGCTGTACCCCGGCCGGGGAGCCGCCGGACCTCACCGCGCAGGGCCTCATCCCGGTGGACGGGATCATGCTGCTGGCCGCCCACATGGCCCGCAACCTCACCTTCACCGAATGGCTGGATCCGGCCATCACCGACGAGCACGACTTCACCCGCCGCGAGCGCTCGCTCGACATCTATGACCCGCGGGGGCCGCAGCCGCCCTACGACGCGGAGTTCATTGCCCGCTATCGCGCCGCGCAGATCGCGCGCAACCGGCGCATCACCGCCTGGGTGCGCAGCGTGCTGGAGGACTACCGGAAGAAGGGACTGGCCAACCAGGAGCTCTCCTTCGTGGTGCAGGGCACGATGGCCGACCCACGCTGGCTCGATCCCGCGCTGGATGCCAATGACCGCAAGCCGCGCTGGTGCTTCCTCGGCGAGCCGCACATCGTCAACATGAGCCCGGTCGGCCTGGCACGCTTCAGCTCGCTGCGCAGCTGGCTGTCGCAGTGGAGCTACGATGACTCCAACGCCAACGGGCCGAAGTGCGCCGCGCGCATCAAGGTGCCGGTGCTGATCATCGCCAACTCGGCGGATGATGGCTGCCCGCCCAGCCACAACCAGATCCTTTTCGACTCGATCGGCCACGACAACAAGGAGCTGGTGACCATCAGGGGCGCCAATCACTACTACTTCAACCAGCCGGACAAGGCAGCCGAGGGGGCGGGCGCATGCATGGACTGGATGGCGCGCAACCGCTTCCTGGCCTGAACGGGGTGGCGGACCCGGGCGGCCGGCCATCCATGGACACGGGGAGCGTGGCATGGAGCTGACCCAGAGCCTCCACCGTGCCGTGCAGGTCAACCCGGAGGGGCTTGCCATCATCGCCGGCGAGACGCGCCGCAGCTGGCGGGAATTCCATGCGCTGGTGGCCCGGACGGCCGGCATGCTGCGACAGCTGGGTGTCACCCGGGACAGCAAGGTGGCCATCCTGTCGATGAACAGCGAGCGCTTCGTCGCCTGCCTGTATGCGGTGCCGTGGGCGGGCGGGGTGCTGGTGCCGCTCAATTTCCGCCTGCAGCTCGACGAGATGGCCTGGATCGTCGACCACGCGGAGGCCGATGTCCTGCTCTTCGAGGAGCAGTTCGCCGGGCTGGCCGGCGAGCTGCGCGCGCGCATCCCGCGCCTGCGGCATGCGGTCGTCATGGATGCGGAAGGCTCGGCGGTGCCCGGCGCGGTCTCCTGGGCCACGGCACTGGCCGGCGCCGCGCCGCTGGCGGACGAGCGCCGCGGCGGGAGCGACCTGGCCGCGATCTTCTACACCGGTGGCACCACCGGGGTGCCCAAGGGCGTCATGCACACGCACGAGACGCTGTTCCACTTCATCCTGACCTTCCTGATGTCCGAGCACGTGGACTCGACGCTGGTGCACCTGCACATCACGCCGATGTTCCACCTCTCCTGCATCGGCGTGCTGGCGACGACGGCGGTGGCCGGCACGCATGTCATCCTGCCCAAGTTCGACCCTGGCGAGGCATTGCGCGCCATCGACGAGCACAAGGTCAGCTGCTGCCTGTCGGTGCCGGCGATGTTCGAGCGCATGCTGTTCCACCCGCAGGTGGACGAGTATTGCCTCGACAGCCTGCGGATGCTGGGCTATGCGGCCTCGCCGATGCCGCCACGCATCCTCGAGGAGGCGCGGCGCCGCTTCCCGCGGCTGCGCTTTGCCCAGGCCTACGGCATGACCGAGGCTCCCGGGCCGCTGTACCTGGGGCCCGAGCACCATACCCAGGAGGCTGTCGATGCCGGGCTGACCCGCTCGGCCGGACGGCCGGTGGCAACCTGCGAGGTGCGCATCGTGGATACGGAAGGCCGCGAGGCTGGACGGGGCACGGTAGGCGAGATCGTGATCCGCGGCCCCTTCGTCATGCGCGGCTACTGGAAGGATCCGGAGCTGAGCCGCAAGGCGATCCGCGATGGCTGGCTGCATACGGGGGATGCCGGGTACATGGATGCCGCCGGCTTCGTCTACATCACCGATCGCATCAAGGACATGATCATTTCGGGTGGGGAGAATGTCTACTCGACCGAGGTGGAGGGCGTTGTGTCGCGGCATCCGGCAGTGGCCCAGTGCGCGGTGATCGGCATCCCGAGCGCCCAGTGGGGCGAGGCGGTGCATGCCATCGTCGTGCTGAACGAGGGGATGGAGGCCACCGAAGCGGATATCATGGCCTTCTGCCACCAGCGCATCGCCGGCTACAAGTGTCCGCGCTCGGTCGAGTTCCGCGAACAGCCGCTGCCGATGAATGCAGCCGGCAAGATCCTCAAGGCGCAGCTTCGTGATCCCCACTGGGCCGGCCGCCCGCGACGGATCTGAGGCCAGAGATGCAAACAGACCGGAGACCACGATCCATGGAGAAGACCGCAACCAGCCTCCCGCGTCCCAGCGGCATCAACCACGTTGCCTACCGCTGCCGTGATGCCGACCAGACCCGCTGGTTCTACGAGGACATCCTCGGCCTGCCGCTCGTCACCGCACCCATGTTCGAGGAGGTGCCGGGGACCGGCGATCGCATTCCCTACATGCACCTGTTCTTCGAGCTGGGAAACGGCGAGATGATCGCCTTTTTCGAGGACCCACAGCTTCGAGAGGCATCTGGCACTCGAGGTGGCCGACGAAGAGGTCCTGCTGGCCTGGCAGAGGCGCATCAACGATGCCGGCGTGACCTGCGTCGGGCCGATCCACCACGGCTTCGTCAGGTCGATCTACATGTACGATCCGAACGGGCTGCAGGTCGAGCTGACCTGCCGTACCGCAGGCTGGGATGCCGAGATGTCCAATCCCGAGCGCACGCGGGCCAGCATGGCGGGATGGCGCCACAGGATGCGGGGCATGAAGGAGCGCCG
>JACFNV010000029.1:0-16991 GCA_019454675.1 Gammaproteobacteria bacterium | reverse complement strand
AGCAAGCGCCCACCGCGCACCGGGCGTTCCTGAGTCGTCCGGGGGGGCGCTCCCTGCAGCAGCCTGCGAGTGCGAGCGCCGGGGTGGCGTCGCCTGGAGTGAATGCAGGCTGCCAGCGGCAGCACCGCTGGCAGCCTTTCTTGCATGATGTATGCCGGAGTAGCCGGGTTGCCCGGCCTCAGGCGTGTGCCGCGTGCTGCTTGCGATAGGCCTCTTTCTTGGCACGCGTCTTCTCCGTCCAGTCCCGCATGCTTCTCGGCACGTCCGCGGTGGCCTGAGACAGGATTGCCTTGTAGCTCGGCGCCTTCCAGAGGATCTCGGTCTGGATGCCGTTCGGATCATAGGTGTAGATCGAGCGCACGAAACTGTGGTCCAGGTCGCTGGTGACCTCCAGCCCCGCGTCGCGCCAGCGCTTCTCGAAGGCCTCGAGCTCCGCCTCGGTGGCAACCTCCATGGCAATGTGGTGGTAGAGGCCGCTGCGGCGCTTGAAGAGATCGGGGCGCATGTGGTCGGGCACGTCGAAGAAGGCCACGAAGTTGCCGTCGCCCAGCTTGAAGAACAGGTGCATGTAATCGAGCTTGGTGTCGGTCCCCGAGATGTGGTCGAAGGACAGGGCGGCCGCCAGCTCGAGCCCCATGATGTCTTCCCAGAATTTGCGGGTCTCCTCCGCGTCGAAACAGCGGTAGGCGGAGTGGTGGGTGGAGAGGACCCTGGGTGCGGTCTCCTTGGTCATGGCTTTGGCGCTCATTGGATGCTGCTCCCGTGACTGCTGATGGTTGACCACGATCGATTCTGCCGGATCCGGGCAAAATGTCAACCTTGTTGTCTATATGTGCGTGAGCGGACACGGGAGCCCGGCCCCGGCATGGCTTGCCATGAGGCATGTTCCCGGCTGGCAGCCGGGGCATGGACCCGCGTGACGGACTCAGGCGACGCGGTTGGCCAGCGGGCTGCCCTCGCGCAGTGCCTGCACGTTGGCCAGTGCCGTGGCGATGCTGCGCTGCCAGGTCTCCAGCGTCAGCCAGGCGACGTGCGGCGAGACGCTCACCTGGGGGAGCTGCAGCAGCGGGCTGGACGGGCTGAGGGGTTCCTCGGCAAAGACGTCGAGCCCGGCACCCGCCAGATGGTCTTCGACCAGGGCGCGGTACAGCGCCTGCTCGTCGACCAGTGCGCCGCGGGCGGTGTTGATGAGGATGGCCCCGCGCTTCATGCGGGCAATGCGCGCGCCGTCGATCAGCTGCCGGGTGGCATCCGTCAGCGGCGCGTGCAGGCTGAGGATATCGGCCTCGCCCAGCAGAGCCTCGAGCGGCAGGAACTGCCAGCGGACATTCTTGGCTGCCGTGGCGGTGTAGATGACGCGCGCACCCATGGCATCGAGGATCGGCGCCAGCAGCTGCGGCACCGCGCCGAAGCCGACAAAGCCGACCGTGCGCCCGGAAAGCTCGCCGAGCGACTCGCGCGTCGCTTCGTCGAGGGCCCAGCGCCCCTTGCGCAGAGCGTGTTCCACGCCGTACTGGCGGCGCAGGGTGTTGAGCATCAGCAGCAGGGTCATTTCCGCCACGGCACGGCTGTTGGTGCCGGGCATATTGCACACGGCGATGCCGCGTCGCCTTGCCGCCACGAGGTCGATGGTGTTGACGCCGACGCCGATCTTCTGGATCAGCCGCAGCTTCGGCGCCCCTGCGATGACCTCCGCCGTGATGGGCCACAGCACGTGCCAGAGGACTTCCGCATCGGCAAGCTCGCCGAAGAACGGCTGCTCGGGCCCTTCGGGGCAGCACACCAGGTCGAGCCCTTCGTGGACCCGTGCCGCCAGCTCCGCGCGCAGGCGCGCGCCGGCATCGTAGTGGAAAAGGATCTTCACGCCGCTTGCTCCTCCATCCGCTCCGCATGCAGGGCCCCACCGGCAGCGGGGCAGTCATGCGGAGCCGTGCCCTTGGCCCATGGTAGTTTCAAAGGATCTTTCCGGCGAGCCTGCATATAGTCAGGGTTGTTGACAGTCCGGATTGACTAATGTGAATATCGGGGCGGAGTCGAGGGGAGACCGGAGCCGGACAGCAGTATTCACGTCACAATCGGGGAGTGGGCATCATGACCACGGGGTTCGCTATGCGGGGAGGCGGCCTGCTGGCCGCAGCGGGGGCGATTCTGGTGCTGGGGCCGTTTCCTGGGGGCAGTGCGCATGCCCAGGAGCAGAAGGCCGCGGGTTCGTTGACCGAGATCGTCGTTACTGCCACCAAGCGCGAGGAGACGTTGCAGAGCGTGCCGATCTCCGTCGGCGTGATCGGCGGCGAGGAGATCGCCCAGTTCGCCATGAAGGGCCTGGAGGACGTCCAGACCTACGTGCCCAACCTGGTCATCCAGGAAACCCTGGGCAGTTATTCCATCCGCATCCGCGGCATCGGCTCGGGCGCCAGCCAGCTTTCCTTCGTCAGCGCGGTCGGCATGTTCAGCGACGGTGTCTATTGCGGTCGCCCGCGCTGTTTCCAGAACCCGCTGTTCGACGTCGAGCGCATCGAGGTGGTGCGTGGCCCGCAGGGCGCGCTGTTCGGCAAGAACACCATCGCCGGTGCGGTCAGTACCATTTCCGCGGGACCCACCAAGGAACTGCAGGGGGAGGTCAGCGGCGGCGTGGAGATGTCCGAGGGCGGCTGGAACCTCAGCGGCTTCGTCTCCGGGCCGATCAACGACAAGTTCGGCTTCCGCGTCGCTGCCAAGCACGAGGATCTCGACGGGTTCATCAAGAACATCACCACCGGCAAGGACGAGAACGCCGTCAAGTCGGACCTGGTCCGCGGCATCCTCGACTGGGACCCGACCGACAACCTGCACGTACGCCTGAAGGGCGAGTGGGGCCGGCGCGACTACGACGGCTATACCAACCAGCTGGTCGGCTGGGGAGGCTATGCTTCGGGAATCCCGTTCACGCGGCCGGAGCGGCTGGATCACGAGACCAGCGCCCGGGTGATCTGGCCCGATGGCCAGTATGACGAAACCGACAACGAAGCCTATGCGCTGCAGGTGGACTGGGACATCGGCGGTTACACGCTGACCTCGATCACCGGCGTGATGGGCTTCGACTTCAAGCGTCGTACTGCAGCCACCGTGGCACCGGTGCTGGCCATCGACAGCCAGATCATGGAGGACTACGAGCAGTACAGCCAGGAGTTCCGCCTGCTGTCGCCGACCGGAGGCGTGTTCGACTACGTGGCCGGCCTCTATTACTCCAAGGACAACTCGAAGATCGAGCAGACCGGCCTGTACATGCCCTCGTTCGGCACCCTCTATACCTATCCTGCCAACCTCGACAGCTTGGTATTCGGTGCGACGCCTCGTTCCTATCGCGGCAAGGGCGATACCTACTCGGCCTATTTCTCCGGCACCTTCCATTTCATGGAAGACAGGCTGCGGACGATCTTCGGCCTGCGTCTGGGCAAGGACACGCTGGAGGCGCACTCGTGGATCGAGAACAGCGTCTACAATCGCGTCACCGACACCGTGACGCCCATCGGGCCGCCCGGCCAGCTCGGGGCCAATTACCAGGAGTTCCATCTCTACGGTGACCGCGAGGAGCGCTACACGCTGCCGTCGCTCACCTTCCAGTACGATCTCAGCGACGACATGATGGTCTATGCCTCCTACGCCGAGGGCTTCAAGGGTGGCGGCTTCATCGCCAACGACCAGACGGTGGGAGCCAACGTGCTGGCGGAGGTGGCCAGGACCACCGATGGCGGCACGGGCATCAGCTCGTGGGCCGAGAACTACGCCGGCATGTCCACCATCACGCCGGCACAGCTCGAGGCAGGCGTCTGGCTGAAGCAGAACAACGGCGTCTGGGATTTCAAGCCCGAAAAGGCCGATGCCTGGGAGCTTGGCACCAAGATGAAGTTCCTCGGCGGGGCGCTGCACTGGAACATCGCGCTGTTCTATACCGAGTACGAGAACATGCAGTCCTCGCAGTACGACGGCACGCGCTTCATCACGCGCAATGCAGCGGAGGCCACCACCAAGGGCATCGAGAGCGAGCTCTGGTGGCGTGCGACCGACAACCTGACGCTGGGCCTGACCGCCGGCTATGTCGATGCCACCTACGACAATTACAAAAATACCTTCTGCAAGGTCATCGGTATGGACGGCACGCAGGAGGACCCGGGTTGCACCAACGGGCGGGGCGACCTTTCGGGCCAGAGGCTGGAAAGGACGCCGAAGTTCGAGAGCACGCTGAGCGCCGACTGGACCAGCCCGCTGACCGCAAGCACGAAGTTGCTCGTCAATGGGGCCATCTCCTACTCCAGCGACTACTTCGTCACCCAGGAGATGTCGCCGCTGTTCAAGCAGGACGCCTTCACCAAGGTCGACCTGCGAGTGGGCGTTGCCGACAACGACGACCAGTGGGAGGTGGCACTGATCGGGCGCAACCTCACCGACGAGCTGACGATCAACCATGCCTTCAACGTCCTGCGAGCCAATGCCGTGTCGGTGTCCACGCCGCGCTACGTCACGCTGCAGGGTACCTGGAGGTTCCGCTGAGGGGCGGGCGCATCGGGTCGTGACGACAGTGGAGGGCGGGCACGGCCCGCCCTCTTTTTTACCGGGGAATGGTCCGGGGGCAGGATCATGAAGGCACTGGTCTGTTCCGCTTTCGGTCCACTGGACGAGCTGCAGGTGCAGGAGGTGGCGCCGCCGGTCCCGGGCGAGGGGCAGGTGCGCATCCAGGTGCATGCCTGCGGCATCAACTTCCCCGACATCCTGATGGTGCAGGGCAAGTACCAGGTCCGCCCGCCGCTGCCGTTCTTCCCGGGCGGCGAGGTCGCGGGCACGATCAGCGCGCTGGGTGCTGGCGTCGCCGGGCTGGCGGTCGGCCAGCGGGTGATGGCGACCCTTTTCTGGGGCGGCCTTGCCGAGGAAGCGATAGCCCCGGTGCGTGCCATCGTGCCGATTCCTGCGCAGATGGACCTGCTCACCGCCGCCGTCTTCCAGGGCGGGCACGCCACCTCATACCACGCGCTCAAGCAGCGGGCGGCGCTGCGCGCGGGCGAGGTGCTGCTGGTGCTGGGTGCCGCGGGCGGCGTCGGCATGGCCGCCATGCAGATCGGGCGCGCGCTGGGGGCACGGGTCATCGGGGTGGTCGGCTCCACGGCCAAGGCGCAGGCGCTGCGCGAGGAAGGCTTCGACGAGCTGATCGACCTCAGTCGGGACGAGCTGCGCGAGGCGGTGCGCAGCCTGACCGATGGCACAGGCGTCGATGTCGTCTTCGATCCGGTGGGCGGCGAGCTCTTCGCTCAGGCCTGCCGCAGCGCGCGGCGCAACGGGCGCATCCTGATCGTCGGCTTTGCCAGCGGACAGATCGGGCAATACGCGACCAACCTGGCGCTGCTCAAGGAAAACGCGCTGATCGGCGTCAACTACCAGGGCTTCTTCACGCACGAGCGCGAGGCGGTGGAGCGCAACTTCAGCGAGCTCATGGCGCTCTTTGCGCGGGGTGCCGTGCGCCCGCGCATCGACCGGGTCTTCAGTCTCGACCGGGCGGCGGAGGCACTGGGCGCGGTGGCCGGCCGTGCGGTCATCGGCAAGGTGGTGGTGCAGGTGGGGGGATGAGCAATGCCTGCCAGTGATCCCCATACCGTGCGCCATGCGATCGACCTGCTCTGCCGCTGGCATGCCGGCACCGAGCTGCTCATCGAGGGGGAAACGCGCTATACGGGTGCGCGGCTGAACCACGAGGCACGGATCATCGCCCAGGCATTGCAGCGGGCGGGCATCGGGCAGGGCGATGCCGTGGCCTTCCTGGGGTCTTCGACCTGCCGCTTCTATGCGGCTTTTTTCGCTGCGCAGAAGCTCGGTTGCGTGACCTGCAACATCAACCTGCGCGAGCCGGCCTCCTTCATCCATACCACGCTGGAGGCCATCGGGGCGAAGGCGGTGGTCGTGGCGGAGGCTGCCAGCGGGCTGGCCGTCGAAGCGGTGGCGGGGATGGCCGGCAGGCCCTGGCTGCTTGCGCTGGGAGACGAGCTGCCGGCGGGATTCGAGCTGTCCTACGGGCAGGCGCTGGCGTGCTATCCGGCCGAGGAACCGCAGGCGCGCCCCCGTGCCGGGGATCCGGCCATCATCATCCTGTCCTCCGGCTCCACCGGGACCCCCAAGGGCATCGTGCACAGCAACGGCAATTTCGTGCGCTGGATGCAGGCGGTGCCGGCGTTGTTCGGCGATGTCTCGCGCAGCAGTCGCCTGCTGGTCATGGTCGGCACCTCCTTCGCCGCCTGGCCGTTTTCCTCGATCTCGACCCTGTATGCGGGTGCCGCCCAGGTGCTGGTCGAGGGCTTCACGCCAGAGTCCTTCTGCGCCACGATCGAGCGCGAGAAAGTGACCATGGTGGGGCCGGTGCCGACGATGATCCGCATGCTGGAGCCGGAGATCACCCGCCGTCATGACCTCGGCTCGCTGCGCATGGTGCTGTGCGCGGGCGAGCCGCCCTCGGCGGCCGACATCGAGCGCGTGCGCAGCTGGGCCGACGCCGACATCCGCTGCCTGTACCTGGCCTCCGAGTCCGCACCGGGCGCGGCCACCTACTGGGAGCTGCGCGACCAGCTGCTCCACGGCAAGCCGGTCTGCGCAGGCAAGCCGGTGCCCGGTGCCGACCTGCGCATCGTCGACCCGGAAGGCGATATCGACGCGCTGCTGCCTGCCGGCGAGACGGGGGAGATCCTGCTGCGCGGTCCGACCCTCTCGATCGGCTATCTCGGCAATGCCGGGCTGACGGCGAGCCGCTTCGTGGATGGCTGGTGGCGCTCCGGCGATATGGGTCACCTCGATGCGGATGGCTACCTCTACGTCGAGGGGCGTACCGACAACACCATCAACAGCGGTGGCATCAAGGTGCAGGGCGAGGAGGTCGAGATCTGCCTGATGGCGCATCCCGGCGTGCTGCAGGCCGCCGTCATCGGCGTCAGGGATGCGAAATGGGGCTGGCGCATCGAGGCGCATGTGGCGGTTGCCGCGGGTACCAGCGAGGAGGCACTGCGCGAGCACTGCCAGGGGCGGCTGGCTTCCTTCAAGCGTCCCAAGGCCTATGTATTCCACGAGAGCCTGCCGGTGGGGACGACCGGCAAGCTCGACCGGATGGCACTGCGGCGGCGCTGCGCCGCTGGCGATCCACCGGGAGGCGCCGCATGAGCATGGTGACCACGCGCTTCGAGCAGCATGTGCTGCATGTCTGCATGAGCCAGCCGGAGAAGAAGAACGCGCTCACGATGCCCATGTACGAGGCACTTGCCGCGGCACTCGAGCGCGCCGAGGCGGATACCGCCGTGCGCGCCGTGGTCCTCGGCGGCGCGGGCGGCAACTTCTGCTCGGGCAATGATGTGGGCGGCTTCCCCGATGCGGCCTCCGCACAGGAGGGGCCGAACCCGGTCATGCGCTTCGTGCGTGCGCTGGTCGGCGCCAGCGTGCCCATCGTGGCAGCGGTGGAGGGCGTGGCTGCGGGCATTGGCGCCACCATGCTGCTGCACCTGGACGCGGTGGTGGCAAGTGCCGACTCGCGCATCGTCTTCCCCTTCCTCAACCTGGCGCTGGTGCCCGAGGCCGGCTCCTCGCTGCTGCTGGTGCGCATGCTGGGCCATACCCGTGCCGCGGACCTCGTGCTGCGTGCACGGGCCATCGACGGCGCCGAGGCCCACCGGCTGGGCATCGTCTCGACGCTGGCGCCTGCAGGGGGCGTGGCCGGCATGGCCGGCGAGATTGCCGCCGAACTGGCCGCGAAGCCGCCGCAGGCCGTGCGCCGCGCCAAGCGGCTGATGAAGGGTGATACCGCGGAACTGATGGCACGCATTGCCGAGGAGGAGCGCGCCGTCTTCCTCGGCCTCGGCTCGGCCGAGGGCACCGAGGCATTGAGGGCCTTTCGCGAGAAGCGCCGGCCGGACTTTGGCTGAACCGGCAGGCTGATGGAGCCGACATGAACATCCCTGGACACACTGCCGGTGGCATGCCGGCCATGCCGGAGCGCTTCGATTTCCCCGGACCGCTGCTGCCGGACTACGTGCGCCTCAATGCACGCTGGTATCCGCACAAGGTGGCCGTCGCGGACGAACAGGTGGCGCTCAGCTGGCGGGAGCTGGACCGGCGCTCGAATGCGGTTGCCAATGGCCTGCGCGCGCTTGGCGTGCGCAATGGCGACTCGGTGGCCATCCTGCTCGAGAACTGCGTGGAATACATCGAGATGATCTACGGCGCCTGGAAGGCCGGCGCCGTGGTGGTGCCACTGAACCTCGCCGTGGCGGAGGGCGGCCTGCTGATGATGCTGCAGGATGCGTCGGCACGGGTGCTGTTCTGCAGTCCGTTGCAGGCGGGACGCCTGGAGGCGCGCCTGGGCGAGGTGGCATCGCTGCTGCCCGACGGGGTGATCGTCCACGATGGCGACTCCGGCGGCTACGCCCGCTGGCGCGAGCGACAGGATCAGGGGCCGCCGGCCGTGGCGATCGGCGACGAGGAGCCCTGCAACATCATCTACAGCTCGGGCACCACCGCGCTTCCCAAGGGCATCAAGCACCTGCACCGGCGCCGGGTGCAGGCCATCTTCGAGCTGGCGCTGGCGCACCGCTATCACTTCGGGGCCATCTCGATCTGCCCCATCGGGCTGTATTCGAACGTGGCCTGGGGCTCGCTGATGTGCTCGCTGATCGTCGGTGGCACCTGCCTCATCCGCCGCCAGTTCGATCCGCCGGCCTGGATCGAGGATGTCGAGCGCCACCGGGTCACCCACACCATGATGGTGCCGATCATGTTCCAGCGCGTCCTCGATGCACCCAACTTCCGGCCGGAAGCGGTGCGTTCGGTGCAGGCCGTGCTCTCCGGCGGCTCGCCGCTGTTCGAGGGGCTCAAGCGGCGCATCATGGAGAACTTCTCCTGTGCGGTCATCGAACTCTACGGCCTGACCGAAGGCTTCATGACCACGCTGCAGCCCGAGGAGGCCGAGGGCAGGCTGGCCTCGGTGGGCAAGCCGGTGCGCGGCAATGATTACATCCTGCTGGATGACGACGACCAGGAAGTGCCCTGGGGCGGGGCCGGCGAGATCTGCGCGCGCAGCGTGCACTGGATGATCGAGTACCACAACCGGCCCGATGCCACGCGCGAGGCCATGTTCATCGACCGCAACGGGGTGCAGTGGATGCGCTCGGGCGACATCGGGCGCACCGATGCGGATGGGTATCTCTACATCATCGATCGCAAGAAGGACATGATCCTCTCGGGTGGCCAGAACATCTATCCGGCCGACATCGAGGCGGTGATGGTGGAGCACCCGCTGGTATCCGAGGTTGCGGTCATCGGCGTGCCCGACGAGCGCTGGGGGGAAACCCCGATCGCCCTCGTCGTACCGCATGCCGGCGACGAAGGCGGGGAACTGCGGCAGGCCCTCCTTGGCTGGACCAACGAGCGCGTCGGCAAGCGCCAGCGCCTGCGCGAGGTGCATATCGTCGACTCGTTGCCGCGCAATCCCAACGGCAAGATCCTCAAGCGCGAGCTGCGCCGGGCCTGGACGGACGGCGGCGCGGCAACGAGCCCACCGCCCGGTGGCAGCCCGGATGCCACGGGCAGGCCCGGGTGAGGCCGGCAGGCGATGCTTCCCCTCCGGGCAGCCCGTGGCATGCGGGCATGACTGCGGGCGGTGGCTCAGCCGTGCCCGCGGAGTTCGCGCAGGCACTGCGCGAACTGGGGCTGGCGGGCAGCGGGGAGCTGCACGGCACGGCACTGAGCGGCGGCGTCTCGTCCGACATCTGGCGCATCGACACGCCGCAGGGCCCGGTCTGCGCCAAGCGCGCGCTCGAAAAGCTGCGTGTCGCCGCCGACTGGCACGCACCGGTGGAGCGCAACCTCTACGAGGCACGCTGGATGCAACTTGCCAACGAGGCAAGCCCCGGTTGCGCCCCGCGGGTGCTTGGCCAGCATCGTGGCCTTGGCGTGCTGGTGATGAGCTGGCTTGCGCCGGTCGATTTCCTGCTGTGGAAGCAGCAGCTGCGCGATGGGCATGCGCAACCCGCGACGGCGGCAGCCGTGGGGCGGGTGCTGGGGCGCATCCATGCCTGGTCGGCAGCGCGACCTGCCCTGGCAGTGGAATTTGCCACCGACGGGATCTTCTTCGACATCCGGCTCGAGCCCTATCTGCTGGCGACGGCCCGGCAGCATCCCGAGCTTGCATCCCGGCTCGAACAGCTCGTCGAGGCCACCCGCTCGCGGCATGTCGCACTGGTACATGGCGATGTCAGCCCGAAGAACATCCTCATCGGTCCCGATGGGCCGGTGTTCCTCGATGCCGAGTGCGCCTGGTGGGGTGATCCCGCCTTCGACCTCGCCTTCTGCCTGAACCACCTGCTGCTCAAGTGCCTGTGGAACCGGTCGGCCACAGGCGCCTTCCTCGCTGCCTTCGATGCGCTGGCCGGGGCTTATCTGCAGATGGTCGACTGGGAGGCAGGCGAGAGCCTCGAGCGTCGCGTGGCGGCGCTGCTGCCGGGTCTTTTCCTGGCCAGGGTGGATGGCAAGTCGCCGGTGGAGTACATCACCACGGAAGCAGCGCGTGGACAGGTGAGGCGGGTGGCACGCGCACTGCTGCAGGATCCCGCCGAGAGTCTTGCCCTGGTGCGCAGGGCCTGGCAGGAGGAACTGAGCCGATGAAGGACCGCGATATCCATGCCATCCACGCACGCCGCGTCTGGGACAGCCGTGGCCGGCCGACGGTCGAGGCCGAGGTCGTCCTGCGCGACGGTGCCACCGGCAGCGCCATCGTCCCTGCCGGTGCTTCCCGCGGCAGCCGCGAGGCGCTCGAGCTCCGCGATGGCGGCGCTGCCTTCGGCGGATACGATGTGCGCCGCGCGGTGGGCAACGTCAATGGCGAGATCGCCCGTGCGCTGGCCGGCTGCCCCGCCGATGACCAGGCCGCGGTCGATGGCAGGCTCATCAGCCTCGATGGCACCCCCGGCAAGTCGCGTCTCGGCGCCAATGCCACCCTGGCAGTGTCGATGGCCGTGGCGCATGCGGCGGCGGCCTCGCTGCGCCTGCCTCTCTACGAGTACCTGGGTGGCCCCGCGGCCGTCCTGCTGCCCATGCCGCAGATCCAGATCTTCGGTGGCGGGGCGCATGCCGGCCGTCGCGTGGATATCCAGGACTTCCTGGTCGCCTGCCCGGGGGCCGGGAGCTTCCGCGAGGCGCTGGAATGGACCGCCGAGGTCTACCGCAGCGCCGGCGAGCTGATGCAGGCGCGCGGCGCATCCGCCGGCGTGGCCGACGAGGGCGGCTGGTGGCCCGCCTTTGCCACCAACGAGGAGGCGCTGGAAACGCTGGTGGCCGCCATCGAGAGGGCAGGCTTCGTGCCCGGCGAGCAGGTGGGCATCGTGCTCGACGTGGCGGCCTCCGAGTTTGGCCGGGGTGGCCGCTACCGGCTGGGGCTGGAAGCCCGCGAGCTGGACTCCGATGGCCTGATCGACATGCTGCTCGGCTGGATCGGGCGCTATCCGATCCTGTCCATCGAGGACCCGCTGGCCGAAGACGACCGCGAAGGCTTCGTGCGCTTCACGCAAGCCGTGGGCGGGCGCATGCAGGTCGTCGGCGACGACTTCCTCGTCTCCGATGCGGCAAGCGTGCGCGAGGCTGCCGCCATGGGTGCGGCCAATGCCGTGCTGCTCAAGCCCAACCAGCGCGGCACGCTGACCGAGGTGCTGCAGGCCTGGCAGGCGGCACGCGCCGCGGGCTATGCCGGCATCGTCTCCGCGCGCTCCGGCGAGAGCGAGGACACCACCATCGTCCACCTGGCGATAGGCTGGGGGACGGGCCAGCTCAAGGTGGGCTCCTTCGCGCGCAGCGAGCGCATGGCCAAGTGGAACGAAGTGCTGCGCATCGAGGAGCGCCTGGGCAGCCGTGCCCGCTTTGCCGGGGGAAGTGTCTTCGGCCGCAATCCCGGTTGAGCAAAAAAAAAACGGGCGACCCCGGAGGGTCGCCCGCCATCCTGCCATCTCCCGGCAGGGATTCCGCCCTGACCTAGCGCTTGCTCTCGGCCTTCATGCGCTCGGCGTGGTTCTTGAACAGCGGCACGGTCTCCAGCACCCAGTTGCCGGCAGTGCGGCGTCCCGGGCTGGGAATCGTGAAGGCGGTCTCGCCGCCGGCCTCGCGCATCTTGTAGGTGTTCCAGTCGATGCGCCAGCCCTTGTCGTCCCACTTCTGCAGCCACTCGCGGTAGCCTACGACCGCCTTGTCGGCCGGCATGTGAACTTCCTTGGTGTTGGACGGGGTGCGCAGCGGGTAAACGCCGCTCAGGGTCTCGATGTCCTGCTGGGCGATGACCTTGTTGCGCGCGTGGATCGCACCGTCGTGCTTGGGATCGAGCAGGAAGTTGCGCATGTTGACGAAGAAGATCCGCGTGCGGTTCTCGTCCACCGGTGCCTCGATGAAGTACTGGCGGAACATCATGTTCGACGATGGCTCGATCTGCGTGATCATCGCCGCCGGGCCGTAGGTCTCGGTGCCGGCATAGATGTCCTGCGCCGGGGCCTCCGAGCTGACGCTCTTGTAGGTCTCGTTGTGGCCCAGGCCAGGCGCCGCGTAGCGGTGCTTGAACATGATGCCGAGGCTCTGGTCGCCCTCGACCACGTCATGGTCGCGGACTTTGTAGGTGTCGCGATGGATCGCCGACAGGCCATGCGTCGGATGCACGAACTCGTTGTGCGCCGGGTCGATACCGTTTTCCATGGAGCGCTCGTAGTGGAAGGGGACGTCCAGCACGAGCACCGAGTTGGCGCGCCACTTCGGATTGTCCCACTCCTTGACCTCGATCAGCGGCGGGCGCTCTTCTTCCGGCAGGTCGCCGAGGAAGGCAAAGACGATGCCGTACTTCTCCACCGTCGGATAGGAGTCGACCTTGGCACGGGCAGGAGGCTTGGTGCCGTAGCCGATCGACGGGATGTTGGTGCACTCGCCGGACTCGCCGCTGAATTCCCAGCCGTGGTACGGGCAGACGATGCAGCCATCGACGATGCGCGGGCGCTCGCCGAGCTGCCAGGCACCGGCCAGCGATCCGCCGCGGTGGGTACAGGTGTCGCTCAGCGTGCGCGCGACCCCGTCATTGTCGCGGAATACCGCAAAGTTCAGACCGAGGACCTTGACCTTCTCGGGCTTCCCGGCGGCGAGATCCTCGCTGCGGAGCATGGGGTACCAGAAATTGATGTACATTTTCGCAGTCTCCTGCCAGAGGCATTGTTCTAAAAGGGACGGGAACTTTTATAACAGGCATGTTCCCGCCTCGATCCTGTGGAATGTACGTAAGATGGGCCGCGCCGGTGTGTTCCATGCTGTCGCCACCGCGGCTGAACGGCTAAGATCAACCCATGTACCCCCTGCCTGGCCAGAAGCCGAGACCACCCTTCCGCCGCTCGCGGAACAGGATCATCGCGGGCGTGTGTGCCGGGTGCTCCGAATGGTTGCGCTGGAGTCCGCTCGTCGGCCGCTCCTTCTTCGCCACCGTCACCCTTCTGAGCATCTTCGTGCCCGGCATCCTGGTCTACCTGATCCTGTGGATCATCATGCCGGCGCCCGCCGCCGACGATGATGCGCGCGGCTGAGGCGCTCCCCGCTGCCGGCCCGGCTCAGCCGGTGCGCCGCAGCCAGTAGCGTCCCGCGAGCGCGCTGCGACCCATGAACAGCGGCATGCCGGTGAGCAGCTGCGGCCGGTAGTCGCGCAGCTCCAGCTCGGGCGCGAGCAGCCCCTCGATCGTCGAACGGTAGGTGCGGTCCGGCCCGATGGGCCACCAGTCCCACCAGCCGCGCTTGCCGCAGTGGACCAGGATGAAGTCGCCGCCGGGCGCCAGCCATTGCAGCAGTCGCTGCTTGTAGGCGCCATGGCGCTCCCTGCCGAGGCTGTGCAGGCAGCCCACGTCGAGGACCACGTCGAAGGGCTCATCGGCGGCCCAGGTGGTGACATCGGCCTGCACGGGGGTGATGTCCAGGCCCTCTGCCGTCGCTTGCTGCTCGAGCAGGGCAACCGCCTGCGGCATGAAGTCGACCGCGGTGACGCGATAGCCACGCCTGGCCATGTAGATGGAGTAGCTGCCGGCGCCGCAACCGACATCCAGCGCCGAGCCGGGAGCGGCCCGCGCGTCGAGTGCCTCGACCAGCAGCGGTGGTGGCTGGCTGCTGTGCCAGGGGAGGTCCTCTGGCCGCCGTGCGCGGCTGTAGAGGCGCTCGAAAACCTTGCGATTCTGGTCGGCCATCCCGTTCGTCCGCTTGCCTGCCGGTGCAATGCAGCTTATCAGGCCCATCCGCAGCCGTCAGGACCATCTGGTGGTCGCGGCCCCATGCCCGCTCGCGCACGCTTTGCTGGCTGATGTACATCAGGGCAGGCGGGCGAGGGACGCGTGTAGCTTGACTGCGGTTCCTGTCATGGCGTCAACCGGTGGAGGGAAATCCATGCTGATCAACAACTGGTACGTGGCAGCCGCTGCTTCCGAGATAAGGAAGGACAAGCCGCTGCGGGTGCGCATGCTGTCCTGCGATTTCGTGCTGTTTCGCGATGACGACGACAAGGCGGTCTGCCTCAGCGACGTGTGCTGTCACAGGGGGGCCGCGCTTGGCAAGGGCGAGATGAATGGCTGCAACGTCGTTTGCCCCTATCACGGCTGGGAGTTCAACGGGGCCGGCCAGTGCACGCTGATCCCGGCGATGGGGCCCGAGTTCAACGTGCCCAAGCGCGCCCGGGTGGACAGCTATCCGACGCAGGAGAAGTATGGCTGGGTATGGGTGTTCCTCGGCGATCTCCCTGAAAACGAGCGCCCGAAGATTCCCGACATGTTCCCCGAGTACGAGGATCCCAAGGGTTGGCATCGAGGCCAAGGTCAACTGGATGCGCTTCGAGGAGAACTCGCTGGACACCGCCCACACGCAGTTCGTCCACAGCATGTTCGGTTCCAGGAGGACGCCCAAGCTGCAGAACTGGCCCCTGGAGGAAGCCGAGTGGGGCGCCAAGGTGAAAAGGCAGAAGCCGGCTCCCAAGCCGGACCAGAAGGTCGGCGAGATGGCCAAGATGCTGTCCGAAGAGCGCCTGCAGACGCAGGTGGAACTGGAGTTCAGCCTGGTCGGGTTGTGCCATCGCATCCAGCCCACCTTCAAGGAGGGCATGACGCAGATCAATTTCACGGCCCGGACACCCGTGGATCGCAAGCTCAGTCGCGCCATCGGCTGGCAGGCCCGCAATTACCTCAAGGAGCCGCAGTTCGATGCCGAGCGCCTGGCGGGCATCCAGCTGGCCGTGGTCGAGGATCTTTCCGTCGTGGAGGATCTCAAGCCGGTGGTCACGCCGGGGAAGATGTCCGATGAGCTGTTGACGGAAACCGATGCCATGGAAGCCGCCTTCCGCACGCGTTGCTTCAAGTGGGCGGCCAAGGGCTGGGAGATCGATCTCGACCAGCTCGAACACAGGAGCCAGTCGGAAGCCCTCGTGATCCCGTCGCCGGGCCGTCGCGAGGATCCGAAGAACTGGGTGCACAAGACCGTGCCACTGAAGCCGGCGAAGGCCTCGTAAGGACGGCTTCGAACTCCTGGATACGGTGCTCTTTCAGGGGCGGCGGCAGGCTTGCCGCCGCCCCTGCCCATGGTGTCGCGGGTCCCGGGCGACGAGCTGGCAGACGCTCGGGCCGTCGGGTAGGATCATGCAGGGAGGTTGTACCGTCAGGGCGCCGTGCCGACATGATGACAAGCGAGCAGACAGGGCGGCCGCTGGTGCGCGGGCCCGGGGCCGTACGCGAACGCCGGGACAGCCGCGAGGGCGCGGACTCGTGCAGCGGCTGTCCGGTGGTGCGGGTCTGCCTTCCCGGTGTTGTGCCCGCCATGCAGATTCCGCAGGTGGAGAGCATGGTCGTGCACCAGCGCACGATCCCGGCGGGCAAGGCGCTGTTCCATGCCGGCGAGCCGTTTGCCTGGCTTTATGCGGTGCGCTCCGGCAGCCTGAAATCGACCTCCACCGACATCGACGGGCGCGAACACATCCTCAATTTCCACCTGCCGGGCGAAGTCCTCGGCTTTGCAGCCATTTATTACGGGCGCCATGCGGCCAGCGCGATTGCACTGACTGCCTCCACGGTGTGCTATCTGTCCTTCACCGAGATCCAGCACCTCGGCCGGGCATTCCCCGCATTGAGCCTGGAGTTGCTGCGCATCGCCAGTCGCTCGGCGCTCTACACCGGCCGGCTCACCGGCGATCACAATGCCACGGTGCGCATCGCCGCCTTTCTGTTGAGCCTGTCGGGGCGTTTCCGGGCGCAGGGCAAGCCATCATCGGAATTCGACCTGTTCATGTCCCGCGAGGACATTGCCAATCATCTGCGCCTTGCTCCGGAGACGGTGAGCCGCGTCTTTAGCCAGTTGCGGGCACAGGGCGTGATCAGCGTGCGCCGCAAGGCCATGCGGCTGCTGGACGAGGAGCGCCTGCAGGGCCTTGCGGGGCCGATGCTGCCCTACGGCTGAGAGGTCGATATTGCCCGCTCTCCTTGTCCCCTGGAGGCTGTTCTTCCCCTCCGCCCTGCTGCTGGCGCCCCTGAACGTGCTGCTCTGGCTGGCCGTGCGCGATGGCAGCATCGACTGGCATGCCGCCTCGGCCGCCTGGCATGGCCGCGAGATGGTGTTCGGTTACAGCTATGCGGTGATTGCCGGCTACCTGATCCCGGCACTGCCCTGGCGGCAGGTGGTGACGCTCTGGCTGCTGTGGCTGCTGGGGCGACTGGCGTGGATCGCCCCGCCCGGGAGCCTGCTGCCCTGGCTGCAGCTGCTGGCGGGCGCGGCCTTCCCGGCGACGGTGGCGATACTCGGCTTCCAGCGCTTCCACGCGGTGAAGCGTGCCCGCAACCTGGCCTTTCCGGTGATCATGCTGGTGCTCGGCGTCGCCGGGGTGGCGACCTACGCGGCCGAGGTGGGCTGGTTGCCGGTGCCGGCGCAGAATCCGGCGGCACTGTCGGTGTACG
>JACFNV010000028.1 GCA_019454675.1 Gammaproteobacteria bacterium | reverse complement strand
CGCTCGCCATCGGTGATGGTCATCGGCAGCAGCCCGCCGCTCGCCGCCAGGTGCGGGTCGTCGAACAGCTGTTCGGGGCGGGCGATGGGGGCAAACGGCAACCCGGTCTTTTCCAGCTTGGCCATCAGCTCCTGCTTGCCGTACTTGAGGAAGGTCTCCTTGATCACCGGCAGGATGCGCTCCTTGTGCGCCACCCGGTCGTTGTTGGTGTCGAGGCTGCGGTCGGCCGCCAGCTCGTGCAGCGCGAAGGCCTCGCACAGCAGCTTCCACTGCTTGTCGCTGACCACGCCGACGAACACCTGCTCGCCATCGGCGGTGTCGAACACCTGGTAGATGGCCCAGGCGGAAACGCGCACCGGCATCGGCGCCGCAGCCTTGCCGGTCACGGCAAACTGCGCCATGTGCTGGCCGACGAGGAACACCGTGCTCTCGTAGAGCGAGGCGACGATGTACTGGCCGCGCCCGGTGGCGTGGCGCTGGTAGAGCGCGGCGATCACGCCCAGCGCGCCGAACATGCCGCCCTGCACGTCGATCACCGAGGTGCCGGCGCGCAGCGGGCGCCCCGGGGGACCGGTCATGTAGGCGAGCCCGCCCATCATCTGCGCCACTTCGTCGAGCGCGGTGCGCTGCTCGTAGGGGCCGGAGAGAAAGCCCTTCTCCGAGCAGTAGACGAGGCGCGGATTGCGCTGGCTCAGCGCCTCGTAGCCGAAGCCCAGGCGCTCCATGGTGCCGGGGCGGAAGTTCTCGATCAGCACGTCGGCCCCGTCGAGCAGCCGCAGCACCGCCTCCTTGCCGGCCGCGGACTTCAGGTCCACGCACAGGCTGCGCTTGTTGCGGTTGTACATGGGGAAATAGCCGGCACCCGAACCGGGCAGCAGGCGGGTGCTGTCACCCTCGGCCGGCTCGATCTTGATGACATCGGCACCGAGGTCGGCCAGCATCAGCCCGGCGGCCGGCCCCATCACCATGTGGGTGAACTCGATGACGCGTACCCCGGCCAGGGGAAGTGCCTGCTTGCCTGACATGGAAACCCTCTGCACTGGATGGCGGCAACGGCGTGCGCCGTCTGCCGGGAAACAGCGGATTATCCCCCACCGCGCCCGCATATAGAATAGAGGGCCAGGGCTGCGAGCGACGCTGACCACCCCTTGAAGGACGGAGCATCATGCAAGAACACGACGACATCGACATCCTGGTGAGCGAGGTCGGCCCGCGCGACGGGCTGCAGAGCATCAAGGCCATCATGCCGCTCGCGGCCAAGAAGGCCTGGATCGCCGCCGAGGCGGCCGCCGGCGTGCGCGAGATCGAGGTCGGCTCCTTCGTGCCGCCGAAGCTGCTGCCGCAGATGGCCGATACCGCCGAGCTGGTGGCCTATGCGCGCAGCATCCCGGGCCTCGTGGTGGCGGCGCTGGTACCCAATTACCGGGGGGCGGAAAACGCCATCCGCGCCGGTGCGCACAAGATCTCGCTGCCGCTGTCGGCCAGCGAAAGCCACAGCAAGGCCAACCTGCGCAGGACCCATGACCAGGTCATCGACGAGGTACGGCAGATCACCGCCTTCATCCGCAGCCTGCCCGAGGCCGAGCGCCCGGGCTTCGACGGCAATATCTCGACCGCCTTTGGCTGCACCATCGAGGGCGCGGTGCCCGAGGCCAAGGTGGTGGAGCTCGCCCGCCGGCTCATGGAGGCCGGGGTTGACGGCGTCGGGCTCTCGGACACCACCGGCTATGCCAATCCGGCGCAGCTGCGCCGGCTGGTCAGGCTGGTGCGCGCGGAAATCGGCACGGAAAACCTCAGCGGCGTGCACCTGCACAATACCCGCGGGCTGGGGCTGGCCAATGCGCTGGCGGCGCTGGACGAGGGCATCACCACGCTCGACAGCTCGCTCGGCGGGCTGGGCGGCTGCCCCTATGCACCCGGTGCCAGCGGCAACATCGTCACCGAGGACCTGGTGTTCATGCTCGATGCCATGGGCCTGCGCACCGGCATCGATCTCGACAGGCTGCTGACGGTGCGCCAGATCCTGCGCGATGCACTGCCCGGCGAGGCGCTCTACGGCTTCACGCCGGATGCCGGCCTGCCCAAGGGCTATGCGGGCGGCGGCTGGGGCGTGGGACCGGGCTGAAGCGGGGCGACCGCCCGCCGCCGGCCTCAGTAACGGAAACCGAGGTCCAGCTGCAGACGGTCATCATCGTGCGTCGCGCCGCGGCTCATGCCGCTGCGCGTGGCGAAGTAGCTGATGCCCAGCCGGGTGCGCTCGCCGGCCGCCCAGGTGCCGCGGATGAGGTAGCCGCGGTTGTCGGTGTTGCCGCCGGCGAAGCTCGAATCGGTCCACAGGCCGAAGACCGCGTCGCGCTCGAGCTTCTGCCATACCCAGGCCAGCTCCCAGTCGTGCCGCGCGGCGAGGGCACCGAGCCGCGCACCCAGCGCCCAGCCGGTGTCGAGGCGCTCCGCATCCAGGTTGCGCACATAATCGAGGAAGACGCCCGCCGGCAGCGTGCCGAGCCTGAAGCCGAGATCGGCAAAGCCCTCGAGCGTCCGGTAGTCGTAGCGATAGCGCCCCCCGGCATCGATGCTGTTGCCGTAATAGGCGGGCGGCTTGTCGCGCACCACGAAGAAGGCACCCTTGCCGGCGGTGTCGAGGTCGAAGTAGCCCATGCCCAGCGTCAGCCGGATGTCCTCATCCAGCGGCCAGCGCAGCCCCAGCTGGCCACCGAAGCCGAAGGCCTTGCCGCTGGCGCTGTCGCTCTCGAGCCAGCTGCCCAGCAGGCGGGTGAAGAAGCGGCCATTGTCGTAGCTGAGCGCCAGGCCCTCGGGGTTGAGGTCCGCATCCCAGATGAGGCCGTGCCCGCCGGGCCGGTACTGGTTGTTGCGGAACTTGCCCGCGAGCAGGTGCAGGTCGGGACGCACGGTCCAGTCGACCCAGGCCAGGTCCAGATAGACATCCTTGCCCGAGGAACCGCTGCCCAGCGTCTGGTTACTGCTGGTCGGGCTGCCATCCTGGCGGGTCGACAGGCCGGCACCAAGCCTGAGGCCAGGCTGCGGCTCGACGACCAGCGCCGCCCGTGCACGGATGCGCTCGCGGCTGCGCCCGGCCTCGCCTTCGCGCTCGATCTTCTCGTAGCGCAGGCGCAGGTCGCCCTGCAGCGAAACCTTCTCCGTCCACGCCGCTGCAGACGACGGCGCCATCCGCGCCTCCGCCGTGGCCGGCAGCTCGCCAGGCTGGAGGCGCCGCGCCCTCTCCTCCGCAAGCTCCTGTTCAAGCTCGGCGACGCGCTGGCCCAGCGCCACGACGCTGGCCCTGAGCGCCTCGAACTCGGCATCCGATACCGCCGCCTGCGCCGGCAGGCCGGCACAGGCCAACAGGCATGCCAGCAGGAAGGAATGGAATTTCGCCATGGTGGTTCCTCGCCCCCGAGCCGCACCACCCCGGCCTGCAGGCCGGGGCAGCATGGCATCATGTGTTGTCATCGCGGAGAAAAGACGGCAGATGCCGCTAAGATGAGCAGCCATGCCCAAGCACAATCCTCATGGCCTGCGCCGCCTGGTGGCCGCCACCGCCTGCTCATGGGCGGGGCTGCGTGCGGCATGGCACCACGAGGCCGCCTTCCGCCAGGAACTGCTGCTCGCGGCGATCCTCGTGCCGTTGGCATTCTGGCTCGGCAAAACGCCGACGCAGCGCCTGTTGCTGCTTGGCCCATGGCTGCTGGTGCTGGTGGTCGAGCTGCTCAACTCGGCCATCGAGGCGGTGGTCGACCGCATCGGCCCGGAGCAGCATCCGCTGTCGGGCCGTGCCAAGGACCTGGCTTCCGCCGCCGTGCTGCTCAGCCTGCTGCTGGCCGCCGCCACCTGGGCAGTGGTGGCCTTCGAGCGCTTCGCGACCGGCTGAGGCTGCTCGCCGGCAGCCAGCCTACTGCGCGTCGCCGGCTGCGCTTTCGGCCTGGATGTAGACGATGATATTGGCGCGATCCTGCCGATTCTTGATGCCCACGAACACCATCTTGTTGCCGGGCAGGAAATCGCTGGGCCGCTCCAGCCACTTGTCGATCTGCTCCACGGTCCAGGTGATCCCCGATTGCGCCACGGCATCGGAATAGCTGTACCCCGGCACGCTGCCGGCACGGCGGCCGATCACGCCGTGGAGCGTCGGGCCGATCTTGCCGGGCTCGGCTTCCGGCGCCAGGCTGTGGCAGGCGCGGCACTGGAAATACTGCACCTTGCCGCGGTTGAGGTCGGCACCGGCGATCATCGCCGCCAGCTCGGGATCGGCGGGGGGCGATGGCACCTCGGCCACCGGCGTTCCGGCGGCATTTGCCGCCGGCACCGGTGCCGCCGACTGCGAAGCGGGTTCGCCACCACAGGCGGCCAGGGCCAGGCCAAGGGCCACCATCGCGAATCGTGAAATGCGGAGTTCGGGCATGGGATCGGTTTCCTCTGTGATCTAAGTTGTCGGATCGGATCCCCGGCCCGACTGGCGCTGCAACTCGGCAGCGCGATGGATGGCGCGGCGGATCCTCGGATAGGTGCCGCAACGGCAGATATTGGTGATGGAGCGATCGATGGCCTCATCGTCGGGCTGCGGGTTTTCGCCGAGCAGGGCCGCCGTCGCCATGATCATGCCCGGCTGGCAGTAGCCGCACTGGGGCACCTGCTCATCGATCCAGGCCTGCTGTACCGCATGCAGCGCCTGCGGGGTGCCCATGCCCTCGATGGTCGTCACCGAACGCCCGGCCACGCCCGACACCGGCAGCACGCATGAACGCACCGCCCCGCCATCGACATGCACGGTACAGGCACCGCACAGCGCCATGCCGCAACCGTACTTGGTTCCCGTCAGGCCGAGGATGTCGCGCAACACCCACAGCAGTGGCATGTCGGCGGGTGCATCGATGCCGACTTCCTTGCCATTGAGGCGAAAACTGGGCATGCCTTCAGTCTAACCGCTCGACGCCGGCAGTGGAATGAGTCGCCATCCGGGGGCCGGGCCGGATGCGCTCAGAGCTGCAGCGCACCCGGGTTCATGATGCCCGCGGGATCGAGCTCCCGCTTGATCCCGCGCAGCGCCTCGGCGGCGCCCGCCTGGCGGCCTTCCATGTAGGGATAGATCTTGCCCACCTGCATGTGGACGGCGCCCACCGAGGCAAAGATCTTCTTGATCTCGCCGCGCAGCTCCTTCACCAGCTCGCGCCCGTCCGGGTTGGCCGGGTAGCGCGGCAGCGTGGCGAGGTACTCCTGCGGCAGGTAGCGCTCGTGGAAGACGCTGCGCTCGTCCTCCCAGTAGAACACCGGCTCGTAGAGGAAGGCATGGGTGCTGATCGACATGAACATCGCGCCCTTTTCCACCTTCAGCTTCTGCATGCGCGCGGCGTTGTCGGCATGCAGCCGTGCCAGTCTGGCATGGAACTCGTGCGTCTTCGAGAACGGCAGGATGCCGTGCATCGGCACCCAGCGTTCGCCCTTCGGGCCGAGCACCGGATACAGCGGAATGAAGGGCATGGCGCGCAGGACGGTGGGGATGGTGTTGGCGGTCTCCTGGCCATGCGCGGCCATCGCCGCACGCAGCACCGCCAGCTTGCCCTTCACCTCGGCGCTGGACACGCCCTCGACGGTGTAATGCGCCGAGTAGTTGTGCCCCCTGAGGAAACGCTTGCCCGCGGCCGCCATCTTCACCAGCTTGCCCGCCGCTTCCAGCGGGTTGCGCGCGCTCCTCGCCACGGCCATGGCCGCGGCGATGGCATCCTTGTTGCTGGCCTTGCTGAGCTGGCCCTGCTGCAGCTTGGGGTCCACCGCGAAGTTGTCGGCGGCGACGTTCTCGCGTGCGACGGCCGCCATGCCGCTGGCCATGTGCTCGAAGGTCTCGAAGCCGAAGGAAACCGCACCCGAGAACGGCGGCGCCTTGATCAGCCGCAGGCTGATGCCGGCCTTGATGCCGAGCGCCCCGGCATCGCCGCAGAACAGCCCGGTGAGGTCCGGCCCGTACCAGCGGAAGAAGGGCCTGCCATTGGCGGCGGCAAACGCGCCGGTGCGCAGCAGCTCGCCGCTGGCCAGCACGATCTCGAAGCCGAGGATGGCATCGGCGGAGATGCCGTAGTTGCCCGAGCCGAGGCTGGCGCTGTTCTGCGAGGCCGAACCGCCGATGGTGGCCTTGAGCCCCGAGAACGGCCCCCAGAAGGAGGTGCGCAGGCCCTGCTCCTTGAGCGCCTGCCACAGCTCGCTCCAGGTGACCCCGGGCTCGACGATGACGTACATGTCCTCGGCATTGATCTCGACGATGCGGTTGAGCCGCGAGAGGTCGATCAGCAGCGAGCGCGTGGTGGTCGGCAGGTAGCCCTCGGTGTAGGAGGCGCCGCCACCGCGCGGCACCAGCGCCACGCCCGCGGCGGCGGCCTGGCGGACGACGGCCTGCAGCTCGGCGGTGGAACCGGGGCGCACCACCGCCATGGGCAGGGCGCCGGCGCTGTAGACATCGGTGGCGTAGAACTCGCGGTCCGCCGGGTCGCCGAGCACGTGCTCGCGGCCGATGGCCCGGCCGAGTGCCTCGACGATGTCATCCGGTGGCGTGGAATGTGCGGGCATGGGCGTCATCCAGTCCTGGTCGTGTCGCCCGCGGGCCGGGATGGCCCCCGGGTCCGGGGACGGCCATGGTAGTGGGCGGCCGCCGGAAATTGAAGCAAGGCCGCCGCCGGAAGGCCCGCCGCGGCATGTCGCGGCTCAGCCGCCGATGTAGTACATCTCCACCTTCTCGGCCTCGCCCTGGCGGGCGGCGCGCAGCTCGCTGTAGCGGTCCTCGCGCTGCCCCCAGATCGCACGGATGAGCCCGTCGAGTTCCTCGTTGCTGGCGCCGGCGCGCAGCGGCCCCTTGAGGTCGAAGCCGCTGGAGCCGAACAGGCAGGTGAACAGCTGCCCGTCGGAGGACAGCCGCGCCCGCGTGCAGGCGCCGCAGAAGGGCTCGGTGACCGAGGAAATGAAGCCGACCTCGCCCCCGCCATCGGCATAGGCATAGCGGCGCGCCACCTCGCTGCGATAGTGGCGCTCCACCGGCACCAGCGGCCAGCGCTCGCCGATCCGCTCCACCAGCTCGCGCGAGGGCACGGTGTCGTCGAGGCGCCAGTGGTTGATGGTGCCGACATCCATGTACTCGATGAAGCGGACGACGACACCCGTGCCGCGGAAATGCTCGAGCAGGTCGAGCACGGTGTGGTCGTTCCTGCCGCGAATCACCACGGTGTTGACCTTGACCGGCGTCAGGCCGGCGCTGATGGCCTCGTCGATGCCCTCGAGGATGCGTGCCGGATGGCCGCGCCCGCCGCTCATGGCGAGGAACACCGCCTCGTCCAGCGAGTCCAGGCTCACCGTGACGCGCGCGAGGCCGGCCGCCTTCAGCGCCGCCGCCTGCTGCGCCAGCAGCACGCCATTGGTGGTCAGCGCGATGTCCTCGATGCCCGCCACGCGCGAGAGGTCGCCGATGAGGTCCGGCAGGTTGGGGCGCAGCAGCGGCTCGCCGCCGGTGATGCGCAGCTTGCGCACGCCCAGCCCGGCGAAGACCTGCACCAGGCGCTGGATTTCCTCGAAGGACAACCTCTCGTTGCTCTTCAGGAATTCGAAGTCCTTGTGGTACTTGTCTTCCGGCATGCAGTAGGGGCAGCGGAAGTTGCAGCGGTCCATCACCGAGATCCGCAGATCCTGCAGCGGACGCTGCAACCGGTCGCGGACGACCGCCGCCTGCGCACCATGCAAGCTCACCACCTTCTCGTCATCGGCCGGCATGATCCTGTCCCTGGATGATTGAGCGGAGCCTGGCCGGGAGGTGCCACGGGCACCGGCCAGCACATGGCGAACATCCTACAACGCGCTGGCGGCGCGCCCCTGATAATTGTCAGCGGCAGACGGCTTCGCCACTATACTCCGGCTCCTCCCCTCGCCATTCCGGGGCCTCCTGGTGACACTCCCTGAGCACATGCGGGTGATCGAGATCCGCGAACCCGGCGCTCCCGCCGTGCTGCAGCCCGCCATCGCCGCATGCCCGCGACCCGGCCCCGGCGAGGTGCTGATCCGCGTCGCCGCGGCGGGCGTCAATCGCCCCGACTGCCTGCAGCGCCGTGGCCTGTATCCGCCGCCACCGGGTGCCTCGCCCATCCCGGGTCTGGAGGTGGCGGGTGTCGTCGCGGCCACGGGTGCCGGGGTGGAGGGGCTGCAACCGGGAGCGCGCGTCTGCGCCCTGCTCGCCGGTGGCGGCTATGCGGAATTCTGCCTCGCGCCCGCCGCGCAATGCCTGCCGGTGCCGGCCGGGCTGTCGCTGGTGGAGGCAGCCGCCGTGCCGGAGACCTTCTTCACCGTGTGGACCAATGTCTTCGAGCGCGGCCGCCTGCAGCCGGGCGAGAGCCTGCTGGTGCACGGCGGGGCAAGCGGCATCGGCACCACCGCCATCCAGCTGGCACGAGCGCTCGGCGCGCGCGTGTTCGCCACCGCGGGCAACGACGAGAAGGTGGCGCTGTGCGAAGGCCTCGGCGCGCAACGCGCCATCGACTACCACGAAGAAGCCTTTGCGGATGTGGTGCGCGAAGCCACCGGCGGCCGCGGCGTCGACGTGATCCTCGACATCGTCGGCGGGCGCTATCTCGAGGCCAACCTCGATGCGCTTGCCAGCGACGGCCGGCTGGTCATCATCGGCCTGCTGGGCGGCGCACACGGCAAGCTGCCGCTCGCGACGCTGCTCAACCGGCGCCTGACCATCACCGGCTCGACCTTGCGTGCGCGCGAGGTGGCGGAGAAGGGGCGCATCGCGGCGGCGCTCCGCGCACGGGTCTGGCCGCTGCTGGAAAACGGCAGCGTGGCCCCCGTGCTGCAGGCAAGCTTCCCGCTGGAGGAGGCGGCCCGCGCCCACGAGATCCTCGAAGCCAATGCGGCGATGGGCAAGCTGGTGCTGGTGGTGAACCCGGCGCCATGAGCCTGCGGTGCGTGCTCGAAGCCTTCGATGCCTGGCGCGCCGCGTCGGTACCGCTGGTCCTGCTGACCGTCACCGAAACCCGGGGCTCGACCTACAGCAAGGCCGGCCATCGCATCCTGCTCGGCGAGCATGGCTTCGCAGGCCTGGTGAGCGGCGGCTGCCTCGAGGGCGACCTGCTGGAACATGCCCGCCGCGTGCTCCAGCACAGGCAGGCACAGCTCCTGACCTACGATCTGCGTGACGACAACGACGGCCTGTTCGGGCTGGGCATCGGTTGCAACGGGCTGTTCCGCGTATTGCTCCAGCCCCTGCTCCCGGTCGAAGGCCATGCCCCCTTCGCCGCCATCGCCGCCGTCCTGCGGGGCCATGCCGCGGGCACCAGCGCCACCGTGGTGCACAGCACCGATCCCGCCCTCGCCCCCGGCGCCACCTTCGTCGCTGGCATTGAAACCGGCGCCAGCCACCACCTGCCGGCAGCCTGGGAAGCACGGCTGGCCAGCGGCTGCCGCCAGCGGCGCAGCGCAACACGGGCCGGGCTGGTGGAAGAGCAGCTGGACGGCGACACCGCCACGGTGCTCTATGCGCCGCTGCTGCCGCTGCCGCGGCTGCTGATCCTCGGCGCCGGCCTCGATGCGGTGCCGCTGGTGAACATGGCAAGCCAGGTGGGCTGGCGCGTCACGGTGG
The DNA here is from genome assembly GCA_019454675.1 of Gammaproteobacteria bacterium. Taxonomy (GTDB): domain Bacteria; phylum Pseudomonadota; class Gammaproteobacteria; order Steroidobacterales; genus QUBU01. The sequence continues at coordinate 14,558 of JACFNV010000028.1, read as the reverse complement.
CCGACCATCGTCCCGCGCAGCTGGGGCGCGGCGACCTGGGCCAGGCCGAACGCGTGTTCGAGGCCACGCCGGCAGAGCTGCCACGGCATGTCGAGCTGGCACACTTCAGCGCCGCCGTCATCATGACGCACCATCTCGACAGCGACCGGGCATGGCTGCAGATGCTGGCGGGCAGCCCGCTGGCCTACATCGGCCTGCTCGGTCCCACACAGCGGCGCACGCGCCTGCTCGAACAGCTGGGCGCCACGGCCGTCGCGCTGGAAGGGCGGCTGCACGGTCCCGCGGGCCTTGCCATCGGGGCCGATTCACCCGCAAGCATCGCACTGGCCATCCTCGCCGAAATCCAGGCTTGCCTGGCCGGCAGGACGGAGCCGTACCGGAGGAGCAGCGCATGAAGCATCCCGTGCCCCATCGCATCAGCGTCGATGAAGCCGAGGCGCTGATCACGGCGCGGACGATGCACTGGCCGGCACACAGGGTGGCGCTGGCGCAGGCGCTGGGCGGAATCCTGCGCGAGGACATCCATGCCGAGCGTGACCAGCCGCCCTTCGACCGCGTCACCATGGATGGCATCGCCGTTGCAGCCGCGGCCCTCGCCGCCGGGCGCCGCGACTTCGAGCCGGCCGGCACCCAGGCCGCCGGTGCGCCCGCGCTGGGCATCCGGCACGAGGGGCAGTGCATCGCGGTGATGACGGGCAGCGTGCTGCCGGCCGGCACCGACACGGTGATCCCGGTCGAACGCCTGGCGCAGCGGGACGGGCGCACATGGCTCGAGGCGGGCTACGACGCACGCCCCGGGCAGTTCGTCCATCGCCGTGGCTCGGACCACCGCCAGGGCGATCGGCTGCTGGCGGCGGGCAGCCGCATCGGCGCGCCGGAGATGGCCATCCTCGGCGTCGGCGGCCGCAGCGATGTCGCCGTGGCCAGCCCGCCGAGCATCGCCCTGGTCTCCACCGGCGACGAGCTGGTGGAACCCGGCCTCCCCATCGAGGACTGGCAGATCCGCAGCTCGAACGGCCTCGCCCTCGGCGCGGCGCTGCGCCGGCGCGGCTTCAGCCGCATCTCGCACGCCCTGCTGCGCGACGACCCGCAGGAGCTGCAGCGGGAGATCGCCGCCCTGCACGCCAGCCACGATGTGCTGATCCTCTCCGGCGGCGTCTCCATGGGGCAGTTCGACCACGTGCCCGCCACGCTGGCCGCGCTCGGCGTCGAGGCCGTCTTCCACAAGGTCCTGCAGCGCCCCGGGCTGCCGCTGTGGTTCGGCACCAGCGCAGATGGCAGGCCGGTCTTCGCGCTGCCGGGCAACCCGGTGTCCAGCCTGGTCTGCCTGGTGCGCTACGTGCTGCCCTGCCTTGCCCGCGGACTGGGTGCCGCCGTGCAACCCACCCGCCGCTACCGCCTCGGCGCCGCGGTGGAGACGGTGGCCGAGCTCGGCACCTTCGTGCCGGTCAGGCTCGAGGCCGACGATCGCGACGGCACCTGCGCCATGCCGCGGCTGACCAATACTTCCGGCGACTTCACGGCGCTCGGCGGCACCGATGGCTTCGTCGAGCTGCCGCAGGGCAGGCAGCACTTCCCCGCGGGCTTCGTGGCGCGCTTCTTCGCCTGGTAGCCATGGCCACCGGCTCCCCGCATCCAGCCTCCCCCGGCCCGGCCGTGCGCGATGCCGCCGCGGGCGACGAGCATGGTCCGGGATGGCTGCGCCGCCACGCCGCGGTGTTCAGGTACACGCGGCGCGCGGTCGGCCTGGTCTGGTCCACCAATCGCACGCTGGCCATCGCGCTGGCCGCGCTGACCCTCGCTGCCGGCGTCCTGCCGGCGGTGGCCGCCTGGATCGGCAAGCTGCTGGTCGATGGCGTGCTCGCGCAGGCGGCCGCCGTGCAGGCCGGCAACCCGACGGTCTACGGCGGGGTGCTGCAGCTCGTGCTGCTGGAAGGCCTGGTCATGGCCGCGCTCGGCGCGGCCCAGCGCGGCATCACCGCCTGCCAGTCGCTGCTGCGCGCGCAGCTCGGCCAGCGCGTCAACGAGATGATCCTCGAGAAGGCCCTCAGCCTCGATCTCATGCAGTTCGAGGACGCCGACTTCTACGACAAGCTGCAGCGCGCGCGCCGCGAGGCCTCGACCCGGCCGCTGTCGCTGGTGATGCGCAGCTTCGCGCTGCTCCAGCAGCTGGTGGCGCTCGCCAGCTTCGGCACCCTGATCGCGCAGTTCTCGCCGTGGGCGCTCGGCCTGCTGCTGGCCGCGGGGCTGCCGGCCTTCGTCGCCGAGGCGCGGTTTTCCGGCGACGGCTTCCGCCTGTTCCGCCTGCGCGCCCCCGAGGCGCGCGAGCAGAACTACCTCGAGACCGTCATGGCGCGCGAGGACCATGCCAAGGAGGTGCAACTGTTCCAGCTCGGGCCGCTGCTGCTCGACCGCTACCGCGCCATCTTCCGCAAGATCTACGCCGAGGACCGCGCGCTGACCCTGCGCCGCGAGAGCTGGGGCATGGCGCTTGCGCTGATGGGCACCGGCGCGCTCTACGGCGCCTATGCCTGGGTGGTGATGGCGGCGGTGGATGCCAGCATCACGCTCGGTGCGATGACCATGTACCTGGTGCTGTTCCGCCAGGGCCAGGGCGCCATCTCCGCGGGCCTGGCCTCCATCGGCGGCATGTACGAGGACAACCTCTACCTGAGCAACCTCTACGAGTACCTCGAGCAGGCCCCGGCGCTGCACTGGGGCAGCGGCAGCCAGGGCCCGGACCCGGGTGACGGCCTGCGCTTCGAGAAGGTCTGCTTCAGCTACCCGGAGGCACGCACGCCGGCGCTGCGCGACATCAGCCTGCACGTCCGCCCCGGCGAAAGCCTGGCACTGGTCGGCGAGAACGGCGCCGGCAAGTCCACGCTCATCAAGCTGCTCTGCGGGCTCTACCAGCCGAGCAGCGGGCGCGTGCTGGTCCACGGCCTCGATGTCCGCGAGTGGGATCCGCAGGCCCTGCGCCGCTGCATCGGCGTCATCTTCCAGGACTTCAACCGCTACCAGTTCAGCGTCGGCGAGAACATCGGCGTCGGCGACGTGCTGGCCCACGACGACGAGCAGCGCTGGGAGGAATCCGCGCGCAAGGGCATGGCGCTGCCCTTCATCGAGCGCCTGGAGCATGGCTTCGCCACCCGGCTCGGCAGCTGGTTCCGCGGCGGCAAGGAGCTGTCCATCGGGCAGTGGCAGAAGATGGCGCTGTCACGCGCCTTCATGCGCCGCGATGCCGACATCCTCGTGCTCGACGAGCCGACCGCCTCCATGGATGCCGGCGCCGAGGCCGAGCTCTTCGCCTGCTTCCGCGAGCACACCCGCGGGCGCATCGCCATCCTCATCTCCCACCGCTTCTCCACCGTGCGCCAGGCCGACCGCATCGCCGTCATCGAGCACGGCAGCATCAGCGAGTACGGCACCCACGACGAACTGCTGGCGCAGGGCGGCCTCTACGCAAAGCTGTTCCAGCTGCAGGCCGCGGGCTACCGCTGAGGCTCGCCGGCACCGGGATCAGGACCGGCGCCGCACGCTCAGCGCAGCACCTGCTCCGGCGGCTGGAACGGCAGCCCCTGGGCCACGGCGACCGGCTCGCAGCTGACGACGCCACGGTGGATGTTGAGCCCGGCGAGCAGCCCGGCATCCTCCAGCAGCGCGCGCCGGTAGCCCTTCTCCGCCAATGCCATCACATAGGGCAGCGTGGCGTTGTTGAGCGCGGCGGTGGCGGTGCGCGGCACCGCCCCCGGCATGTTGCCGACGCAGTAGTGCAGGACGCCCTCCTCGACATAGACCGGGCTGGCGTGGGTGGTGGGCCGGCTGGTCTCGAAGCAGCCGCCCTGGTCGATGGCCACGTCCACCAGCACCGAGCCGGCGCGCATGCCGCGCACCATGGCGCGGCTGACCAGCTTCGGCGCGGCGCCGCCGGGCACCAGCACCGCGCCGATCACCAGGTCCGCCGCCGCGACCTGGCTCTCGATGGCGTGCAGCGTGGAATAGATCGTGTTCAGGCGGCTGCCGAACTCGAGGTCGAGCGCCCGCAGCTGCGGCAGCGAGCGGTCGATGACCGTGACCTGCGCGCCCATGCCCATGGCCACCCGCACGGCATGGCTGCCCACCACCCCGCCGCCGAGCACCAGCACGCGGGCCGCCTCCACGCCGGGAATGCCACCGAGCAGGACGCCGGCGCCACCGGCCTGGTGCTCCAGGTAATGGGCCCCCACCTGCACCGCCATGCAGCCGGCCACCTCGCTCATCGGCGAGAGCAGCGGCAGCGAGTGCCCGGGCCCGCGCACCGTCTCGTAGGCAATGGCCACCACGTCGGCGGCCAGCAGGCGCCGCACCTGCTCCACATCGGGCGCCAGGTGCAGGTAGGTGAACAGCACCTGGCCCCTGCGCATCAGCGCGAACTCGGCGGGCTGGGGCTCCTTGACCTTGACGATCAGGTCCCCCGCCGCCCACACCTCGGCGGCCGAATCCCTGACGATGGCGCCGCTGCTGCGATAGGCCTCGTCGCTCATGCCGATGCCCGCGCCGGCGCCGGACTGCACCAGCACCTCGTGGCCGCGCGCGCTCAGCTCGCGGACGCTGGCCGGCGTCAGGCCGACCCTGTGTTCCTGGTTCTTGATCTCCGCAGGCACGCCAACACGCATGAATCACCTCTCCCATCGGACCCCGGGCGCGGGGACGCTGTAGAATGCTCCTCCTGCTCCCCGGTATCCAGAAGGAGGCCCGCCTTGGCCGCCGACGACAACGACGCCACCGCCCTCCGGCCGGTTTCCATCGCGATCCTGACGGTGTCCGACACGCGCACCGCGGCCACCGACAAGTCCGGCGACCTGCTCGCCCAGCGCATCGGCGCGGCTGGCCACCGCCTGGCGGCGCGCGCCATCGAGAAGGACGACATCTACCGCCTGCGCGCGGTGGTCTCGGCGTGGATCGCCGACCCCGCGGTGGAGGTCATCATCACCACCGGCGGCACCGGGCTCACCGGCCGCGACGGCACGCCGGAGGCCATCGCGCCGCTGCTCGACAAGCAGATCGACGGCTTCGGCGAGCTGTTCCGCTCGCTGTCCTTCGCCGAGATCGGCCCCTCCACGCTGCAGTCGCGCGCGCTGGCCGGCATCGCCAACGGCACCTTCGTCTTCTGCCTGCCCGGCTCGAGCGGCGCCTGCGCCACCGGCTGGGACCGCATCCTTGCCGTGCAGCTCGACCAGCGCACGCAGCCCTGCAATTTCGTCGAACTCATGCCACGCTTGCTGGAGGTCTGACAATGAGCATCGATGCCATGGCAGGCGATGCCAGCGGACTGCAGGTCCACCAGTTCCGCTCGCTCGACGACAACTACGGCTATCTCATCCGCGACCGCGAGACGGGTGCCTGCGCGGCGGTCGACACCCCGAGCGCCGACGACATCGTGGAGGCACTGGCCAGCACCGGCTGGCAGCTCGACTTCATCTTCAACACCCACCATCACGAGGACCACACCGGCGGCAACCTCGAGCTCAAGGCCGCCACCGGCTGCAAGATCATCGGCCCGCGCGCCGATGCCGAGCGCATCCCCGGCATCGACATCGCCGTCGGCGAGGGCGATGTCGTCAGCCTCGGCCGCCTGCGGGCGCGGGTGCTCGACACCCCGGGCCATACCCGCGGCCACATCGTCTATGTCTTCGATGCCGATGACGCGATATTCACCGGCGACACGCTGTTCTCCATGGGCTGCGGGCGCCTGTTCGAGGGCACCCCGGCCCAGATGTGGGACTCGCTGCAGAAGCTGATGCCCCTGCCCGCGCAGACGCGGGTGTACTGCGCGCACGAATACACCCAGAAGAACGGCCGCTTTGCGCTCGGCCTGGAGCCGAACAACCGCCACCTGCTGGCGCGCATGAGCGAGGTCGACCAGCTGTGCAGCCTCGACATGCCCACCGTGCCCAGCACCATGGGGCTCGAGCGCCTGACCAACCCCTTCCTGCGCCCGGACAGCCCCGAGCTGCAGGCCAGCCTCGGCCTGGCCGGTGCAGCGCTGGTCGACGTGCTGGCCGAAACCAGGCGGCGGCGCAACGAGTTCTAGGCAGACGCGGCAGGAACAGGTAAACTCCCGCGCCCTGTGGCAGGTCATTCGGCAATCGCCGCCATCCTGCACGCCGCAACAGGTCGGCAACGCGCCCGTAGCTCAGCTGGATAGAGCACCAGGCTACGAACTTGGGGGTCGGAGGTTCGAATCCTTCCGGGCGCGCCATCTTCCTCCTCGACGCCAGCCGCCGCGGGACTGCCGGCACCTCAGCCGCGCAGCATCGCCAGCCTGGCCATGGACCTGCCCAGCAGCTCGCGCAGCCGCTGGAGCAGGATCCGCTCGGGGCCATCGGGTGCGCCGGCCAGCCGCCACACCGCCGCGGCCAGCACGCCGTAGCTGAGCATGCCGGTGGCCACCCCGACGAGCAGCCACAGCGTGGCCTGCGGCAGCGGCAGCGAGGCGCCATCGGCCGGCAGCAGCCAGCGCACGAGCGCCGCCATCAGCAGCGAGGCGATCATCGGGCGGATGACCACCCCGGCAAATACCCGTGGGCGCACGCCCAGGCAGCGGCGCACCTGGTGCAGGAACAACGGCGTGCCCACCAGCGAGGCGATCAGCACCGCGTAGGCGGCGCCGGTCACGCCGTAGTACCTGGGCAGGAAGGCCAGCAGGCCCAGCAGCACGAGCGCATCGACGCCGTTGGTGAATGCCACGCGGCCGGGAAAGCCGCGGCCGATCAGCACCGCGGAGATCGAGGAGTGCGCGAGGAACAGCACGCCCGGCATGACCAGGATCTTCATCAGCGGAATCGCCTCCAGCCACTTCTGGCCGAAGACCACCGGCACCAGGTAGCCGGCCACCGCGAAGATGCCGGCCGCCGCCGGCAGCGCCAGCAGGGCCAGCATGCCGATCGCGTTGCGGTAGGCATCGGTGATCTCGTCGAGATTGCCCATCCTGGCGAAGCTCGGCAGCAGGGCGCGGTTGATCGGCGCGCTGATCTCGGTGGTCGGCAGGTTGGCGAACTCGTAGCTGATGTTGTAGACGCCGAGCGCGGCCGCGCCGTTGATGCGCCCGATGAAGAAATCGGTGGAGCGCTCCTTGATGAAGATGAGGATGTTGTTCAGCAGCAGCCAGCGCGAGAAGTGGAAGAACTCGCCGAAGTGCCGCAGGCTGAAGCGCGGCCGGAAGGGATGCATCAGGTAGCTGACCGCGGTGCCGGTGGCCCTCGAGAACAGGATGCCGACCACCAGTGCCCAATAGTTGCGCAGGATCACCGCCAGCGGGACGGTGATGAGGAAGCCCGCCAGCTTGCGGCTCAGCTGGAACTTGAACTCGCGCCGGAAATCGAGCTCCTTGCGGAAGATGACCACGCCGATGTTATCGCAGCCGCTGAGCAGCGGGCCGAAGGCCAGCGCCACCACCACCCAGAACACCTCGGGGTTCTGGTAGAAGCCGGCGATCGGCACCGCCATGGCAAGCATCAGGCAGGTGATGGCGCCACCCAGCAGCACGTTACCGGTCCAGGCGGTGTGGTAGTGCTCGACCGAGGCATCCTGCTTGTGGATCAGCACGATGTCGAAGCCGAAGGCGGTCAGCATCTCGGCCATGGTGATGAACGACAGCGCCATGGCCACCACGCCAAAATCGCTCGGCAGCAGCAGGCGCGCGAGGATCACGGTGCTGACCAGCCCGAGGCTGCGCTCGATGAACTTGAAGAGCACCATCCAGGCGGCGCTCTTCGCCATCTTTCCCTGCAGGTTGTCAGCCAATTGCCTGATCCCGAAGGCCGTTGCCCCCTCGCGGGCACGGATGCCGCGGGCAACCCGCCAGCGGGTGGACGGGCAGCTCGACGGGCACGGGGAAGTCCATGCGCCATCCTAGCGATGCCGCGCATGGAGATGCCATGCGGCGCCTCCCACAATGGCGGAATTCACCCGCGGGCTGCTGCATGCCAGGATGCCTGCCGGGGCTGCCCCGGCCAGGTGCTGCGAGTCCCATTCAGCCGGAGCGCGGACCCGGCCGGAAGATGTTCACCGTCAGACTGAAGCTGCGTTCCTCCAGCGGATTCAGGCCGCCCACCCCCACGACCTGGCGGGCGATTTCCTCGCCCCGCTCGTTGTGGATCGTCAGCACCATCGAATATTCCAGGGGCTCCCCCTCGGCCGGATGGCGGATGGTGCCCGACACCCGCAGCGGCGAAAGCTCCGCCACCGGGGTGACCTGCTCGCCACCGCGCTCGAAGCGCAGGTAGCTGTTGCAGGCGGGGCAGATGTTGGCGCTCTCGAGGATGGTCGACTTGCAGCGCGGGCACACGCGGGTGCGCCCGGCAGCACTCCTGGCTGCCGGGGCCCGGCCCGGGAACATCGACCGCGGGGGAGAGGCCATGGGCCGGTGTCTAGGCCTTGGCGGCCGGCGGCCTGGCGCCCTTGCCTTCCCAGCCGGACTCGATGGTGCCGCGCATCCGCGAACCGGCGGCCACGGTCAGCGTCTCGGCCTTCACGTCGCCGGACAGCAGGCCGGATGCCAGCAGCTCGACGCGGGCCGCGCCGTTGACGTTGCCGTGCAGCTCGCCGGCGATGATCACGGTCTTGGCATAGACCTCACCGGTGAGGTGGGCGCCCTGCTCGATGGTGAGATTGCCATCGACATGGACATCGCCCTTGAAGCGCCCGGCCAGGCGCACATGGCCCGCGCCCTCGATCTTGCCCTCGATGGCGAGATCGGCGGCGATGATGGTCTCCTTGGCCCCCGGCTGCCGTTCGGGCTGCCGCGCGACCTCCGCCACCGGCTGGACGGGAGCGGGCTTTTCGGCTGCGCGGGCCGGCGGCGGGCCGGCAGGAACCGCTTGCGGGCCGCCAGCGGGGGTTGGATCCTTCCAAAGCGCCATGTTCAAGACCTCATCATCGTTGTGCGGGAAGCCACTAATTACACGCAAGTTGTGCACCAGGTCAATTGCAGCTGGTGGCACGCAGCCAAAGCACCGGGGAGCGGGCCCGGCCGTGGCGGCTAACCCGCCCCGCCCTTCAGTCCTCGCCGTCGGGCCAGCGGGCGAGGAAGGCGCGGTGGATGGCACGCACCCCCTCCGCAGCACCCGCCGCCCGCAGCTCGGCCGGGCGATAGCCCGTCGCCAGCCTGTGCACCTCGACATGGTGCCCTTCCACGCTGCCATGGATGCGCCACGCCTTGACCGCCAGCACCAGCCCGTCGCCCTGCCGGCGGATGCGCCGGTAGGGATGCGGCTGCGGGCCGAGCCTCAGGGTTGCCGTGATGCGCTCGCGCAGCGCCAGGCCGGCATGCTGCTCGACCCAGGCCACCTGCTCCTCCGCCAGCGGCGTGAAGCCGACCGTCCATGCCGGCAGCGGATCGGCCGGCGCGCCCACCGCCCCGGCCAGCCAGCCGCTGCCCGCCTGCGGGTGGGCATCCGTGTAGGGCACGTAGGGCTTGATGTCGAGCACCGGGGTGCCATCCAGCATGTCGCCGCCACGGATGTGCAGGACCAGCCCTTCGACGCGCTCGAGGCGCACCGCCGACAGGCCCAGCGGATTGGGGCGGTGCGGGGCGCGCGTGGCGAACACGCCCTTGCGCCCGCTGTTGCTGCGCGGGGGCAGCACCTTGGGCCGCCAGCCGCTGTTGAGGTGGAACCAGAACAGCACCCAGATGTACTCCCAGCCCGCCAGGTCCTCCAGCGCATGCTCGAAGTGATGCCCCGCATGGAGCTCGATCCGCGCTGCCTCGTCGGGCGCGGCGGCGGGCTGGCGCGCGGCCTCGACGCGGGTGCCGAGCGCGGAGCGCACCACCCCGATCGGCCGCAGCAGCAGGGACTCCGCCGCGGCATCGGCATCGACATCGGCAGCAGTCGGCATCCGTTCTTCGTCAGCGGCGGACATGGACCAGCCCGGCAGAGGCGCCGGCAGACGGGCCTGCGCGGACCTCAATAGAGCATGAAGTCACGGCGTTCCTCGAGCCAGGTCGCCTCGTCGCGGCGTGCCAGCACATCGAGATCGTGCGGCGTGGCGGCAGGGTCATCCACCCATTCGCGCAGCAGGCTGCTGCCATTGATGACATCGATCGCCAGCCGCTCCAGCTCGTATTCGTAGGGGAAGTCACGCCACAGCGGGTAGTCGGGCTGCAGCTGGCGCAGCGCCTTGAAGGCCAGCGCCTGCAGGCGCCAGGGACGGAAGGCGGCCGGATCGTAGGCGGGATCATCGACATGGATCTGCAAGCCGGCGCACAGCGCCCCGGCGTGCTTGTGGAAGCAGGGCTCGAACCAGCTGGGCCGCAGGCGGCAGCCGGCAAGCCAGTCCGGGGCCAGCTGGTGCATGCGCCGCAGCAGCGCCGCCACGTCGAGCCCGGGTGCGGCAAAGCCTTCCAGCGGCCGGGTGGTCCCCCTGCCCTCCGAGAGCGTCGTGCCCTCGAGCATCACCGTACCCGGATAGCAGCGCGCCATGGCCAGCCCCGGGGCATTGGGGCTGGGATTCACCCAGCTGCGCTCGCCGAGCGGCCAACCATGGCCCGGCGCCGCCTGCGGGCGCCAGCCCGCCATCGGCACCACGCGGTAATCGAGATCGAGCTGCAGGTGACTGATGAACCAGTGCCCCAGCTCGCCGAGGCTCAGGCCGTGGCGCATCGGCAGCGGCCCCGCCCCCACGAAGCTCTCCCAGCCCGGGCGCAGTGCCAGACCCTCGACCGGGCGGCCGATCGGGTTGGGGCGGTCGAGCACCCACACCGACTTGCCGCAGCGGGCGGCCTCCTCGAGCACGTAGCGCAGCGTGGTGATGAAGGTGTAGATGCGGCAGCCGAGGTCCTGCAGGTCGACCAGGATGACATCGAAGCGGTCGAGCATCGCCTGCGTGGGGCGGCGCACCTCGCCGTAGAGGCTGAACACGGGGACGCCGTGGCCGGGGTCCACGTAGTCCGCCGACTCGATCATGTTGTCCTGCTTGTCGCCGCGCAGGCCGTGCTGGGGCCCGAAGGCGCAGGCGAGATCCACGCCCGGGAGCGCGGCCAGCGCATCCAGCGAGTGGCCGAGGTCCGCCAGCACCGAGGCCGGATGGGCGAGCAGCGCCACGCGCCGCCCGGCGAGCTGGCGCTGCAGCGAAGGATCCTCGAGCAGCTGGTCGATGCCGAATTTCATGGGCACAAGCGTTCCATCATCCTGCCCGTGGCGGCGCGAGCTCCAGCACCCGCCCCGCCTCGTGGTGAAAATCAGGCGCCCCCGGCGGATGCCGCAGCGCCCAGTAACCCATGGCGCCGGCCGTCGTTTCGACCACCGCGCACAGGGCGATGCGCAGCGGCCGCGACGGCAGCGGCCATGCCGGCAACGATACCGTCAATTGCAGCTGCCCGGGTGCGCGCTGCCAGCGCATCAGCGGCGGCATGGCGAGATCCAGACGCTCCATGTCCCGGCGATGCCCGCTGAAACGGTAGGCAGCCCAGTCGCCGGAGGGCGAGAAATTGAATTCCTGATAGGCCGTTGTGCCGGGGCTGCCGATGAAAGCCTCGAAGCAGGCATGGCGCCACAACCCGTCACGGCGCCGGCCAACACCAGGCTCCGGCAGTACCAGCAGGCCCGGCGTGGCGCCGAGGCGCCAGTCCAGCACCAGGATATCGGGCTGCAGGCAACGTGCATCCGCCTCCAGCCGCGTGACGGCATGGCAGGGAAAGTCGTGATGCGGATGGAGCTGCATGAGGGGCCGCAGTGTACGTCAGGCGGCAGGCCGGCTGCCGCGACCCTGCTCCGGCCCTGACTCTGGCCCTGGCCCAAAAGCAGCAGACCCCGCACGAGGCGGGGTCTGCCGTGGCTTCATTCAGGTAACCGGGGGCTCAGACGACCGGTACGCAACGCCGCATCCAGCCCAGGCCTGCCACCGCCAGGCCGAACAACCAGGCGACGCCCGGCACCGGGACCTCCGCCAGGTTGAGCACGCCGGAATAGCTGCCACCGCTGATGCCGGTGGCATCGCCACGGATTTCCAGCACGTAGCTGCCCGCGCCCAGCAGGAGCGAGTCGAGCACGGTGTAGCTGACGTTGGCCGAGTCAACCGTGGTGCTCCAATCGGCCAGGCAGCCGCCCGGGCAGCCCGCACCGATGCTCAGCACCGGGTCGAACTCGGCGGGGAGCGCAAACAGGCGCAGCTGCAGGTTGCTCACCTCCAGCACGCCGAGGCTGATGCTCGAAACCACCGCATTGGCGGTCGCGCCCACCGGGATGGTGAAGATATAGCTGTCCTGGAAACCGAAGCCGGCCACCGCCGGGAAGTCCGTGGTGGGGGTCGCAAAGGCGTTGCCGAAGAAGTCGGAACCCGGCACCACGGAAACGGTATCGGCGCCGCTGCCGGCCACCACATAGCTGCCGCCGTTCCATGTCGCCGAATAGCTCAGCGTCAGCGCCTGGGCGCCGGACGCGGCCAGCAGGCCCAGCGCCGCGAGAAAACCGCCCGCAAACGATGCCTTCAGTATTTTCATGATCCACTCCCTCGATGAGGGTTCTTGTTGTATTGGGTTGCAGCCTGCAACGGCTGCTGGCGGCCATTATTGGCCGGTCACGGACATATGGGGAGGCATGCTACCTCATAACGTGACGCGCTTCACGCTTGCCCTCCGGGCCGGTCACTTGGCGGCGCCTGCCCCCCTGACCTCGGTCTCCACGAAGCCCTTGAGCGCGGCCATGCGCGTCCGCCAAGCGGCCAGCCAGGGGGTTGCCGCATAATCGAGTCCGCGTCCCACCTTGGTCAGCAGGTAGGCGACGAGGGCGAAGTCCACCACCGTCAGCCCGTCCAGCACGTACTCGCGATCGCGCAGCTGGGTATCGAGGATCTGCAGCAGCGGTTCGATCGTGCTGGCGTCCTTCTCCTCGGCGGCCTTCAGCGCCCCCACGGCGGCCATCAGGTGGCAGCTCTGCCAGTGCAACCAGCGGTCCACCTCCGCACGGCCGCGCACATCGGTCGGCAGGGCCCTGGTCTGCGGGAACATCGCCGCCAGATAGGTGAGGATGGCGTTGGACTCCCACAGGTGGAAGTCGCCATCGACCAGCGCCGGCACCTTGCCCATCGGGTTGATGGCGAGGAATTCGGGCTGGTGGGTCTCGCGGTCCTTGAAGCTGACGTGATGGACCTCGACCGGCAGCTCGAAGTGCTTCACGAAGGCCTCGACCTTGCGGTTGTTGGGGGTGACGGTAAAGGTATAAAGACGCATCGATGGCTCCAGCCCGTCCGGCAGCGGTGTCGACTTTTACCTATTATTGCGCCATGAGTCGCTGGCGACCACCACAGCCGAAGTCATCCCCCTACATCACCCCGGCCGGTCATGCCGCGCTGGCCGGCGAGCTGGCTGCGCTGTGGCCGCGCCGCGCGCAGGTCGTCACCGCGCTGGCGGCGGCAGCAGCCGAAGGGGATCGTTCGGAGAATGCCGAATACATCTACCGCAAGCGCGAGCTGGCGGGCATCGACCGGCGCATCCGCTACCTGCAAAGACGGCTGCCCGAGCTGCAGGTGGTGAACCGGGCACCCGCGGCCGACCGGGTCTTCTTCGGTGCCCACGTGCGGCTCTGGCGCGGTGACGACAGCGAGGTCGAGTACCGCCTCGTCGGCGCCGACGAGACCGATGCCGCCAGCGACTGCATCAGCATCGACTCGCCGCTGGCCAGGGCGCTGCTGAAGAAGGCGGTCGATGACGAGATCGAGCTCGGCGTCCCCGGCGGCAACAAAACCTACGTCGTGCTGGCGATCCGCTACGACTGAGAACCCGGCTCCGCTGCCCCGTCCGCGGGCCAGGGCGGGATGGCGAGGTGTGCGTAGGGCTGCGCATCGGCGGCCACTGCGCGCACGATGAGGCGCGCATCGATCGCCCGTGCGCCACGGGCATCGATCATCACCGGGTTGAGATCCATCTCCACCAGCCACGGCAACTCGCAGGCCAGCGCCGAGACGCGCAGCAGGAGTTCGTGCAGCGCCGCCTCATCGGCGGGCGCCTCGCCACGGAAGGGACGCAGGTAGGCGGCGGCCTTGCTGCGGCTGATGAGGTCCGCGGCGAGATGATGGTTGAGCGGCGGCAGCGCCACCGCGGCATCCTGCAGGAGCTCCACCAGCGTGCCGCCGAGGCCGAAGCTGATGGTGGGGCCGAAGGCCTCGTCATGCGCCACGCCCACCATCACCTCGCGGCCACCGGCCATCGGTTCGATCACCACGCCCTCGAGGCGCGCCTCGGGCCGCAGGCGTGCCACCGAGGCCATGAGGTCGTCGAAGGTGGCGGTCACCCGCTCCGCATCGGCCAGCTTGAGCCGCACGCCGTTCACATCGCTCTTGTGGCTGATATCGGGCGAGAGGATCTTCATCGCCACCGGAAAGCCGAGCTGCCGGGCATGCGCCACCGCCTCCGCCGCCGAACCCGCGGCCAGGCTGGGCACGATGTCGATGTGGAAGGCGGCCAGCACCGCCTTGGATTCGGGCAGCGTGAGGATGCTGCGCCCCTCCCCCAGCGCGGCCTCGATGACGCGCCGGGCAGCGGCGACATCGGTGGTGAACCGCGGCGCGGGCGCCTCGGG
>JACFNV010000027.1 GCA_019454675.1 Gammaproteobacteria bacterium | reverse complement strand
ACGGTCCCGGACGTGGAGCTCGGCCGCCGCCTGCACGGGCTGCAGGGCATCGATGATGCCGACGTGGCCAAGGCCATGGCGTTCCACCAGCTGCAGTCCTCGGGCAGCGACTTCCTGCCCCTGCACCAGCACCGCATCGTTGCCATCTCGGTCCTGTTGCGCAGCCGGGACGAGCTCAGGCTCTGGAGCCTGGGGGGGCCGGAGAGCGACGAGGCGGAGCTGGTCCGCCGCTTCTTCGATGGCATCGATCGCTACACCCCCGAGCTGGTGTCCTGGAACGGCGGCGGCTTCGACCTGCCGGTCCTCCATTACCGCGCCATGCTCCATGGCGTGGTCTCGCATCGTTACTGGGATGTCGGCGAGGATGACCGGGAGTTCCGCTTCAACAACTACCTGAGCCGCTTCCACTGGCGCCATATCGATCTCATGGACGTGCTGGCGGGCTTCCAGGGCCGCGCGCGCGCCAGGCTCGACGAGATCGCGGTCATGCTGGGCTTCCCGGGGAAGATGGGCATGGATGGCAGCAAGGTATGGGATGCCTGGCAGGCCGGCGGCATCGGCGAGATCCGCGATTACTGCGAGACGGACGTGCTCAACACCTACCTGGTCTACCTGCGCTTCCAGCACATCCGCGGCCTGCTCGACGCGGCCGGGCTCGAGCGCGAACTTGCTCGCGTGCGCGACTTTCTGGCGGGCGCCGGCCAGCCGCACCTGGAGGCCTTCCTCGCGGCCTGGACACGGCCGGAGGACGCTTGATGGGTGGCCGGCGCGCCATCCGCAGGATCCAGCAGGCCGTGCCGGAGACCGCGGTGGTGCAGGACATGACCATCGAGGGGCGAGGGCTCGTTGCCGTGGACGGCAAGCGGGTGTTCATCGATGGCGCCATCACCGGCGAGTCGGTAAGCTTCCGCCGACTGCGCAGGCACCGCGACTACGACGAGGCCGAGCTGCTGGGCGTCGATGTGCCAGCGGCCGGACGCACGACGCCGCGCTGCCGCTACTTCGGGCACTGCGGCGGCTGCAGCCTGCAGCATTTGACGGAGGCCGCGCAGCTGGCGCTCAAGGAGCGCACGCTGGTCGAGAGCCTCAGGCGCATCGGCGCGGTGCAGCCGGACAGGCTGCTGCCCGCGGTGAGCGGGCCCGCCTGGGGCTACCGGCGCCGTGCCCGCCTCAGCGTGCGTGACGTGCCTGCCAAGGGACGGGTGCTGGTCGGTTTCTCCGAGCGCCACGGTTCGCGGGTCACCGACATGCGCAGCTGCGAGGTGCTGCATCCGGCCGTGGCCGCGCTCATCGAGCCGCTCGGCACGCTGATCGGCGGGCTGTCGATCCGCCAGCGCATCCCGCAGGTCGAGGCAGCGGTCGCCGACAACGCCACGGTGCTGGTGTTCCGCGTGCTGGAAACACCTTCCACGGCGGACCTGGCGTTGCTGCAGGATTTCGCCGGGCAGCATGCGCTGCGCATCCTGCTCCAGCCGCGCGGGCCGGACAGCCTGCAGACGCTGGAGGGTGGCAGCGACATCGGGGATCTGTGGTACGCGCTCGCCGACCAGGGCCTGCGGATGCACTTCGCACCGACCGACTTCATCCAGGTCAACAGCAGCATCAACCAGCGGATGATTTCCCTGGCGCTGGAATTGCTGGCTCCCGATGCCGGCATGCGCGTGCTCGACCTGTACTGCGGCATCGGCAATTTCAGCCTGCCGCTGGCACGCCGTGCCGGCGAGGTGCTGGGCGTGGAGGGGGAGGCCGCCATGGTCGGCCGGGCGCGGGACAATGCCCGCCTGAATGCCATCGCCAATGCGCGGTTCGCGATGGCCGACCTCTCGCAGGCAGCCGCTGCGCACGACTGGGCGAAGGGCAGCTTCGATGCGGTGCTGCTGGACCCGCCACGGGCGGGTGCCGCCGCCGTGCTGGCCCCGGTGGCGCGAACCGGGGCCCGGCGGGTCCTCTATGTATCCTGCCATCCCGGTACCCTGGCGCGCGATGCCGGCACGCTGGTCCAGGCGCACGGTTACCGGCTGGCAGCCGCCGGCATCCTCGACATGTTTCCCTCCACCAGCCATGTCGAGTCGGTGGCGCTGTTCGAACGGGAGTAGGGGTGGTGCCGAGCTTGCGCGTCAGCCTCACCGGACAGGAGCTGCAGCTGCTCGGTGGCGGGAGCGGCCGCAGCAACTATCCGGTATCCACCTCCCGCTATGGCCCGGGCGAGCGCGATGGCAGCGGCGGCACGCCGCGTGGACGGCATGTCATCCGTGCCTGCATCGGTGCGGGCCTGCCCAGCGGCAGTGTCCTGCGTGGCCGCCGGCCGACGGGCGAAGTGTGGACGCCCGTGCTGGACGCTCGCTTCCCCGGGCGCGACTGGATCCTCAGCCGGATCCTCTGGCTGTCCGGCTGCGAGCCGGGCCGCAATCGCCTGGGCAAGGTCGACAGCATGCGCCGTTTCATCTATATCCATGGCACGCCCGACACCGAGCCGATGGGCGTACCTTTCTCGCATGGCTGCATCAGGATGCGCAATGCCGACATCATCGATCTTTTCGACAGGGTCGGGCCAGGCACGCCGGTCGACATCGTGCCCTAGGCATCCATGCCGGTGCGCGCTGGTGATGCCATGAGCCTCGGCCCGCTGATGATCGATGTCGGGGGGCTGGCGCTCGGCAGCGAGGAGCGCGAGCGGCTTGCCCATCCGCTGGTGGGCGGCGTGATCCTGTTTGCCCGCAATTTCAGCGAGCCCGCCCAGCTGCGGGCGCTGACCGCCGAGATCCGCAGCCTGCGCCAGCCCGCCCTGCTCATCGCGGTGGACCAGGAGGGGGGGCGCGTGCAGCGTTTCCGCGAGGGCTTCACGGCCTTGCCCCCCATGCGCTGGTTTGGCCATGCCTACGACCACGATACCGATGCCGCCCGTCACCTGGCCCATGCCGGCGGCTGGCTGATGGCGGCGGAGCTCATCGATGCCGGGGTGGACCTCAGCTTTGCGCCCTGCGTGGATCTCGACCACGGCCTGAGCCGGGTCATCGGCAACCGTGCCCTGCACCGCGAAGCCGAGGCGGTGGCAAGCCTGGCGCTTGCCTACATGCAGGGCATGCGGCAGGCGGGGATGGCAGCGGTCGCCAAGCATTTTCCCGGCCATGGTGCCGTCATCGCCGATTCGCACCACGAGCTGCCGGTGGACGAGCGGCCACTGGCCGCGATCGACGAGGACCTGCTGCCCTATCGCTGCCTCGTGAGCCACGGGCTGGCCGGCGTCATGGTGGCGCATGTGCGTTATCCGCGGGTCGATGAACGCATCGCCAGCCTCTCGCCCGTCTGGTTGCACGGGCAGTTGCGCCGGCGGCTGGGCTTCCAGGGAGCGGTGCTGACCGATGACCTGAGCATGGCGGCCGCGGCGCTGGCCGGCGAGCCGGGCATGCGGGTGCACGAGGCGCTCGTGGCCGGTGCCGACATGGCCCTCGTCTGCAATGACCCCGAGGCCGCCGCGCGGGTGCTCGACGAGCTGCGCGTGCCGCCCGATCCCGCGCGCCAGCAACGCCTGGCAGCCCTGCGGGCGCGTCCCGTGATCGCCCCGGGGGGCGGCGTGCTGCGCGAAGGGCGCGCCTGGCGGCTGGCCGCAAGCCAGCTGGCCGCTGCCCTCGGGCAGGCACCCGCGCAGCTGGATGGCTGAGTTCCCGTTCCCGGGGGTGCGCCTGCTCATCCGTGCCACGGCGGTAGAGCAGGCCTGGCAGCGGCTGGCGGCAGGCCTGCAGCCATGGATCGATGCCGGGGGTTGCACCCTGCTGGGCATCATGACCGGCGGCATGGTGTCGCTGGTGGAGGTGGCGCGGCGGCTGGAAGGCGATTTCCTGCTCGACCACTGCCAGCTCAGCCGCTACCGCGGGGCGCTGTCGGGTGGCGAGCTGCAGTGGCACAGTCCGCCGCGACAGGCGATGCGCGGGCGCGTGGTGATACTGGTGGACGATATCTTCGACCAGGGGCATACGCTGGCCGGGCTGCGCCGGCATTGCCAGGCGGCCGGCGCGCGGCGGGTGCTGGCCGCGGTGCTGGTGCGCAAGCGCCACCCGCGTCCGGTCATCGGCCCCGTTCCCGAACTGGTCGGCATCGAGGTGGACGATGAATTCGTCTTCGGCTGCGGCATGGACCACGAGGAACGCTGGCGGCACCTGCGGGACATCTACGCGCTGGCATCGTCCTGATGCCCGATCCCGGAGCGGGGTACGACAGGAGGCAGGCTGCAGGGCGGTGACCGCTGTCACAGACCGGTGGCATGCAGCCACCTAAGATGTCCAGCCAGACCCCGGATCCGTGCAAAGCCTGCGGGAACCGGCCTGCACCGGAAGTCGATGGATGTTCATGTCATTGATGTAAGCGGATGATCGATATCGATAAAAACCTCTTCACGCAGGTGCTCGAACAGCTGCCCGTGGGGACCCTGATCATCGATGCCGGCGTGGCCGATTGGCCCGTGGTCCATGTCAATGCCATCGTCGGCCAGCTGCTGGGGCTGGATGCCGTCAGCCTGCTCGGCGTGCCCTGGGCCCGCTTGCTGAGCGATCCGGAAGAGCTGTCGCCCCAGCGCGAGCGCCTGCTGGCCAACCCCAGCCTGGCGGTGCGCCACCTGCGCCAGCGCTGGCAGTCGCGTTCGGGCGAGCCGGTGGACATGACCTTGCAGGTTTCGCCGCTGTTCGTCCGCCCGGGCCAGCCCGCCTACTGGCTGCTGAGCGTGGATGCCGATCCGCGGAGCACGGAGTTTGCGGGCGAGGATACCCTGCGGCTGGCCCTGCATGATGCCCAGCAACAGCTGCGCCAGGTCGATCGCAACGATGGCGTGACGGGGCTTTTCAACCGCCAGGGCTTCCTGGAGGTGTTGCGGCGCGATGGCGCGCTGGCGGGTCGCGAGCAACGCCGGGTCGGCATCATCGTCTTCGAGGTGGATGCCCTCGACCGTTACCGGGACCTGTATGGCCGGCACGCCGCGGATTCCTGCCTGCGCAAGGTGGCGCATGCCATCAGCGGCGCATTGCGGCGGGGGGGGGACCTGGCGGCACGCATCAGCGACAGCCGCTTCGCTGCCCTGGTGGGAAGCGCCGAGGATGCGCATGTCCGCCAGTTCGCCGAGCGCATTGCCCTGCGGGTACGCGAGCTTGCCATCCACCACCCGCGCTCGCCGGCCGGTCGCTACGTGACGGTTTCCATCGGCATCTGCAGCGAAGTTCCGCCTGCGGACGCTGCCGACCTGCTCGACAAGGCCGAAGCCGAGCTCATGCAGCCACAGAGCCTGGGTGGCCAGCTGCTCGGCGCGGGCTGAGCGGGGCAGGCGGCACCGCTGCCAGCAGCTCCACGCGGGCCGGCCCTCTAGGGATCCTCGTCCCCGACGGGCCTGCGCACGGCGAGGATGAGCCCGAATGCCGGGTGATCGAAGTACTGCAGCGCCGTGCCGCGCAGGCGCCGGCTCTGGCGCATGTGCCAGCCCGGTCCCGCGGGCTCGCCCTCCGCGGACAAGCGGATATCCACCAGCACATGCAGGAAGCGTTCGCGATAAAAGCTGAGCGCGCCCTGCAGGCCCGCGTCGGCTGCTGCTGCGGGCAGGGCCGAGGGCAGCGCCAGCGCCTGCGAATCGACCTGCTGTTGCCAGCCACCGTGGTACACGAGCCGATAGGCCGGGCTGCGGCGCAGCCGGGTGGCGATGTCGCCCAGCTGCAGGGCTTCTGGCGCTAGCGGGACAAGCCCGGCCAGCGCCTCCGGGCCGTCGGCAGCGGGGCTGCGCGGCAGCGTAGCGGGGTCCATCGGCTGCTCGTGATCGAGCTGGCGGAAGACGATGAGTTCCACCTCGTAGGGGGCGGCCTGGGCCTGGGCGACCCACGGCATGCCAAGCAGGACCAGCAGGCCGGCGAGCAGACTGCCGGAGTGGCAAGGGTGGTGGTGCATCATGGGGCTCATGATGCCATGCTGCCCCGCCTGGCGGGCGCGGGCCTGGCTTCCTCGCTGCCGGCCAGCCGCAGCAGCAGGCGCTCGACGTAGGCGAAGCGTTCTTCGGCTTCCGCCAGCTCGGCGCGGAACACCAGCCTCTGGCGTGGATCAAGGCGATATTGCCGCGGCTCGGTGCTGATCATGCGGACCAGCAGCGCCGGATCCACCTTCGGCTCCGGACCGAACTCGACGCTGCCGCCACTGCCGCCGGCGCTCAGGCGCAGGATGCCGAGCGCACGCGCCTGCAGCCGCAGGCGCGCGATGCGCAGCAGGTTGGCGGTGGCAGCAGGCAGGTGGCCGAAGCGGTCACCCAGCTCGTGCCCGAGCTCGTCCAGCGCCGCATCGGATTGCGCATTGGCGATGCGCTTGTAGAGCACCAGGCGCAGGTGGATGTCGGGAAGGTACTCGTCGGGCAGCAGCGCCGGCACCTGCAACTCGATTTCCGGGCCGCGCTCGGCCCGGCCTTCCGGATCCGCGTCGAGGCCGTCGCGCATGGCACGGACGGTGCGCGCGAGCATCTCGTTGTAGAGCGAGAAGCCGATCTCCTGGATCTGGCCGCTCTGGCCCTCGCCGAGCAGCTCGCCGGCACCGCGGATTTCCAGGTCATGGGTGGCGAGCAGGAAGCCGGCGCCGAGGTCCTCCAGCGCCTCCATGGCCTCGAGGCGCTGGCGTGCATCGGCCTGCAGGGCCTCGCGTGGCGGGGCCAGCAGGTAGGCGAAGGCCTGGCGGTGCGAGCGCCCGACGCGCCCGCGCAGCTGGTGCAGCTGGGCGAGGCCGAACTGCTCGGCCTGGTCGATGAGGATGGTGTTGGCGGTGGGCACGTCGAGGCCGCTTTCGATGATGGCCGTGCACACCAGGACATCGAAGCGCCGGTGGTAGAAGTCGAGCATCACCCGTTCCAGCTCGCGCTCGTGCATCTGGCCATGGGCGATTTCCAGGCGTGCCTCGGGCACGATGCGGCCGAGCTCGGCCGCGACCGACTGGATGTCCTTGACCCGGTTGTGCACGAAATACACCTGGCCGCCGCGCTTGAGCTCGCGCAGGCAGGCTTCGCGGATCAGCTGCGGGTTCCAGGTGCTGAGGAAGGTCTTGATGGCCAGGCGCGATTGCGGCGGCGTGGTGATCAGCGAGAGCTGGCGCAGCTCGCCGAGCGCCATGTTCAGCGTGCGCGGGATCGGCGTGGCGGTGAGCGTGAGGATGTCGACGTCCGCGCGCAGGCTCTTGAGCCTTTCCTTGTGGCGGACGCCGAAGCGATGTTCCTCGTCGATGACGACCAGGCCGAGGTTCCTGAACGCCACGTCCCTCTGCAGCAGGCGATGGGTGCCGATGATGATGTCCACCCGTCCCGCGGCAAGCTCCTGCAGCACCTGCCGGTGTTCCTGCGCGCTGCGGAAGCGCGAGAGCACCTCCACCCTGACCGGCCAGTCGGCGAAGCGGTCGGCAAAGGTTTCGTAGTGCTGCTGGGCAAGCAGCGTCGTCGGCACCAGCACCGCGACCTGGCGGCCGCCGCTGACCGCGGCGAAGGCGGCGCGCAGCGCGACCTCGGTCTTGCCGAAGCCGACATCGCCGCAGACCAGGCGGTCCATGGGTTGTTCGCTGGCGAGGTCCGCCAGCACCTGGTCGATGGCGCTGGCCTGGTCTTCCGTCAGCGCGAAAGGGAAGGCGGCGGCGAAGCTCTCGTAGCCCTCGGCATCGAGCTGCGTGCTGTGCCCCGGGCGGGCGGCGCGGCGTGCGTAGATCTCGAGCAGCTCGGCCGCGACATCGCGGATCTTCTCCGCGGCGCGGCGCCGTGCCTTCTGCCACTGGTCGCTGCCCAGGCGGTGCAGCGGCGCGAGCTCCGGTGCGGCACCGCTGTAGCGGGAGATCAGGTCGAGCGAGCTGACCGGCACGTGCAGGCGGTCGCCGCCCGCGTACTCGAGGGTGACGAACTCGGCGGCGGTGCCGTCGATCACCATGCGGGTCAGCCCCACGTAGCGGCCGACGCCATGGTCGATGTGCACCACCGGCGCACCCGCACGCAGGTCGGTGAGCTCGCCGATGATGCTGTCCGGGTCGCGGCCGCGGCGCCGGCGCGTGCGCTGGCGGGCCGGCTGCCCGAACAGCTCCTGTTCGGTGAGCACGATGATGCCGGCCGCGGTCAGCTGCGCACCCCGCTCGAGGTTGGTCGCGCTGAGCCCGAGGCGTTGCGGGCCGGCGAGGAAGGCCTGCCAGTCCCCGGCCTGCATGGCGCTGGCCTGCTGGCGTGTCAGCAGGTCGGCCAGCCACTCGCGCCGCCCCGATGAACTGATGGCAAACAGCACGCGGGCAGGGTGTTCGGCGAGGAAGCCGGCCAGCCTTTCGCCCGGATCGCTTTCGCGTGCATTGAGCAGCAGCATGGGCGCGACGGCGGCTGCCAGCGCATCGGCACCATCTCCGAGCAGCGGCTCGGCAGCGGCCTCCAGCTGCAGGCGAGCATGGGCGAACAACCGGCTGCGGTGCTCGGCCGGCGGGCAGTACACTTCCTCGGGGCGCAGCAGCGGGCGCTCGCGGTCGGCGCCCAGCTGCGCATGGCGTTCCTCCACCTGTTGCCAGCCCTGCTTGAAGCCGGCTTCCGCCTCACCGATGCTGATGACCAGCGTCTCCGGCGCCAGGTAGTCCCAGATGGTGGCGGTGGTGTCGAAGAACAGCGGCAGGTAGCTTTCCACGCCAGCGGGCATGCGCCGCTCGGAAACCTCGCGGTAGACCGGCGAGGCGGCGGGATTGCCCTCGAAGCGCCGGCGCCAGCGCTGGCGGAACTGGCGGATCGATTCGGCATCGTTGGGCAGCTCGCGGGCGGGCAGCGTGTCCACCACGTCGAGCGCATCGATGGAGAGCTGGCTGTCGGGGTCGAAGCTGCGGATGCTGTCGATGCTGTCGTCGAAAAAGTCCACGCGCACGGGCAGCTCGTGGCCGGTGGGGTAGAAGTCCACCAGCGAGCCGCGCACGGCGTAATCGCCCGGCACCGAGACCAGCCCGACGCGCGCGTAGCCGGCCTGGTCGAGGGCAGCCTGGAACTGTTCGCGGCCGAGGCCGTCGCCGCGGGCGATGCGCACGGCATGGTGGCCGAGATGCGCGACGGGCGGCAGCCTCGGCAGCAGGGTACTGACCGCCGTGATCAACACGCGGCAGCGCTGCTGGTGCAGGTCGTGGAGGATGCGCAGCCTTGCCGACACCAGGTCCTGGTGCGGGCTGAAGTGGTCGTAGGGCAGGACCTCGAGATCCGGCAGGAGCTCCACCGGCAGCCCGGTGCCGGCGAAGAAGCGCAGCTGGGTCTCCAGCGTTTCGGCCTGCGCGAGGTCGCTGGCGAGGATCAGCAGCGGGCGGCCGGTGGCGGCGATCTCGGCGATCGCGAGGGCTGTCGCGCAGCCCGGCAGGCTGGTCCAGCGTTGGGCCTGGCCGGTTGCGGGCAGGCGATCGACGGGGGCAAGCAGTGGGCGCACCATGGCTCCGGCATCGACGGGGAAGCGGCGATTATCCCACAGCCGGGAAGGGCTGCCGCCAGGGTGGTCGATGCGGGCGCCGGCGGGCGCCCGGCGCATGCAAAGGAGATCAGTGGCGCTTGGGCACGGCGTCGATGACGTGGCTGTATTCGAAGAAGACCACGAAGTCGCCGTAGTCCCAGCGGGCGATGGGCGGCTGGCCCACGGCCGCCTGGCGTGCCACCGGCTCGCCCCACCTGGCGGCCACCGCCTGCATGCTCATGCCGCGGCTGGGGCGCTCCTGCGCCGTTGCCTGCGCCTGGCGGATGTCCTGCATGAGCAGGGTATCGGCGTGGGCCATGCTGCCGAGCCCGGCGATGAGCAGGCTGGCGACCAGCAGGGTGCGGGGGGATTTGCGCATGGGGACGACCTCGATGGCAGCGGCAGTCAACTATAGTCCCGCACCCTAATGCAGGAAAGCCGCTGCCTGCCCGCACCGGATTCACATTATCGGCGCCGCGGGCGCGCCCGGCGGGCTTGGGTGCGCAGGGGGAAGATGTGCATACTGTGCGCCCTGCCAAGGAGACTTCCCATGACCAGCGCTCGGCTGCCGGCCGCGACTGGCTGCATTGCCGGGTGGCACCCGCCGGGCCCGCGACGGCGGCCATGAGGCGCCCGGTAGCAGGCTACATCGGGCTGCGTTACCTGCGCAGCCAGCGGGCCAACCAGTTTGCCTCCTTCGTCACCATCGCCTCGGCGCTGGGCGTGGCGCTGGGCGTGGCCGCGCTGATCGTCGTGCTCTCCGTGATGAACGGCTTCGAGCACGAGCTGCGCGACCGGCTGACCAGCATCACCGGGCATGCCCGGGTCACCGCCGAGGGCGGGCTCGGCGACTGGCAGGCCACGCGCGAGCAGCTGCTGGCCTACCCCGGCATCACCGCGGCGGTGCCGGTCATCGAGCTGGAGGCCGTCATCGGGCGTGGCTCGGCGCTGGCCGGGGTGATCATCACCGGCACCGAGCCCGGCCTCGAGGCGGCGGATTCGCCGCTGCGCCAGGGGATGCGGCTCGGCGCGCTCGATGCGCTGCAGGCGGGCAGCCGCGCCATCGTGCTGGGCGATGCGCTTGCCGCCCGCATCGGCGTGCGGGTCGGCGATCCGGTCACGGTGCTGGTGCCGACCAAGCACCGCGGGCAGGGGCTGCAATCGCGGCTGTGGCAGTTCACCGTGCAGGGCATCTTCGAGCTGGGCGTGAAGGAGCACGACGGCAGCCGCGCCTTCATCAGCCTCGCCGATGCGGCGGCGCTCGGCGGGCTGGAGGGGCGCGTCAGCGCCCTGCGGGTGACGACGGAAGACATTTTCGCGGCGCCGCGCCTCATCGCCGGCTGGTCGGCACGCCATGGCAGCGGCCTCGTGGTGCGCGACTGGACCCAGGACCATGTCACCTACTTCCGCGCCATCCGCCTCGAGAAGACGATGATGATGGTGCTGCTCTCGCTGATCGTCGGCGTGGCTGCCTTCAACATCGTGGCCACCCTGGTCATGGTGGTGACCGACAAGCGCGGCAGCATCGCCATCCTGCGCACCCTCGGCTTTTCCCGCGGCGACATCGTCAGGGTGTTTGCCGTGCAGGGCGTGGCCATCGGCTGGCTGGGCGTCATCGCCGGCGTGGCGGGCGGCGCGGCGCTGGCGGCCAACATCGCGCAGGTGGCGCCGGCGCTCGAGCGGCTGTTCGGCTTCCAGTTCATGCCCGCCGACGTCTACTACGTGACGGCGCTGCCGGCCGAGCTGCACTGGGCGGATGTGCTGGTGGTGAGCGCCGTCGCCCTGCTGATCACCGCCGCCGCGACCATCTATCCGGCGGCGCGGGCGGCCGGCGTCGAGCCCGCCGAGGTGCTGCGCTATGAGTAGTCCCGCGAGGTCCCATGCTGCGCCCCGTTGAGCTTGCCATCGCCATGCGCTACGTGCGCTCGCGGAGCAAGAACCGCTTCGTTTCCTTCATCTCGCTGATGTCGGTGGCCGGCATCGCGCTGGCGGTCGCCGTGCTGATCGCCGTGCTGTCGGCCATGAACGGCTTCGAGCACGAGGTGCGCTCGCGCATCCTCGGCATGCTGGCGCACGGCACCATCAGCGGCCTCGAGGGGCGCATCGACGACTGGCGCTACCTCGAGCAGGTGGCGGCGGAGTTCCCCGGCGTGGTGGCCAGCGCGCCCTTCGTGCGCGGCGAGGCGATGCTGGTGGGCGAGGCCGCGGTCAAGGGCGTGGAGGTGCGCGGCATCGAGCCGGCGCGCGAGCTGGCGACGGCAGCGCTCGACAAGGTGCTGCGCAGCGGGGACTTCCATGCCCTGCAGGCGGGCAGCTACGCCATCCGCTGGCGGAGAAGTTGCAGGTCGGCCTCGGCGACACGCTGGTGATGCTGGTGCCAGAGGGCGTGGCGACGCCCGCCGGCATCGCGCCGCGCATGCGCCGCTTCCGCGTGGCCGGCATCTTCCAGGCCGGCATGTACGAGTACGACAACGCGCTGGTCTTCACCCATGCCAGCGACGCCGCGCGCCTGTTCCGCATGGGCGATGCGATGAGCGGCCTGCGCCTGGCCTTCGCCGATCCCGCGCAGGCGCCCGCGGGCGTGGTGGGCGTGGCCCGCGCCTATGGCGGCGGCGTCTTCGTCAGCGACTGGACGCGCGAGCACGCGAACTTCTTCCGCTCCATCGAGCTGACCCGCTCCATCATGTTCGTCATCCTGCTGCTGGTGGTGGGCGTGGCGGCCTTCAACATCGTCTCGACGCTGGTGATGGTGGTGCGCGAGAAGCGCGGCGAGATCGCCATCCTGCGCACCCTGGGGGCGACGCCGGCAGCCATCCTGCGCATCTTCATGGCGCAGGGCACGCTGATCGGCGTCGCCGGCACCCTGGCCGGCGTGGCCCTCGGCGTGGCGGTGGCGCTCAACCTCGACGTGCTGGTGGCGGGGGTCGAGCGCCTGCTGGGCATGAAGTTCCTCGCCCCGGACATCTACTTCATCAGCGACTTCCCGACACGGCTGCAGTGGTCCGATGTCGGCATCATCAGTGGCATCGCACTGGGGCTGGCCTTCGGCTCGACGCTGTATCCCGCCTGGCGTGGCGCGGCCATGCCGCCCGCCGAAGCCCTGCGACAATACTGAGCGCCGCATGAGAGCCGCCATGGATAGCAATGAAAAGGGAAACCCCGTCGATCCGCAGGCCTTGCCGCTGTGCTGCACGGCGCTCGAGAAGGAATACCGGGAGGGGCCGGCGGTCGTCCAGGTGCTGCGCGGCATCGACCTGCAGGTGGCGCGCGGCGAGCGCGTGGCCATCATCGGCGCCTCGGGTGCCGGCAAGACCACCCTGCTGCAGCTGCTGGGCGGCCTCGACACGCCCACCCGGGGCACGGTCCAGGTGCTGGGGCAGGACATGGCCAGCCTCGGCCAGGCCGAGCGCGGCCGGCTGCGCAACCGTTCGCTGGGCTTCGTCTACCAGTTCCACCACCTGCTGCCGGAGTTCACGGCGCTGGAGAACGTGGCCATGCCGCTGCTGTTGCGCCGCCTGTCGCTCGAGCAGGTGCGTGCCGAGGCGACGCGCCTGCTCGAGCGCGTCGGGCTGGGTGCACGCCTGCACCACAAGCCGGGCGAGCTTTCCGGTGGCGAGCGCCAGCGCGTGGCAGTGGCCCGTGCCCTCGTCACCACCCCGGCGGTGGTGCTGGCCGATGAGCCGACCGGCAATCTCGATCACCGCACCGGGGATCGCGTCTTCGAGCTGATGGTGGAGCTCAATGCGGAGACCGGCACCAGCCTGGTCATCGTCACGCACGACCTGGCGCGGGCGCGCAGCATGGATCGCGTCCTGCAGATGGAGGATGGCCGCCTGCACGAGGTGCAGGGCGAGGGCTGAGGCGCCCGGCTTTCAGTCCCGCCGGCGACGCTGGCGCCGGCGCCGGATGGCCGACCAGCGCCACAGCAGGTTGGCGCCGAGGTAGATGAGCAGGGCGGTGAGGGTGGCGGTGATCAGCCCGCCGAGCAGCAGCGGGCGCCAGACCAGTTCCAGCTGCGCCTGCACCCAGCCGAAGCTCATCTCGGCCGGCCATTCCCGTGGCGGCAGGCCCAGCAGCAGCGCACCGAGGCGGTACTCGAAGTAGAAAACCGGTGCCATGGTCAGCGGCGTGTTCAGCCAGGCAGCCAGTGCCGCCACGCCCAGGTTGACGCCGACGAGCAGTGCGCACAGCACCGCCAGCGGCGTGTGCCCGGGCAGCGGCAGCATGGAGATGAAGGCGCCGATGGCGAGCGCCCCGCTCACGCTGCGGCGATTCACCGCGAAATACATCGGATGGCGCAGCAGGGGCGCGAAGGGCCGCAGGTACCAGGCCTGCTGATTCTCCCGGTATTGCCGCGATATGCGCCGAAGGAATTGTCGCGGCATTGCCTAGACTGCTGGAGGGGTCATCGGGAGCTGCGGCTGCATCGCGCAGCCTGCGCTCCCGCCATTATCGTCCATCCGGTGTTTTCCCGCACATGTCCTGGTTGGCCATCCTCAGCGTTGCCCTTAGCTGGTCGGTGCAATATGCCGGCAGCCATGACCTGCTGCTGGTGCCGGCCATCGCCTGGTGCGCCATGGCCCTGCTGGCCTGGCATTTCCTGGGGGGCCGTGCCGCCCTGCTGGTGCTGCTGGCGGGCCGCACGCTGTGCGGTGCCGACTGGCTGTTCGAGGCCCGGCTGCCGGAGGCGCTGGCGCGGCACGACCTGCTGGTCGAGGGCGTGGTCTGCGAATTTCCCCGTGCCGACGCCGAGGCCACGCGACTGATGCTCGAGCTCGGTGGCGCCGGCGGCTCCGCGGGGCTGCCCGCACGCCTGTACCTCAGCTGGTATGCGCCGGCACCGCCCATCCAGCCGGGGCAGCGCTGGCAGCTGCTGGTGCGCCTGAAGCCGCCGCGGGCGCTTGCCAATGCGGCGGGCTTCGACCTCGAGCGCTGGTTCTACCAGCAGGGCATCGGTGCCACCGGCTACGTGCGCAACTCGGCGCTGAACCGGCAACTCGCGCGGCGCCCGCTGGACTGCCCGGCCGGGCTGTTGCGGGGGCGGCTGGCGGAGCGGATGAAGCATGCCCTCGCTGGCCGGCCGGGTGCCGCCTACGTGCTCGGCATGACGGTGGCGGAGCGGACGGGGCTCGACCAGGCCGACTGGGAGCTCATGCGGCGCACGGGCATCAGCCATCTGCTGGCCATCTCCGGCTTCCACATCGCCATGGTGGCGGCACCGGTGCTGCTGCTGGTGCCGTGGCTGCTCCGGCTGTGGCCGGCGCTGGCGCTGAGGCCGGGCATCGGACCCGGGCTGGCACTGGTCGTGGCCACCTTCTACAGCGCGCTGGCGGGCTTTGGCGTGAGCGTGCTGCGGGCCCTGCTGATGCTGGGCGTGGCCACCGTCCTCGTCTGGCAGCGCCGGCACCTCGCGGGCTTCCGGGTGCTGGCGCTGGCTGCCCTGCTGATCACCTGGCTGGATCCGCCGGCGGTGCTTGCCGCCGGCTTCTGGCTGTCCTTTGCCGGCGTGGCCTGGCTGCTGTTGGCGGCGCACGCCACCAGATCCGCCACCCGGCAGGCGGCTGGCGCGCTTGGGCGGGGAGGGCTGGCGATCCTGGCGCTGCTGCGCCTGCAGCTGCTGCTGGGCATCGGCCTTGCCCCGCTGACGCTGAACTATTTCGGTGAATTGTCCTGGCTGTCGCCGCTGGGCAACCTGGTGGCGGTACCCGCCTTTGCCTTCGTGCTCATGCCGCTCGCCCTCGGCGGGGCCGCCCTCGTCGGCATCCTGCCAGGGTCCGGTGGCTGGCTGCTGCGCCTGGCGGCTGCGGCCGTCAACCAGTTGATGCAGCTGCTCGGCAGCCTGGCGAACGCACTCGGCGGCTTCTGGCAGCCGCCGGACCTCTCCCTCCCGGCGCTGGTGCTGTGCGTGCCGGCTGCACTGGCGCTGGCCTGGTGGCGCCCCTTCCCCCTGCGCTCGCTGGCGCTGGTGCTGGTCCTGCCCCTGCTGGCCGGCAGCCAGGGCAGGGGAGGGCCCGGGCACGGGGACTTCCACGTCACGGTGCTGGATGTCGGACAGGGCCTCGCGGTGCTGGTGCGCACGGCAGGCCACGTCCTGGTCTACGATGCCGGTCCCGCCTATCGCCAGCGCAATGCCGGCGAGGATGTCGTGGTGCCGGTGCTGCGTGCCGCCGGGATACGCCATCTCGACATGCTGATGATCTCCCATGACGACCTCGACCATGCCGGTGGCGCCCCGGCCCTCCTGCAGTCCTACCCGGAGGTGCTGCTCGTCGGCAGCGATCTTTCCCGCCAGCAGCACCTGCACCAGCAGCCCTGCCGCATGGGGGATGCATGGGAGTGGGACGAGGTGCGCTTTCGCGTGCTCGCCCCGGTGCCCGGGCTCGGGCTTTCCGGCAACGACGAGTCCTGCGTCCTGCGCATCGAGGGCGCCGGGGGCAGCGTGCTGCTGCCGGGGGACATCGAGCGCCGCGGCGAACTGGTGCTCGACTTCCGCGGGCCGCTGGAGCCGGTCGACCTGGTGCTGGCGCCCCACCATGGCAGCCGCAGTTCGTCGAGCCCGCCCTTCGTGGAGGCATTGCGGCCGCGCTACGTGGTGTTCTCGACCGGTTACATGAACCGCTGGGGTTTTCCCTCGGGGCTCGTCAGCGAGCGCTGGGCCGCGGGCGGTGCCTGCCTGCTGGAAACCGCCGCGGAGGGCGCGCTGCATTTTGCCGGCAGCGAGGATGGACTGCGCCTGCTGCAGACGTGGCGTCGCGATCATCGGCACCTGTGGACCGGCAGGCCACCCTCGCCGACTCCCTGCCCGCCGCCGGGCGGGCCCTAGCAGGCGGCCGCGGCTGGGTTAAACTGTCGCCCGCGCCGGGGCCGTGGGTGCCGGCGAAGCTTGTTGCGGGGCTGCGGATCCATGCTGGAAATCATCAAGGCAGGCGGATGGCTGATGGTCCCCATCATCGGCTGCTCGGTGATCGCCTGCGCCATCGTCCTCGAGAGGCTGTGGACCTTGCAGCGCCGCCGGGTGCTGCCCGCCGACCTCACCCGCCAGGTCTGGGAATGGGTGAGCCGCAACGAGCTCAATCACGCGCACATCCAGTCGCTGCAGGCGGGGTCCCCGCTGGGGCAGATCCTCGCCGCGGGGCTGCTCAATCGCAACCGCGACCGCGAGATCATGAAGGAGAGCATCGAGGACACCGGCCGCCATGTGGTGTACGAGCTCGAGCGCTACCTCAACCTGCTGGGCACCATCGCCGCCATCTCCCCGCTGCTCGGCCTGCTTGGCACCGTGACCGGCATGGTGCGCATCTTTGCCGCCATCAGCGCGACGGGTGCCGTCGGCGACCCGGCGGCGCTGGCCGGCGGCATTTCCGAGGCGCTCATCACCACGGTCGGCGGGCTGGTGGTGGCCATCCCCGCGCTGGTGGCCCATCGCTTCCTGCGCGACCGCATCGACGGGCTGGTGGTCGACATGGAGAAGGAGGCCACCACCCTGGTCGATGCACTGCATCGCCGGCAGCACCTCAGCACCCTCGGACGGCGCAGTGAAGCTGCGCAGTCCTGACAGCGCACGGGATGTCCCCGAGCCCAACCTCATCTCGCTGGTGGATGTGGTCCTGCTGCTGCTGATCTTCTTCGTGCTGACCACCAGCTTCGTCGCCCAGTCGCGGCTGGCGATCCATCTTCCCGAGGCAGGCGATACCGGCATGGATGCGCAGCCCCCGGCGGTGGACATCACCGTGACCTCGCATGGCGTGTTCTTCGTCAATGGGCGCGCCCTGGTCGACAACCGGCCGGAGACGCTGATGACGGCCATCCGGCGCATCGTCGCCGACGGGGAGCTGCATGCGGTGACCATCAGCGCCGATGCGCAGGCCCTCCACCAGGACGTGGTCACCGCGATGGATGTCGCCGGCCGCCTCGGCGTCACCGACGTGCACATCGCCACCCTGCGCACGGTGACGGAGCAGGCGCGCTGATGGCGCAGGCAGCGCAGCAGCCCGCCACGCTGTACCGGCGCATGCTGGGCCTGTCGTTTCGCTACTGGCGGGTGTTCATCCTCGCCGGCATCGCCATGATCGTCTATGCCGGCACCGACACCGCCTTTGCGCTGCTGGTCAACAAGCTGCTCGAGGCGGTGGCCGGCGACGACGCGCGCACCGGCGAGGAAAACCTGCGCCGCTGGATCCCGCTTGCCATCCTGCTGCTGTTCATGGTGCGCGGCGTGGCCGATGTCGGCTCGGGCTACGGCCTTGGCTGGATCGGCCGGCGCGTGGTGGCCGACCTGCGCCAGATGGTGTTCGACAAGTTCATGCGGCTGCCCTCGCGCTTCTTCGACCGCACCTCGAGCGGTGCGCTGCTGTCGCGGCTGACCTTCAACATCGACCAGATCGCCGAGTCGATCTCCAACGTCGTCACCGTGATGATCCGCGAGGTGGTGACCGCCATCGGGCTGATCGGCTACATGGTCTACCTCAGCCCGAAGCTGGCGCTGTTCATCTTCATCGCCGCGCCGCTGCTGGTGTTCATCACCCGCACTCTCGGCCGCCACTTCCGCCGCTACAGCGAGCGCATCCAGCGCTCGATGGGCGATATCACGCGGGTGGCGCAGGAGTCGCTGCAGAGCCAGCGGGTGATCAAGATCTTCAATGCCCACGATTACGAGCACCAGCGCTTCGGGCTGGCCAACGAGAGGACCCGCCGCCTGCAGATGCGTCTGGTGCTGGTCAAGGGCATCGGCGACGGCGTGGTGGCGCTGGTGGCGGCATTCGGGCTTGCCGCGGTGGCGGCCGTTGCGGTGTCCCCCGGGGTGCGCGCGGAAATGGACCTCGGCGACTTCGGCGGCTTCATCACCGCGCTGGTGCTGCTGATGCGCCCGCTGCGCCAGCTCGGCGGCATCAATGCGGTGATCCAGCGCGGGCTGGCGGCTGGCGAGAGCGTCTTTGCCGTGCTCGACGAGCCGGAGGAGGAGGACGGTGGCCTGCTGGACCCGGAGCGCGTGCGTGGCAGCGTGACCATCCGCGGGGTCGGCTTCAGCTATGACAGCAGCAAGGGCCCGGTGCTCAGCGACATCGACCTCGAGGTGCCGGCCGGCCAGAAGCTGGCCATCGTCGGGCGCTCGGGCAGCGGCAAGACCACCCTGGTCAACCTGCTGCCGCGCTTCTACGAGGCGAGCGAAGGCAGCATCCTCATCGACGGGCACGACATCCGCGAGTATTCGCTGCAGGGGCTGCGCCGGCAGATCAGCCTGGTGAGCCAGGAAGTCACGCTGTTCAACGACACGGTGGCCAACAACATCGCCTATGGCGCGCTCAACGGCGCATCGCGCGCGGCGATCGAGGAGGCGGCGCGCGCCGCCCACCTCGGCGACCTGCTGGCCCAGCTGCCCCAGGGCCTGGACACGATGGTCGGTGACCGCGGCCTGCTGCTCTCGGGCGGCCAGCGCCAGCGCATCGCCATCGCCCGCGCCCTGCTCAAGGATGCGCCCATCCTGATCCTGGATGAAGCCACTTCCGCGCTGGACACCGAGTCCGAGCGCCACATCCAGGCCGCCTTCGACGAGCTGATGGTCAATCGCACCACTTTCGTCATCGCCCACCGCCTGTCGACGGTCGAGAACGCCGATCGCATCATCGTCATGGCGGAAGGGCGCATCGTCGAGAGCGGTACCCATGCCGAGCTGCTGGCCGCGGGCGGGGATTACGCCACGCTGCACCGGATGCAGTTCCGTGACGAGGGCTGAGGTGCT
Organism: Gammaproteobacteria bacterium; assembly: GCA_019454675.1. Taxonomy (GTDB): domain Bacteria; phylum Pseudomonadota; class Gammaproteobacteria; order Steroidobacterales; genus QUBU01. The sequence goes on along the minus strand of JACFNV010000027.1, from coordinate 5,045 downwards.
GCCGGCAGGCGGCCTGGCCGGCATCTGGTATGGCGGCAGTTCGATGCCGGGGCTGCTGCTGCAGCCGCTGGCCGCCCTCTATGGCCTGGGCGTGCGCCTGCGCCGGGCTGCCTACCGGCGCGGCTGGCTGGCCTCGGGCCACCCGGGGGTGCCGGTCATCGTGGTCGGCAACCTCACGGTGGGCGGTGTCGGCAAGACCCCGCTGGTGGACTGGCTGGCCGTGCGCCTGCGCGAGGCCGGCCTGCAGCCGGGCATCGTCAGCCGCGGCTACGGCGGCGTGCCGCAGCGTGTCCCGCTGCGGGTGGAGGCGGACGGGGATCCGGCCATCGTCGGCGACGAGCCGCTGCTGCTGGCGCGGCGCACGGGGGTGCCGGTGGTGGTCTGCGTGGATCGCCTGCAGGCGGCGTTGGCAGCGGTCGCCGCGGGTGCGGATATCATCCTCGCCGACGATGGGCTGCAGCACTACGCATTGCGCCGGGACGTGGAGATCGTCGTCGTCGACGGCCAGCGGCGCTGGGGCAATGGCCGGCTGCTGCCGGCGGGCCCGCTGCGCGAGCCGCTGTCGCGGCTGGGCGAGGTGGACCTGGTGCTGAGCAATGGCGGCGAGCCGCAGGCGGGGGAGGCGGGCTTCAGCCTGCAGCTCCGTGAGGCGGTGTCGCTCGCCGATGGCAGGCGTCGCACGCTGGGCGGCTTTGCCGGCCAGAGTGTCTGGAGCGTGGCCGGCATCGGCAACCCGGCGCGCTTCCATGCCGCCCTCGCTGCATTCGGCATCAAGCCGCAGCCCGTCGCGGTGGCCGACCATGGCCGGGCCGACCTTGCGCACCTGCGCCGCGAGGCATCGTGGCCGATCCTGATGACCGAAAAGGATGCCGTGAAATATCCGCAGTGGCGCGACCCGGACAGCTGGTACCTGCCGGCCGGGCTGCAGATGCCCGCAGCATCGGCGGCCCTGCTGATGGGCTGCATCGCCTCGCGGCTGGGGCTGCAGGGGGTGAGCCTTGGCTGAGTTCCATGTCGTGATCCCGGCGCGTTTCGCTTCCTCGCGCTTCCCGGGCAAGCCGCTGGCACTGCTGGCCGGCCGGCCGATGATCGAGCACGTCCACCAGCGCGCGCTGGCCAGCGGCGCCGGCGAGGTGATCGTGGCCACCGATGACGAGCGGATCGCCACCGCGGCACACGGGGCGGGGGCGAGGGTGGCGATGACGCGCAGCGATCACGCCTCGGGCACCGATCGCGTGGCCGAGGTAGCGGTGGCGCGTGGCTGGGCGGCCGACGACATCGTGGTCAACGTGCAGGGCGATGCGCCGCTGACGCCGGCATCGAGCATCCGCCAGGTTGCACTGCTGCTGGCCGCGCACCCGCAGGCCGCCATGGCGACGCTGTGCGTGCCGATCGAGGACGCCACGCGCTACGCGAGCCCGCATGTCGTCAAGGTGGTGATGGACCGCTCGGGGCGTGCGCTGTACTTCAGCCGTGCCGCCATCCCCAGCACCGCCCATGGCAGCGGGGGGCTGCCCCGCGCCTGGCGCCACCTCGGCATCTACGCCTACCGCGTCGCTGCACTGCTGCAGCTCAGCGCCAGCGCACCCTGCGAGCTGGAGCGCAGCGAGCAGCTCGAGCAGCTGCGCGCGCTCTGGCTCGGCATGGAGATCCGCATCGCCGCGGCGGAGGAGCGGCACGGGCCGGATGTCGACACGCCCGAGGATGTGGCCGCCGTCGAGGCATGGATGGCGGAGAAGCATTTCTGAGCCAGTCGATGTTCCTTCATCGATCCGGTTCGCAGCCGAAGGCGCAATCGATAGGCTCCAGCGTCGCAGCAAGCGAGGCCCGTGCCGCCCTGCGCCTGCGCGCCGATCTCAGGCTTTCCTGACGAAGCCCGACTTGAGTTGCATGGCGCCGATGCCGTCGATGCGGCAGTCGATGTCGTGGTCACCGTCGACCAGGCGGATGTTCTTGACCTTGGTGCCGACCTTCACCACCGACGACGAGCCTTTTACCTTCAGGTCCTTGATGACGATGACCGAATCGCCGTCATTGAGCACGTTGCCGTGGGCATCGCGAACCACGCGTTCCCGTTCACTGCTGGCTGCCGGTGCGTCTATCGGCCACTCATGCGCGCACTCGGGGCAGATGTACGAAGCGCCGTCTTCGTAGGTGTATTCAGATTGGCATTTGGGACAGGGTGGCTGGCTGTTCATCATGACCTCCGGTTCATTTGTCGATGCCCGGTAAAGCGATGGGCATCTCCGATCAGCCGCACAGCCTGCATCAGCCTGGCCATTGCTTCAACTCGATGCGGATCTCTTGAGCGTGCCGTGATGTTTTCACGGCGGACCGGCATTCGTGCACAAGATCCGTGGGAACGGCACCGGCTGGATCGGCGTGGCGAGCGCACGGTCCGCCCGCGATAGGCGGGAGCTTCGAACGCCTTGCATGCGCTTGTTCGTGGTGCGTTGCAAGAAGCCGGCGTGATGGCTGGTGCTGCTCGGGTGCCTTGTGCCAGTATCTGTGCTCTGTCGGCAGATTCAGCTGTCGTTGACTCTGGAAGATTGGTGGAATAGAGCGATGTCCCGGGAAGATCAGCCGATCACCAGCATCCTGTTCGTGTGCATGGGCAACATCTGCCGCTCGCCGCTGGCCGAGGGCGTGATGCGCCAGCACCTGCGCGAGCTGGGCCTGCTGGAACGGGTGGTGCTGGACTCGGCTGGCACGCATGGCTACCACGAAGGCGCCGCGCCCGACGAGCGTGCGCAGGCGGCTGCCCTGCGCCGCGGCATCGATATTTCCGACCTGCGTGCACGGCTGGTGGTGAGAGAGGACTTCCAGCGCTTCGACCTGATCCTCGCCATGGACGAGGACAACCTCGAGCTCCTGCAGAAGATGGCTGCGGCGGAGCTGCGCGGCAAGGCGCGCCTGCTCATGGACTATGCGGCGGGCGATGCGGGCCGCTCGGTGCCCGATCCGTACTATGGCGGGCCGATCGGTTTCGAGCGGGTGCTCGACATGGTGGAAGAAGCCGTCGATGGACTGCTTGCCCGCCTGCAGGCGGAGCTGCGCACCCCCTGAATTCCTGATCCCGGGAGGCGGGCAGGGTGGCCGCCGGTTCCCGGCAGCCACCCCATGCCTCGTTTATTCCCGGTCGCGGCTGCCGGCGTCGCCGGCATCCGTTCCCGAAGACCACACGGTGTAGCTCCTGGTGGTGCTGCCGCTGGATGATTCCCAGGGCAGCTGCGCCGGCTGCCGCGGGCCGGCATCCTGGCTGGCAGCCACGGGCAGTGGCCTTTCCACCGGGGCAGGGGCGGGCTGCGCGGGAGCAGCCTCGGTCGGCGGCCTGGCATGTTCGGTGGCTGCCGCGTCGCGCGCAGCGGGGTGTTGCTGCATGGCCGTGGCGGCCTCGATGATGGAGGCGTGTTCGCCTGCGCCGGCTGCACCCGCTGCGCCGACGGCACCCGCTTCCTGTTCCTGGCGCTGCTCGCCGTTGGCATTGCGGTTGCCACGCCCGCCGCGACGGCGCGGACGCGAGCGCCGTGCGCCTTCGCCCTGCTCGGCGGTGCGGGGAGCACCGCCATTGCCGCCCTGCTGGACCTGCGCGTTGCGCCGTTCCTCACGCCGTTCCTCGCGTGGCGACTCTGCGCCCGGCTGCTGCTGGGGGTTGGCGCGGGTATCGCCACGGGCTTCCTGCCCCTGGGGACGCTGCGGGCGCTGGCCGTTGCGGCTGCCGCGCTCGCTGCGACCCTCGCGGCGTTCGCTGCCACCCTGGCTGCGGCCGCCGCGCTGCTCGTCGCGCTGGCGATCATCGCGTCGCGTGCGTCCATGCTGGTCGCGCTGGCGACCGCCATCCTGGCGCCGGCTGCGCTGCCCACGCCGGGGTTCCTCGGCGGCCGGGGCGGCGGCTGTCTCGCCGCTGCCGAACAGCCAGAGCTTCAGCCGCGGGATCAGCCCGAGGACGGGGGCGGCGGGCCTGTCACCATGGGCGCTGGTGGCGGATTCCACGCTGGTCGGCATGGGGGCCGGCGGCATGGGCGGCACCACGGCCGGCTCGTCGGGCGTCACCCGCGGGGCGAAAAGATCCAGCGCCGCATCGGTGGCGGGCTGTTCCTGCGCCGCCAGCGTGTAGCTGGCACCGGTATTCTCCGGAGCGCCGACCTGGTCATCGCGAACCCGGCGGATGGTGTAGTGCGGGGTCTCGAGGTGCGGGTTGGCGATCAGCACCAGCTGGACCTGATCGCGCTCTTCGATGGCGCGTATCCAGTCGCGCTTCTCGTTGAGCAGGTAGGTGGCCACGTCGACCGGCAGCTGGGCGATGACCTTCGACGAGCGGTCCTTGCGCGCCTCCTCGCCGACCAGCCGCAGGACGGCGAGCGCCAGCGATTCCACGCCGCGGATCGAGCCCGAGCCATTGCAGCGCGGGCAGGTCTGGTGGGCGGACTCGCCGAGCGAGGGCCGCAGCCGCTGGCGCGAGAGCTCGAGCAGGCCAAAGCGCGAGATGCGCCCGATCTGCACCCGCGCGCGGTCCATCTTCATGGCATCGCGCAGGCGGTTCTCCACCTCGCGCTGGTTGCGCTGCGAGGACATGTCGATGAAGTCGACCACCAGCAGGCCGCCGAGGTCGCGCAGGCGGCACTGGCGTGCCACTTCGTCGGCAGCCTCGAGGTTGGTGGCAAGCGCGGTGGACTCGATGTCCTCGCCCTTGGTGGCGCGTGCCGAGTTGATGTCGATGGAAACCAGGGCTTCGGTCTGCTCGATCACCAGGCTGCCGCCGGCAGGCAGGGTGACCACGTGGGAGAAGGCCGACTCGATCTGGCTCTCGATCTGGAAGCGGGTGAACAGCGGCACCGGATCCTGGTAGAAACGCAGCTTGCGCAGGTTCTGCGGCATGATGCGCTCGACGAACTGGCGTGCCTCCTCGTGCACGCCCTCGTCATCGATGATGATCTCGCCCACGTCGTTCGACATGTGGTCGCGCAGCGCGCGGATGACGGCATTGCTGTCCTGGAAGATCAGGAACGGCGCCGGGCGGCTGACCACCGCGCCCTTGATGGCCT
>JACFNV010000150.1 GCA_019454675.1 Gammaproteobacteria bacterium | reverse complement strand
TCCCCTTCATCCTCACCTCCTCCTACCCGCACGAGATCCTGCACAACTGGTGGGGCAACTCGGTCTACGTCGACTACCTCAGCGGCAACTGGTGCGAGGGGCTGACCGCCTACCTGGCCGACCACCTGATGAAGGAGGTCGAGGGCCAGGGTGCCGAGTACCGCCGCGACACGCTGAAGAAGTACCGCGACTTCGCCGCCGGCAGCGCCGACTTCCCGCTGCGCGACTTCCGCTCGCGCCACAGCGGCGCCACCGAGGCAGTGGGCTACGGCAAGACGCTGATGGGCTTCCACATGCTGCGCCGCGAGCTGGGCGACAAGGCCTTCCGCGAGGCGCTGGTGAAGTTCTACAAGGATTATCGTGGCACGCGGGCAAGCTTCGCCGACGTGCGCAGCGCCTTCGAGGCGGTCAGCGGGCGCGACCTCGGCCGCTTCTTCAGCGACTGGGTGGAGCGCACCGGTGCCGCCGACCTCGCCGTCGACGGCGTGAAGGTGAAGAAAAGCGGCGGCAAGTACCTCGTGAGCGGCATGCTGCACCAGCGTCAGGACGGACCCTACGCGCTCGGCGTGCCGGTGGTCATCGCCACCGAGGATGGCGCGGTGCTCAGCACCGTGGCCAGCAGCGCGGCGGCCACCCCGTTCAGCATCGAGACCGCGGCCAGGCCGCTGAGCCTTGCCGTCGACCCCGAGTTCGACCTCTTCCGCATGCTCGACCCGCGCGAGACCGCGCCGAGCATCGGCCAGCTCTCGGGCGCGGCCCGGCTCACCGCCGTGGTGCCCGAGGCCGACGCGGCCGCCTGGCGCGCGATGCTGAAGGCCTGGCAGACGCCGGTCAGCAGCATCGAGATCGTCAGCGACCGCGATATCGAGACGCTGCCCGCGGATCGCAGCACCTGGATCCTCGGCCGCAACAACCGCCTGGCGGCGAAGCTGTTCGGCAGCGACCCGGCGCTGGGCCTGAAGATCGATGCCGAGGGCATCGGCATCGATGGCAAGGCCATCCCCTTTGCCGGCCACTCCCTCGTCATCACACGCCGCCATCCGCAGGACCCGCGTCTTGCGGTGGGCTGGATCACCGCCGCCAGCACCGCGGCCATCGCCGACCTCGGTCGCAAGCTGCCCCACTACGGCAAGTACTCATGGCTGGCCTTCACCGGCAGCGACAGCGCCAATGTCGGCAAGGGCGAGTGGCGCGCCACCGATTCGCCGCTGCTGGTCAACCTCGGCAACAAGAACCAGCCGGTCGTGATGGCCAGCCTGCCGCAGCGCGCCGCGCTGGCCGAACCGCCGCCGGCCTACTCGGCCGAGCGCCTGCAGTCGCACGTCGACTGGCTGGCGGCCCCCGAGCGCGAGGGCCGCGGTTTCGGCAGCGAGGGCCTGGTGGCCGCGGGCGAGTACATCCGCGAGCAGTTTGCCGCCGCGGGCCTGCAGCCCGGGGCCGCGGATGGCAGCTGGTTCCAGCCCTTCACCGCCGTGGGCGGGCCGGAGAAGAAGGAGGTCACGCTGCGCAACGTCATCGGCGTGCTGCCCGGCGCGGACCCGCGCTTTGCCGGACAGGCCGCGCTGTTCACCGCGCACTACGACCACCTCGGCTTCGGCTGGCCCGATGCACGCAGCGACGCCATCGGCAAGATCCACCCGGGCGCGGATGACAACGCCAGCGGCGTGGCGGTGATGATCGAGGTGGCCCGCGCGCTGGCGGCCGGCCCGCCGCCGCCGCGCACGATCGTCTTCATCGCCTTCAGTGGCGAGGAATCGGGGCTGCTCGGCTCGCGCCACTACGTGAAGAACCCGACCCCGGTGCCGCTCGCCGGCATCATCGCCGACCTCAACCTCGACACCGTCGGCAACCTGCGCGCGCTGCCGGTCTCGGTGCTGGCCACCGAGAGCGCGCGCGAGTGGCCCTTCGTGTTCAACGGCATCACCGCGGTCACCGGCATCCCCACGCGCAGCGTGCCCGGCGCCGGCGTCTCCTCCGACCAGCAGGCCTTCATCGACCAGGGCATCCCGGGGGTGCAGATCTTCACCGCCGCCACCGCGCACTACCACCGGCCGAGCGACACCCCGGACACCGTGGACGCGGCCGGCATGGCCAAGGTGGCTGCCGTCGCCACCGAGGCCATCACCTACCTGGCCTCCACCGAGCAACGTCTCACCGTCACCGGTGCCGGCGTCGGCAGCGGCGTGCCACCACCGGTGGCCTCGGGCGACCGCCGCAAGGTGTCGCTGGGCGCCATGCCCGACTTCGCCTTCCAGGGCCCCGGCCTGCGCCTCGAGAGCGTGATGCCCGGCTCGGCGGCCGAGAAGGCGGGCATGCAGGCCGGCGACATCCTGCTGCGCTTCGACGGCAAGCCGGTCGAGGGACTCGGTGGCTTCAACGAGCTGCTCCGCGAGCACCAGCCGGGCGACCACGTGAAGCTCGAGTGGAGCCGCAACGGCGCCACGCAGCAGGCGGAAGCCGAGCTGAGCGCACGCTGATGAAGCGGTGACGGTCGTGGGGGGGGGCCCCCCGGACCGCCGGGGGCGCCCCCCAAAA
>JACFNV010000026.1:13444-24689 GCA_019454675.1 Gammaproteobacteria bacterium | reverse complement strand
ACTTCGGCCCGCTGCGCCGCGAGCCGGCGCATGAGCCGCTGGTGGTCGAGGTGCCGGACTTCATGAATGTGGATACGCTGGAGCGGGCCTTTGGCGTGCCGCGCGCCACGCTGCAGGCCTACAACCCCGCGCTGCTGCCCCCGGTGTGGGAAGGGGCGCGCTACGTGCCCCGCGGCTTCCGCCTGCGGCTGCCGGCCGGGGGGGCGATCAAGGCGCCGCCACAGCAGGTGCTGGCGGCCATTCCCGCCTCGCAGCGTTTCGGCGGCCAGCTGCGCGACCAGGCCTACAAGGTGCAGCGTGGCGACACGCTGAGCCGCATCGCCCGGCGCCATGGCACCACCGTCAGCCAGCTTGCCAGGCTCAATGGCCTGAAGCCGGATGCCCGCATCCGCGTGGGCCAGTCGCTTGCGTTGCCGGGCGGGGCGGCGCCGGCCACGGCCGGCCGCAGCGTTGCTGCTGCAGCCGGTACGTACAAGGTGGTGCGCGGGGATACGCTGGGCAGCATCGCCGGGCGTCATGGCCTCAGCGTGCGCCAGCTGGCCACCGCCAATGGCTTGCAGCCGGACAACCATATCCGCATCGGCCAGTCGCTCAGGATTCCCGGCAGCACCGCGGGCAGCGTGGCTGCCGCCAGGCAGGTGCACAAGGTGGTGCGCGGGGACACGCTGGGCGGCATCGCCGTGCGCTATGGCGTCAGCGTGCGCCAACTGGCCGCGGCCAACGGCTTGCGGCCGGACAGCCATATCCGCATCGGCCAGTCGCTGAAGATTCCGACCACCAGCAGCGCCGGGCAGGCATCCGGCCCGCGGCTGTCGGGTTCACCATCCGCGGGGAGGCTGGCCTGATGGGCCGGGACGAACCGCAGCTCAGCCGTCGTCTCCTGCTGCTTGCCGGCCTCGGTCTGGCACTGCCGGCGCGGGCCGTCCGCTTCGAGATGGCCGACAGCGTGCTGGTCCACAAGGCCGAGCGCCGGCTGGAGCTCATCCGGGATGACGAGGTACTGCGCAGCTTCCGCATAGCGCTCGGGCTGTCCCCCGTCGGGCACAAGCAGCGCGAGGGCGACTTCCGCACGCCCGAGGGCCGCTACCTGCTCGTGGAGCGCAATCCCCGCAGCGAGTTCTTTCTCTCCATCCGCATTTCCTATCCCGACGAGAGGGACCAGCGCGCCGCCCGGGCTGCTGGCCGTGCCCCCGGAGGGGCGATCATGATCCATGGACTGCCCAACGCGCCCAGCCGCACGCCCGAGTATTACCGGCGCACCGACTGGACCAATGGCTGCATCGCCGTATCCGATACCGACATGGTGGATATCTGGCTGATGACGGCCCGCAACACGCCCATCACCATCCTGCCGTGAACCCGGGCATGCCGGCAAGGCAGGGCGCCGAGACCCTGGTCGAGGTCATGCCCGAGCGCAGCCTCGAGCTGCTGTCGCAGCACGAGGTCAACCGCCTGCGCCGCACCGGCGAGGGCGGCCAGCACGAGGTGCTGCGCCGCTGTGCACTGGCGGTGCTCAACGTCGGCGGGCAGACCGACGACAGCCGCGAGGTGCTGGAGAAGTACCACGATTTCGATGTCTTCATCGTGCAGCAGGATCGTGGCGTGAAGCTCGGCCTGCGCAACGCGCCGCCCGGCGCCTTCGTCGACGGCAGGATGATCCGCGGCATCCGCGAGCTGCTGTTCGCGGTGCTGCGCGACGTGGTGTTCATCAACACCGAGGTATCGGGGCGCGGCCAGTTCGACCTTGGCAGCAGCGATGGCATCACCAACGCGGTGTTCCACATCCTGCGCAACGCCGGCACCCTGCGCACCGGGGATCCCGACCTGGTGGTCTGCTGGGGAGGCCATGCCATCAGCCGCGAGGAGTACGACTACTCGAAGAAGGTGGGCTACGAGATCGGCCTGCGCGAAATGAGCGTGTGCACCGGCTGCGGCAACGGCGCCATGAAGGGGCCGATGAAGGGCGCCGCGGTCGGGCATGCCAAGCAGCGGCTCGCCGATGGCCGCTACATCGGCATCACCGAGCCGGGCATCATCGCCGCCGAGTCGCCCAATCCCATCGTCAACCAGCTGGTCATCATGCCCGACATGGAGAAGCGGCTGGAGGCCTTCGTGCGCGTCGCGCATGCGATCGTCATCTTCCCCGGCGGCGTGGGCACCGCGGAGGAGTTCCTGTTCCTGCTCGGCATCCTGCTCGACGAGCGCAATCGCGACATGCCGCTGCCGGTGGTCCTGACCGGACCGGCGTCGAGCGAGCCGTATTTCGCACGCCTGCACGACTTCATCGGCGCCACGCTGGGCAGCGAAGCGCAGCAGCGCTATCGCATCTGCCTCGGCAAGCCGGACACCGTTGCCGCCATGCTGCGCGAGGGCATGCAGGAGGTGCGCGACTTCCGGCATGCGAAGAGCGACGCCTACTACTTCAACTGGCGCCTGCACCTCGACATGGATTTCCAGCAACCCTTCCATGCCAGCCACCGGAACATGGCGGAGCTGGCGCTGCACCGCGACCAGGCGCCGGCGCGGCTGGCGGCCAACCTGCGCAAGGCCTTCTCCGGCCTCGTTGCCGGCAACGTCAAGGACGAGGGCATGCGTGCCATCGAGGCCCATGGGCCGTTCCTGCTTGCGGGCGAGCGCGACATCATGCGCCGGCTCGACCAGCTGCTGACGGACTTCGTGGCACAGGGCCGCATGAAGCTGCCCGGTCGCAGCTACCACCCCTGTTACCGTCTCACCGTCTGAGCAACGGTCGAGCCGCCGGCTTCCTGCCGCGCGTGCCGTGCATCCCATAACAGCCCTGTTAAATCAGGGCGCTTGTGACTCAGTTCCTCGTGGGGCTTTCCGCGCCTCCATAAGCTGGTGCCACTGTGGAGGAACGGGGACGCTCACCATGAGTCAGTACAAGAACAATAATATTTCCCCTGGTGCGAGCCACGAGATGTCCGCTGCCCGTGCAGCGGGTGGCGATCCCGGCAAGCCCGGCTACGAATCCACGCTCCGCAAGGGGCGGCTCCATGAGCCCGGCAGCCCGCAGGCCATGGATGTGGGTGGCTGGGACGCCTATCGCCGCTGGCTCAATCGCGTGCAGGGACAGGACCAGCGGCGCAGTGCCGTGGATCCCGCCCTGTACACCTGGAAGGGCTATCGCAGCTGGTCGGAGAAGATCCGCCGCGACTGGAAGCAGGACGAATAACGCTGCAACCCGTCGCCGCGTGGCGCCGTGCAGTCGCCACGATCCGGACAAGCCGGCCAGCTCACCAGCAACCAGCAAGCGACAAGCCATGTCAGACTTTGACGAGAACGATTTCATACGGAATCCGGAGACCCGTGACCGCCGTGCGTGGGTTGCCTGCGCACTCCGGGGTGCCCGTCGGCGCCTTGCCGGCAGCGCGGTGTCCGCGGACCTTGCAGGGCTTTCCGAGACGCCGCCCAAGCCGCGGCTCACGGTCGTGCCTTCCGGCCACAAGCGTTGAACGCGGGCTCCCCGCCGGGGCTGCAGCCCGAAAGGCTGCTGCGTCTCCTCGACCAGCTCGATTGCCTGGGCGGCGCCCTGCGCCTGCTCTGGGCGGGCTGCCGGCAACGCTGGATGCGCCGGCTCCTGCTGGTCTCGGGGTGCGTGCTGGCGGCGGCCGCAACCGGCCTGCCGCTGCCCTGAGGCGACCCCGAAGCCGCGCGGCCGGGTCGTCGCCACGGCCCGGACCTTGAAAAATGGCGGCGGGGCCCCCATCTTCGCGCAGCCGGCGCCTGCAGTTGTGTGCAGTCGCCGCTTGCCTGAAGGAACACCCATGACCGCACGTGAAACCCACGGCTTCCAGGCCGAGGTGAAGCAGCTGTTGCAGCTGATGATCCATTCCCTGTACAGCAACCGCGAGATTTTCCTGCGCGAGCTGATCTCCAACGCCTCCGATGCCGCCGACAAGCTGCGCTTCGAGGCCATTGCGCATCCGGGATACCTCGCCGAGGACAGCGAGCATCCGCATCGAGGCCGATCCCGCGGCCGGCACGCTGAGCGTCATCGACAATGGCATCGGCATGTCGCGCGAGGACATCATCGCGCAGCTCGGCACCATCGCCAGGTCCGGCACCGCCGAGTTCATCAGCCGCCTGGGTGGCAAGGATGGCAATGAGCTGAACCTCATCGGCCAGTTCGGCGTCGGCTTCTATTCGGCCTTCACGGTGGCCGACAGGGTCGAGGTGCAAAGTCGCCGGGCCGGGCTGCCTGCCGATGCCGGTGTGCGCTGGGAGTCTGCCGGCGACGGCGAGTTCAGCATCGAGGCGGTGGAAGACGCGCCACGCGGCACCCGCGTGACGCTGCACCTGCGCGAGGACGCACGCGAGTTTGCCGATGGCTTCAGGTTGCGGGCACTGATCCGCAAGTATTCGGACCACATCGCCTTTCCCGTGCTGATGAAAAAAGCCGAGCCGGCCGAGGGCGAGCCGGCGGAAGAGGCGGTGAACGCGGCCAAGGCGCTGTGGACCCGGCCGAAGTCCGACATCGGTAAGGAAGAATACGAGGAGTTCTACCGGCACATCGCGCACGACTTCGCTGCCCCGCTGGCCTGGAGCCACAACCGGGTGGAAGGCAAGCGCGTCTACACCAGCCTGCTGTACATCCCGGCGCAGGCGCCCTTCGATCTGTGGAACCGCGAGAAGCCGCGCGGCCTGAAACTCTACGTGCGCCGGGTTTTCATCCTCGACGATGCCGCCCAGTTCCTGCCGGCCTACCTGCGCTTCATGCGCGGCGTGATCGATGCCGACGGCCTGTCGCTCAACGTGTCGCGCGAGATGCTGCAGCAGGACCCGGAAGTCGATGCCATCCGCGGCGGCCTGACGCGCCGCGTGCTGGACATGCTGGACAAGCTGGCGGAAGAGCCGGAGAAATATCGCGGCTTCTGGCAGCAGTTCGGGCGCGTGCTGAAGGAAGGCCCGGCCGAGGACTTCGCCAATCGCGAGCGGATCGCCAGGCTGCTGCGCTTCACCAGCACCCGCAGCACGGGCGACGAGGCGGATCGCAGCCTCGCCGATTACATCGCCGGCAAGGCGGCGGGGCAGGGACACATCTGGTACATCACCGCCGACAGCCTGGCGGCAGCCCGCAGCAGCCCGCAGCTGGAGATCTTCGGCAAGCACGGCGTCGAGGTGCTGCTGCTCGGCGATCCCATCGATGAGTGGATGGTCGGCCAGCTCGGCGAATTCGAGGGTCTGGGTTTCCGCGATGCGCGCCGTGGCGTCCTCGATCCCGCCGAGATCGGCGGCAGCGAGGCGGATGCCCCGCCTGCGGTGGATGCGGACGGGCACGAGGCGTTGCTCGGGCGCCTGAAGCAGGCGCTGGGATCGGCGGTCGGCGAGGTGCGCGTCACCGGGCGGCTCACCGACTCCCCGGCCTGCCTTGCCATCGGCGAGGACGACATGGGGCCGCAGATGCGCCGCGTCCTTGCCGCCACCGGCCAGAGCCTGCCCGATGCACAGCCCATCCTCGAGATCAACCCGGCGCACCCGCTGGTGCAGCGCCTCGAGGCCGAGCAGGACGGGGAGCGCTTTGCCGACGTCGCGCACGTCCTCTTCGACCAGGCAAGGCTGGCCGAAGGTGGTGCGCTTGCCGATCCCGGTGCCTTCGTGAAAAGGCTCAACCGCCTGCTGGTGTCCTGAGCGGGGGCGTGCAGCTCTGCCCGCAGCCGGGCGGGTCGTCGTGCTCCACCTGCAGCGTGGCATGGGCGATGCGGAAGTGTTCTGCAAGATGCTCGCCGATGTCGCGCAGGAACTGGTCGTTGCCGTGGCCGGCGGGCATCACCAGGTGCGCGGTCAGCGCCGTCTCGGTGGTGCTCATCGCCCAGATGTGCAGGTCGTGGATGCTGCCGACCCCGGGCAGGCCCGCGAGGTAGCGCCGGACCGCTTCGATGTCGATGCCCCGCGGCACGGCATCGAAGCTCATCTCCAGCGCCTCGGTCAGCACCTCCCATGTGCTCCAGACGATGATGACGGCGATGACGAGGCTGATCAGCGGGTCGAGCCATGTCCATCCCGCCAGGACGATGCCGATCCCGCCGAGCACCACGCCCGCGGATACCCCCGCATCACCCGCCATGTGCAGGAATGCCGCGCGCACGTTGATATCGTGGTGGCGGTCGGCGGCGAACAGCCAGGCGGTGACGCCGTTGACCAGCACGCCCGCGGCGGCGACGACGATCATGAGGTTGCCGGCCACCGGTGCCGGGGTCCGCAACCGCTGCAGCGCCTCCCAGGCGATGACGGCCATGGCGAGCAGTAACAGCAGCGAGCTCAGAAGCGACGAGAGGATGGTGCCACGCCGCAGCCCGTAGGTATGGCGGGGCGTGGGCTGGCGCTGCGCGAGCTGGATGGCACCCCAGGCGAGGACCAGGCTGAACACGTCGCTGAGGTTGTGGCCGGCATCCGCGACCAGTGCCAGCGAGTCCGCCAGCAGCCCGAAGCCGAGTTCGGCCGCCACGAACAGCGCGTTGAGCGCGATGCCGATGACAAAGGCCCGCGACATCTGCGCGGGTGGCGTGTGGTGATGGGGCCCATGCTCGTGTTCATGCGGGTGCTCGTGCGCGGGTTGGCCGGGATGTGGGTGGTGGCTGCTCATGGCCGTGCGGGGTCCGTCTGCCCTGCCGAGACTATCACGACCGGCCGGCGGGCAAGGGCAGTGCGGTGCGATCGAGCACCGTGCGCAGCACGAAGCTCGAGTGCACGTCGCTGACGCCCTCGATGCGGGTGATGCGGTCGAGCAGCAGCGCCTGGTAGGCATCCATGTCGGTGACCAGCACCTTGAGCTGGTAGTCCGCGTCCTGTCCCGTGATCAGCAGGCATTCCAGCACCTCGGGGAGGCGGCTGACCTCGCTCTCGAAGTGCGCGAAGCGTTCGGGCGTATGGCGGTCCATGGCGATGAGCACCAGCGCGGTCAGGGTCAGGCCGAGGCTGCGCGGGTCGAGCAGCGCCCGGTAGCCGCTGATGATCCCGGCCGCCTCCAGTGCGCGTACCCGGCGCAGGCAGGGCGAGGCGGACAGCCCGATGCGCTCGGCCAGCTCCTGGTTGCTGAGGGCCGAGTTTTCCTGCAGCGCTTCGAGGATCTTGCGGTCATAGCGATCGAGAGGCACGTTCAGCTCCGGAGCGATTTGATGGACAGATATTGCTCTATATGTGTCATATGAGCAATAAAAATTCTTATTTATGTTCCCCTATCCATATTCCGCAATCGTCTGCCGTGATTGTGAGGCTAAAATGACTGCCATCGATCCACCGAACCCCGCAGGAAAACCCATCATGAGCCCCGCCAGCCGCTATCGCCCCTTCCCGCCCGTCGACCTCGCGGACCGCCGCTGGCCCGGCCGGGTCATCAGCCACGCCCCCGCCTGGCTCAGCACCGACCTGCGCGATGGCAACCAGGCGCTGTTCGAGCCGATGGGGCCCGAGCGCAAGATGCGCATGTTCCGCATGCTCTGCGAGATCGGCTTCAAGGAGATCGAGGTCGGCTTTCCCTCGGCTTCGGGCACCGAATTCGACTTCGTGCGCACCCTGATCGAGGGCGGGCACATACCAGGCGATGTCACCATCGGCGTGCTGACCCAGGCCCGCGAGCCGCTCATCCGGCGCACCATCGAGTCGCTGGTGGGCGCACGGCGCGCCATCGTGCATGTCTACACCGCCACTTCGCCGGTGTTCCGCGAGCGCGTGTTCGGCATGCAGCCCGCCGAGGTCACCGCGATGGCGGTGTCCAGCGTGCGCCTGATCCGCGAGCTCTGCGACGCCCATCCGGAGACCGAGTGGGTGCTCGAATACAGCCCCGAGACCTTCTCCGCCACCGAGCTCGAGTTCGCCCGCGACATCAGCGATGCCGTGGCGGAGGCCTGGGGGGCTACGCCGGAACGCAAGCTGATCCTCAACCTCCCGGCCACGGTCGAGATGGCGACACCCAACGTCTATGCCGACCAGGTGGAGTGGATGGACCGCCACCTCGCCCGGCGCGACTCGGTCATCATCAGCGTGCATCCGCACAATGACCGCGGCACCGCGGTGGCTGCCGCGGAGCTGGCGATGATGGCGGGTGCCGAGCGGGTGGAAGGCTGCCTGTTCGGCAACGGCGAGCGCACCGGCAACGTGGATCTCGTCACGCTGGCGCTCAACCTGCGCACCCAGGGCATCGACCCCGGGCTCGAATTCAGGGACATCGACGCCGTGGCGCGGACCTACGAGGCCTGCACCCAGCTGCCGATCCACCCGCGCCATCCTTATGTCGGCGACCTCGTGTTCACCGCCTTTTCCGGCTCGCACCAGGATGCCATCCGCAAGGGCATGGCCGCGCAGGCCACGGAGGAGCACTGGAACGTGCCCTACCTGCCGATCGATCCGGCAGACCTCGGGCGCACCTATGATTCGCTGGTCAGGGTCAACAGCCAGTCGGGCAAGGGTGGCGTGGCCTACCTGCTCGAGATGTCGCGTGGCGTGGTGATGCCGCGGCGCATGCAGGTGGAGTTCAGCACCGCGGTCCAGCGCCTGGCCGAGACCACCGGCTCGGAGGTTTCCGCCGAACAGATCTGGCAGCTGTTCTCCGCCGAGTACCTCGAGCCCGCCGCCGCAGCCTGCTATGTGGGCCACCAGCTGGTGGACCGCGGCGCCCAGCAGGGAATCAGGCTGACGGTCTCGGTCGATGGCCGGCAGCAGGTGCTCGATGGCGTGGGCAATGGTCCCATCGATGCCGCCATCGCCGCGCTCGGCGTCCCGGTCGAGGTGCGCTCCTACGAGGAGCGTGCCCTGAACCAGGGGGCTGATTCGCGCGCGCTCGCCATCGTCGAGATGGCCATCCGCGGCGTGACCGGCAGCACTTTCGGCGCCGGGATCGATGCCAATATCGTCACCGCCTCCATCCGCGCGCTGATGGCCGGCCTCAACCGCATGCTGGCACGGATGGATGCGGCGGAACGCCAGCGGGCGCTGCTTGCCCTCGAGCGCCCGGCACGTACTGCCGAACGGGTGGCCTGAGACCGCCTGATCATCGCCCGGTGCAGCACCGGGAGCGCCATTTCGCGCTGCTCCCGATGCTGCGTTAGAATTTCCGGATATTTGCCCTGGACAGGACTCACTTATGCACCCAGTAGAATCCCTTGCCGCCATGGTTGGCCAGACCCCGCTGCTGGAGATCAAGTACCGCTTCAATGGCCAGCCGCGCCGGATCTTCGGCAAGTACGAGATGATGAACATGACCGGCAGCGTCAAGGACCGCATGGCGCTGCACATCCTGCGTCGCGCCCAGCAACGCGGCGAGTTCAAGGACGGGGATTTCATCGTCGAGGCCACCAGCGGCAATACCGGCATCTCCTTCTCGGCGATCGGCCGGGCGCTGGGGCACCGGGTGCGGATCTACATGCCCGACTGGATGAGCCATGAGCGAGTCCACCTGATGCACAGCCTGGGTGCCGAAGTGGTGCCCGTGTCCAAGGCACAGGGCGGCTTCCTCGGCTCCATCCGCCTGACCGAGGAGTTTGCGGCGGAGAACCCCAGCAACACCTATCTGCCGCGGCAGTTCGACAATCCCGACAATATCGAGGCTCACGAGGTCATGACCGGGCCCGAGATCGAGGCCCAGCTCGCCAGGCATGGCGTCGAGGCCGATGCTTTCGTGGCCGGTGTCGGCACCGGCGGCACCGTGATGGGCGTCGGGCGCTACCTGCGGCGCAAGGGCCGTCAGGTGAAGGTGCACCCGCTGGAGCCCGCCAACTCGCCGACGCTGCGTACCGGCAAGAAGGTGGGTGCCCACCGCATCCAGGGCATCAGCGACGAGTTCATTCCGTCGATCGTCAAGCTTGGCGAGCTGGATTCAGTGGTGGATGTGTGGGATGGCGATGCCATCCTGATGGCCCAGGCCACCTGCCATCGCCTCGGCCTCGGCCTCGGCATTTCTTCGGGTGCCAACCTGGTGGGCGCCATCAAGCTGGTGGAGGAAATGGGTCCGGATGCCACCGTGGTCACGGTGTTTGCGGACTGCAACAAGAAGTACCTGTCCACGGCGCTGGCTTCCGCCGAACCGCCGCAGGACGGCTACATCACTCCGCAGGTACAGCTCGACAGCGTCACTGCCGTCCGCTGATCCACGGGCCCGGATACCGTCTACCGCCAAGGGCTGCAGCAGATGAACCATCACGACGCCCCGAAGCGGGAAGCGCTCGGCATCCAGGGGCCTGCAGGACGGCTCGAGGCACTGCTCGAGTATCCGCGGGTCGCCGAGGTGCGCCGGGTGGCGGTCATCTGCCATCCGCACCCGTTGCACCAGGGCACCATGCAGAACAAGGTGGTGCATACCCTGGCACGGGCGATGCTGGAGCTGGACGCCGTCGCGCTGCGCTTCAACTTTCGCGGCGTGGGCGCCAGCGAGGGACAGCATGCCGATGGCGTCGGCGAGGTGGGCGATGCCATGGCCGCCTGCGCCTGGATGCGCGAGCGCTTCCCGGGTTGCGAGCTGCTGCTGGCCGGCTTTTCCTTTGGTGCCATGGTGGCCTGCGCGACCGCGGTGACGGTGCAGCCCGCGCAGCTGGTGACGATCGCCCCGCCGGTGGAGCGCACCCGCGAGTTGCTGGCCGGGCGCCACCCAGCGGTGCCCTGGCTGGTGGTGCAGGGCGATGCCGATGGCGTGGTGCCGAGCGCCGGGGTCATGGCCTGGGTGGCCGGGCTTGTGCCGCCGCCCGAGCTGGTGGTGCTGCCCGGGGTGGATCACTTCTTCCATGGCAGCCTCGCCAGCCTGCGCGAAACGCTGGTGGGCCGCCTGTCGGCAGTCTCCGCGTGATAGCCCGCCTGAAGACCCTGCTGCAGGAGCTGGCGGGACAGCCCGGGGTGACGGTCGAGCCGGACCAGCTGCCGCTGGCGATGGCTGCTCTGCTGGTCGAGGCTGCGCGCGCCGACCACGAGATCAAGGAAGAAGAGCTTGTCCAGCTTGGCAGGTTGCTGGCCGCGCGCCTGGAGCTGGAGCCCGCTGCCACGCAGGCGCTGGTCGAGCGGGCGCGCGCGGTGGTGGAGTCCTCGGTTTCGCTCCGCGAGTTCACCCAGCCGCTGAAT
The DNA here is from genome assembly GCA_019454675.1 of Gammaproteobacteria bacterium. GTDB lineage: Bacteria > Pseudomonadota > Gammaproteobacteria > Steroidobacterales > QUBU01. The sequence goes on along the minus strand of JACFNV010000026.1, from coordinate 13,625 downwards.
GCCGGGCTGGACGAGGCCGGCAAGATCGACCTCATCCGCATGCTGTGGCTGGTCGTGCTGGCGGACCGGCAGCTGGACCGCTACGAGGACTACCTGGTCGGCAAGGTGGCCGAGCTGCTGCATGTATCGCGTGGCGACGTGCTGCGCATGAAGCACGAAGCGGGCCAGCAGCTGCAGCCGG
>JACFNV010000026.1:0-13434 GCA_019454675.1 Gammaproteobacteria bacterium | reverse complement strand
GGCCCCCGGCAAGGGTTGAGCGGCCGGCGCGGCTAGCCCCCGTAGAAGGTCTGGGTGAAGCGCAGCGACAGCGGGGCTGCCTCCCCTTCGGGGATGGCATCGATGCTGAATACCAGCGTCTCGCCGCTGGAGACCGCGTAATCGGCCACGTAGTACACCGCATCACCCTCGCGGATTTCGCGGATGGTCGAATCCTTCACCTGCCCGGTGTCATTGGCCACCAGCGCCGTAACCGCAGCCGTCACCGGGGTGCCCGTGGTGCCCTCGACCTTCCTCAGCACCGAAATGTTGAGCAGCGCCCGGTTCTTGCTGCGGACGATGCCGTAGTTGCTGGCAACCTCCGGCGTGAGGTGATCGGTCGCCAGCGCAGAGAAGTGCACCACATAGTTGCCGAAATCCTTGGAACTGGTGCCCGAGGGCTCCGCTGCCGGCTTGGCGGCGAGGGAGGCGCTGCCCGACGGCCCGGGCTGTGGTCCGCAGCCGGCGGCCAGGGCGAGGATGGCAATGGCGATGCACGAGGTGCGAAGGTTCTTGAGCATGGCGACACCTGCTGTTGGCCTGCCATGATCATAAACCAGCCGCCAAAGCGGGGGACAGCTTTCTCGGCCGCCGGCGCCGGATGCGGGCTCAGGCCTGCAGCAGCTGTGGCGGCAGCCTGGATGGTGCGTCGATCCGGAACAGCTTGTCACGGCTGCTTGCCCCCTGCACCAGGCTGATCCGGGATGCGTTCACGCCGAAGTGGTCGGCCAGCAGTTCCTGCGCCTGCGCGTTGGCCCGGCCATCGAGTGGTGGCGCGGTCAGCGAGAGTTGCAGGCGGCCTGCCCGTGGCGCACCCAGCTCCAGGCGTCGCGTGCGGGCGCGCACCCGCACCGGCAGCACCAGGCAATCATTTTCCCAGCGCCCGCACAGCAGCTCCGGCCTGGCCGCCATGGCGACTCAGAAGGGGATGCAGAGCATGCCGGCCGCAGCAAAGCCGTCGGGGAGCAGGCGATTGAAGAACTCGATCGCCAGCAGGGCAAAGAGCGGGGAGAGATCCAGCGGGCCGAGCATGGGGATGATGCGGCGGAAGGGCGCAAGCAGCGGCTCGACGAGGGCGGCCAGCATGCCGAGCACCGGGTTGTAGCCGCCGGGACTGACCCAGCTTGCGATCACGTGGACCAGGACCAGCAGGAAGCAGGTCCGCAGCACGAGGTGCGCCAGCCGCAGCAGGCCGAGCGCGATGAGCTGCCCCGGGCCTGCCGGAGCGATGCAGGCGATGAAGCTGAGCAGGGCCGTCCCCGCCAGCTGCACCAGCAGCAGCGCCGCCAGGCTGCCCGTATCGAGCCGGCCTGCGGCCGGCACCAGGCGACGGAGCGGCAGCACCAGCGGGTTGGTGGCCTTGAGGATGGCCTGTGCCAGCGGGTTGCGGAAGTCCACGCGCCCCATGCCCAGGGCAAGGCGCAGCAGCAGCGCGATCAGGTAAAGATCGAGCAGCGCTGCGATGACGAAAGTGAAGGCATTCTGCATGACGTGGCTTCCGGTTCCCCGCGCTGGCCTCAACCGACCGGCCGGCCCAGCTCGATGCTGCGATCCCTGGCGGCCAGCAGTGCACGGCGCAGCGTATCACGCAGGCCCGCCTGCTCCATGACGGCCAGCGCGGCGGCCGTGGTGCCACCCGGCGAGGTGACGCTGCGGCGGAGCTCGGCGACATCGCGCGACTCGTCCAGCGCGCTGCGCGCGGCGCCCAGCGCCGTCTGGCGCACCAGGGTCCTGGCGATGCCGGCCGGCAGGCCGAGGTCGGCGGCGGCTTCTTCCATCAGCTCCATGAGCAGGTAGAAATAGGCCGGCCCGCTGCCCGACACCGCGGTGACCGCATCCATCAGCGTCTCGTCGTCGACCCACAGCGCACGACCCGTGGTGGCCGCCAGCGCCAGCGCCAGCGCCTGCTGCCGCGCATCCACCGCCGGGGAGGCAACCAGCACCGACATGCCCGTGCCCACCAGCGCCGGCTGGTTGGGCATGACCCGCACCACGGCGGTGTCCGTACCGAGGGCCGCGGTGATGGTGGCGATCGGGATGCCGGCGGCGATCGACACCACCAGCTGGCGGGCCGGACGCTGCTGGCCACGCAGCTCGCCGAGGACACCGGGCATCACCTGCGGCTTGATGGCCAGCACCAGCACATCGGCCGTGGCGGCCACATCGGCGTTGGTGGCGGCGAGCCGGAGCTCGCGCCCGAGCGCGAGCAGCTGCCGGTGGCGGTCGGCCTCGGGTTCGGCCACCAGCAGCCGCGCTGCGGGCACGCCGGCACCGAGCAGGCCGCCGATGATGGCCTGCGCCATGTTGCCGCCGCCGATGAAGCCGATGTCGATGCCGTCGATGCCGTCGATGCTGGTCATGGTCCTTCCTGTTCCCGGGATGCGCCGGCATCCCCGGGTGTTGCATGGCTGCGTGCGCCGAACAGGGCCGTCCCCACCCTCAGCATCGTGCTGCCCTCGGCGATGGCAAGCTCTAGGTCGTCGGACATGCCCATCGACAGGGTGTCGAGTTCGTGGCCCAGTTCGCGCAGCTCCATGTACAGGCCGTGCACGCGCCGGAATTCCGCGCGCAGGGCCGCTTCGTCGAGGCCGGCGAGCGGCATGAACATCAGGCCGCGCAGGCGCAGGCGGGGCAGGGCGGCCACTTCCTCCGCCAGCCCGGCGAGTGCTGCCGCCGGCACGCCCCCGCGCCCGGCCGCCGGCTCGGGCTGGACCTGCAGGCAGACCTGCAGCTCGGGCGCATGGAAGGGGCGCTGGGCGGACAGCCGCGTGGCCAGCTGGAGGCTCGTCACGGTCTGCGCCCAGTCGAAGTGCCCGGCGATGGCGCGTGTCTTGTTGGCCTGCATCAGGCCGATGAAATGCCAGCATGCCGCCGTCGTTTGCGTGATCTTGGCCACGGCTTCCTGCACGTAGTTTTCGCCAAAATCGTGCAGGCCGGCGGCCCGTGCGGCGCGGACGGCGGCGGGCGGATGCCTTTTGCTGACACCGACGATGGCCACCCCGCCGGGATCGCGGCCCGCCTGCCGGCAGGCCTGCAGCACCCGCGCGCGCAGGGTGGCAAGCCTTTCCGTGATTGCGGTCACGGTCATTGCAGAATCGCTGCCTATACTCTGCGACACTGGCGCACCGGAATTATGGCAAGTCCGCAGCTTGTCGCGGACCGGGGCAGGAACCTGGCTTGGGGATCGAAATGGCTGTCGACATCGCGCAGTTGCTGGCTTTCTCTGTCAAGAACAACGCATCCGACCTGCACCTCTCCGCGGGGGTGCCGCCGATGATCCGCGTCGACGGCGACGTGAAGCGGATCAACATGCCGGCGCTGTCGCACAAGGAAGTGCACAGCATGATATACGACATCATGAGCGACAAGCAGCGCAAGGACTACGAGGAATTCCTCGAGACCGACTTCTCGTTCGAGGTGCCCAAGCTCGCGCGCTTCCGCGTCAATGCCTTCAACCAGGCGCGTGGCGCCGGTGCGGTGTTCCGCACCATCCCGTCGCAGATCCGCACGCTGGAAGACCTCAAGGCGCCGGCCATCTTCCGCGACATCGCCATGTACCCGCGTGGCCTGGTGCTGGTGACCGGCCCCACCGGGTCGGGCAAGTCCACCACGCTGGCGGCGATGATCGATTACGTCAACACCAACAAGCCGGACCACATCATCACCATCGAGGACCCGATCGAGTTCGTCCACGAAAGCAAGAAGTCGCTGATCAACCAGCGCGAGGTGCACAAGGACACGCTGGGCTTCTCCGAGGCGTTGCGCTCGGCGCTGCGCGAGGACCCCGACGTGATCCTGGTCGGCGAGATGCGCGACCTGGAGACCATACGCCTCGCCATGACGGCCTCGGAAACCGGCCACCTCGTCTTCGGCACCCTGCACACCAGTTCGGCTGCCAAGACGGTGGACCGCATCGTCGACGTGTTCCCGGCGACCGAAAAGGAAATGATCCGTACCATGCTTTCCGAGTCGCTGCGGGCGGTCATCTCGCAGTCGCTGCTGAAGAAGATCGGCGGTGGCCGGATCGCGGCGCACGAGATCATGATCGGCACGCCGGCCATCAGGAACCTGATCCGCGAGGGCAAGATCGCGCAGATGTACTCGGCCATCCAGACCGGCCAGGCAGCGGGCATGCAGACGCTCGACCAGAACCTGCAGGAGCTGCTGGCCAAGGGCGTCATCAGCAAGGAAGAGGCCCGCTTCAAGGCGGCCCACAAGGAACAGTTCTAGGCCGCCGCGAGGGCGGAGGGAAGGGCGACATGGAACGCGATCAGGCAACGAGGCTGATGCAGGGGCTGCTCCGCAAGCTGGTGGACGCCAAGGGCTCCGATCTGTTCATCACCGCCGGCTTCCCGCCGGCGCTCAAGGTGGACGGGGAAGTGCGCCGCGTCGGCGACCAGGTGTTCTCGCCCGATGACAGCGCGATCATCGTGCGCTCGATCATGAACGACCGCCAGGCCAGGGAGTTCGACGCCACCAAGGAATGCAACTTCGCCATCAGTCCCCAGGGCATCGGCCGTTTCCGCGTCAGCGCCTTCGTCCAGCAGGGGCAGGTCGGGGCGGTGCTGCGCACCATCGTCAGCCAGATCCCCACGCTGGATGAACTGGAGCTGCCGTCGGTGCTCAAGGACATCGTCATGACCCGGCGCGGCCTGGCCATCGTGGTGGGTGCCACCGGTTCGGGCAAGTCGACGACGCTTGCCGCCATGCTCGGGCATCGCAACGAGAATTCCCGCGGGCACATCATCACCATCGAGGACCCGGTCGAGTTCGTGCACCCGCACCGGCACTGCGTGGTCACCCAGCGCGAGGTCGGCGTGGATACCGAAAGCTGGGGCGCCGCCCTGAAGAACACCCTGCGCCAGGCGCCCGACGTGATCCTCATCGGCGAGATTCGCGATCGCGACACGATGGAGTACGCCATCCAGTTCGCCGAGACCGGCCACCTGTGCCTGGCCACCCTGCATGCCAACAGCGCCAACCAGGCGCTGGACCGCATCATCAACTTCTTCCCCGAGGACAAGCGCGGCCAGTTGCTGATGGACCTGTCGCTGAACATCCGTGCGATGGTGTCCCAGCGCCTGATCCCGCGCGAGAACGGCAAGGGGCGGGTGGCCGCCATGGAGATCATGCTGCACTCGCCGCTGATCGCCGACCTGATCTTCAAGGGCGAGGTGGCGCGCATCAAGGAGATCATGGCGAAGTCCACGCGGCTCGGCATGCAGACCTTCGACCAGGACCTGTTCGCGCTCTACGAGCGCGGCTATATTTCCTACGAGGAGGCGATGCGCAACGCCGACTCGAAGAACGAGCTGCGACTGCGCATCAAGCTGGAAGGCAAGCGCGAGCGCAACAACATCGATACGGCCGGTCTGGCGCTGGCCGAGGACGAGGACGAGGGGCGCAGCATCGTCCGTCGCTGAGTGCCCGCGGGAGGCAGGCCGTGTCAGACAACATCACCGAACTGGCTACCATGAACGTGCAGCCGCTCTTCAACCTGATGGTTGAGAAGCGGGCTTCCGACCTGTTCCTGACGCCGCATGCACCGGTCAAGATCAAGATCGACGGCAAGATCATGCCCGTCAACCGCCTCGAGCTGACGCCGAAGATGATCCGCCAGGCCGCCATCGAGCTGATGAACGAGCAGCAGCTGGAGGAGTTCACCCGCGAGCTGGAGATCGACTTTGCGGTCTCGAAAGCGGGCCTGGGCCGCTTCCGCGTCAACGTCTTCCACCAGCGCGGCAATGTCGCCATGGTGATGCGCTACATCACCTCGAAGATCCCCAATCTTGACCAGCTCTGCATGCCGTCGATCCTCAAGGACCTGGTGATGTTCCGGCGCGGGCTGCTGCTCATGGTGGGGGCCACCGGCTGTGGCAAGTCGACGACGCTGGCGGCGATGATCGACCATCGCAACGAGAAGACTTCCTCGCACATCATCACCATCGAGGATCCGATCGAGTTCCTGCACGCGAACAAGAAGTCCATCATCAACCAGCGTGAAGTCGGCACCGACACCAAGTCCTACGGCAGGGCGCTGAAGAGCGCCATGCGCGAGGCACCCGACGTGGTGCTGATCGGCGAGATCCGCGACCGCGAGACCATGCAGGCCGCCATCGACCTGGCCGGCACCGGGCACCTGGCCATCGCCACCCTGCACTCGAACAATGCGCCGGAGACGCTCGACCGCATCGTCAACATGTTCCCCGAGGAGCAGCATGCGCAGGTCTTCATGGATCTTGCCCAGTACCTGAGGGCGATCATCTCGCAGCGCCTGGTGCGCGGCACCAAGGGCGAGCGGCTGGCCGCGGTGGAAATCATGCTCAACACGCCGCGGATCGCCGAGCTGATCCAGACCGGCGACATCCCCAAGGTGAAAGAGGCCTTCCAGGGGTCCACCGAGCAGGGCATGCAGACCTTCGACGACGCGCTGCTCCAGCTCTACAAGGAAGGCAAGGTGCCGATGGAGGAGGCGCTGGCAAGCGCCGACTCGCGCGCCAACCTCGAGGCCAAGATCCACTTCGGCTGAGCAGGGGGGTACGGCGCCCCGCGGGCGGGTTCAGCCGGCGGCAAACAGCGCGGGGTAGATGCTGCGGGCTTCGAAGACGGGGCCATCCACGCAGACCCGACGCATCGTGCTGCCGCTGCTGGTGGCGACCTCCACCGCGCAGCCCGCGCAGCCCCCCACGGCGCAGGCCATGTATTCCTCGAGGCAGAGCTGGGCCGGCAGGTCGAAGTCGCGGGCAAGCCGTGCAGCGGCCTGCAGCATGGGCTGCGGGCCGCAGGCATACAACGCCACCCGTTCCCGGGTCTCGGCGTGCTGGGCGGCGAGCCACTCGCCGGCGAGATCCGTGACATAGCCCCGGTAGCAGCCGTCGAAATCGGCAAGCGACGCCAGTCGCGAGGGCACGCCGAGGCGCTCCAGCACGGGGTGGCAGGCATTGATGCGGTGGTCGAGGCCGTGCAGCGGGGTATCGGCATGCGCCGCCTTGAAGGGAAACGGCGCCTCGGAACCGAAGAAGGCCAGCGGCCGCCAGGCCTGCCGGCCGTCGGCCCGCAGGCGCTCGGCGAGGAACTCCAGTGGTGGCATGCCGACACCGCCACCGACGAGCAGCGCCAGCGGGCGCGAGGGATCGGGCCGGAAGCCCTGGCCGATGGGGCCCAGCAGGCTGAGCGTCTGGCCCGGCAGCACCTGCGTGAGGTTGCGCAGGCCGGTGCCGATCACCTTGAACAGGATCTCGATCCACCCTGCAGCCGGGTCGGCCCGCTGGATGGAGAGCGGGCGACGCATGGCGATGCCGGTGGCGCACTGCAGGTGGATGAAGGTGCCGGGCGTGGCGCGTGCAGCGCAGCGCGGGGCCTCCAGGCGCAGCTGGTACTGATGCGCCGGAAAGGCCTCGAGGCCGAGGACACGGGCATCCTCGAGGAAGATCGTGTCGCGGTGCGGGCGGTCCATGGTGTGCGTGATCCGGGTGGTCTGGGCTTGCTGCATTTTCGCAGACCCCGGCCGCCTTGTCGCTGCGGGGCCGTTGCAGGCTCAGGAGCGCAGCCAGCTCTCCGCCATCAGGCGTGCCGCCATGAGGTCGATGTCGCCCGGCCTGAGGCGGCGCTTGCGGCTGCCGCTGCGCCGCTGTTCGCGCAGTACCTCCTCCGCCTCGGTGGAGGTCCAGCGCTCGTCGATTTCCTCGACATCGAGCCCCGAGCGCTCATGCAGCCACGCGCCGAAGGCCCGCGCCCTGGTGGTCATCTCCGAATCGGAGCCATCGACGTGGCGGGGCAGGCCGATGACCAGCACCCCGGGTTGCCAGTCGCGGATCAGCGTGGCGATGGCATGCCACTCGGGCTGGCCATCGCTGGCGGGCAGCACGAGCAGTGGCGTCACGGTGCCGGCGCTCCGGTTGGCGCTGGCAACGCCGATCCTGCGCAGGCCGAAGTCGAAGACGAGCGCGCTTGCCGTCATGCATGCCTCGCGATGGCGCGGGGCCACCGCTCAGGCATGACCCGCCTCGGGGCTGATGGTGGCGAGGTTGATGCCGAGCAGTCCTGCGGCTGCTGCCCAGCGTGCCTCGAATGGCGTGTCGAACAGCAGCGCATCGGTGGCCGGTACGCTGAGCCATGCGTTGGCGCCGATTTCCGCTTCCAGTTGCCCCGCGCCCCAGCCGGCATAACCGAGCGCCATCAGCGCCCGCCCGGGTCCGGTGCCGCGGGCCAGCGCGCCGAGGATGTCCTGCGAGGTGGTCAGGTGGATGGTGTCGCTGACCGCCACGGTCGAATCCCAGCTGCCGCCGGGGTCGTGCAGGACGAAGCCCCGCTCGACCTGCACCGGCCCGCCGCGCAGTACCGGTTGCGATGCGGTTGCCGGCGACGCCACCTCCAGCGACAGCTGGTCGAAGACCTCGCCCAGCGAGAGATCCATCGGCCGGTTGATGATGATGCCCAGCGCACCCTGGTCCGTGTGCTCGCAGATGTAGCTGACGGTGCGGGCGAAGTTCGGATCGCTCATCGCCGGCATGGCGATGAGCAGGTGTCCGGTGAGATAGGTGATGTCTGCCATGTGTCCCGTGCCTGCGCCTGCCGGCAATCTACCATGCCCGGCATTGCCCGGCCCTGGCTGCCATGCAGCAGCCGCGCACCCGGTCAGCCGCCGCTGATGGTGCGGATGCGGCCCCTGCTCCTCTCGGTGCCGAAATGCCACTCGTAGGCAAATCGCAAGACGTCGTAGTCGTCGCGCAGCATCTGCGGGAAAGGTTCGAAGGGCGCGGCAATGCGCAGGATCTCCATCGCGGCCTGGTCCAGGTTCGGGTACCCGGAGGAGTTGCGCACCACGATTTCCTTCAGCTCGCCGTTGGCCTTGATGGCCACCTCGAGCACCGGGTAGTTGCGGATGGAGCCGAGGTTGGCAACGCCCGGGAAGTTCAGGGTGCCGATGCGTTCCACCCGGCTCTTCCAGCCGTTGAGATAGCTGGCAATGCGGTCCTCGCGGGTGTTGGCGCTGACCAGCAGCTCGCGGGGATTGGCATCGGGGATGCGCGTGAGTTCATCGGGCTCGACGAGGATGTCGGTGGCGTCGCTGTCCCGCGCCTGAAGCTGTCGCTGCAGCGCGGCCTGCGGCATGCCGGTTTCCCCCGGCCGCAGCTGCGGGCGTTCGCGCGCGGCGGCGGCAAGGCGTGCCTGCGAGGGCTGCATCTCGCCGCTGCGGCCGGGATCGCCGGTACTGCCGTCCTGGTCGAGGCCGGGCGTAGCCGGCAGCGGATCGGCGGCGATGGCGGTGCGCAGGCGGGCATCGGCTGGCGCATTGCCCCGGCCGATCAGGTTCTGCTCGGCCACCAGGCTCACGGGATTCCTGGGTGGCGGGACCCCGGCATGCTCGCGGGTGACGAGGACCACCTCGAGCGAGGTGGCGGCGGGATTGCGCTCGGGGGCCACGGCCTGGAAGGTCACGCCGAGGATCAGCACGCCGTGCAGGAGCCCGGCGAGGAACAGCATGGGAGACAGCCCGCCCCCCGCCGACCAGCTGCCGCCGGGAGCGGGGCCGATCATCGCCGGATTGCCCATGACACCGCCCATTGCCATCCGTCACACCTGTTGGCCCGCCCCGGCCCCGTGGGCCGCCGCCCGTCCGGGGCATATCGCTTCATTATACGGTGCCGTCCGCCGGCGATCGGCATCGCGTCACAGCTCTGGTGCAAGGGCAGGGGTGTCCGCCAGGCTTTGCAGGCGCTGGCGCATGCAGGCTGTCATGAGCCGCTCTCCCGCCGTGGTGACGAGCAGGGCGCAGTCGATGCCAAGACGACGTGCCAGTTCCTCGAAGGAGGCCGGCCCGCCGATGAGCAGCGTCGCGGCAGCCGCATTGGCCAGCTCGGGATCCGGATCGATGACGGTGGTGCCGGCGGTTCCCGCGGCGGGCCGGCCGGTGCGCGGGTCGAGGAGATGGTGATAGCGCCCGCCGCCATCGCGGAAATAGCGCTCGTAGACCCCCGACGAGGCAACCGCCTCGCCATCGGCAAGTTCGATGCGCCCGAGCACCCCGCCGCCCAGCGGGTCGCGCACGCCGATGCGCCATGGCCGCGTGCCGTGGCGGCCCAGCGCGAGGACATCGCCCCCGGCGACGATGACCGCGTTGCGGATGCCGGCGGCGTGCAGGATGGCAGCACCGGCGGCGAGCGCACTGCCCTTGGCCACGCCCGCCAGTTCGAGCACCACCGGGGCGTCTGCCCGCAGCTGCCTGCTATCGAGATGCAGTTCCGCGGCAGCCAGCGCCCGGCGCCCCGCCTCGATGGCGGCTTCCGCGGGCGGTCTTGCGGGAGTGGCGTGCGCGAGATCGTCGAATCCCCAGAGGCGGATCAGCGTGCCGATGCGCGGATCGAAGAGCCCATCCGAGAGGTCGCGAAGCTCCAGGCTGCGCGCCACGATGCCCGCCAGCTCCGCCGACAGCTCGACCGCTTGCCCGCTCGCCAGCGCCTCGTTGGCCCGGCCCAGTTCGCCGGGCCCGAAGGAGCGCCAGTCGACATCGATGCGCCGGTAGAACTTCTCGATGCGGTCCAGCGCCGCCTCGGCGGTTGCGGGGTCCGCCATCACCTCCACGCGCACGATGGTGCCGAACACCGGGATAAGCCGCTCGATGCTCGTATCCCGTGGCTGGCAGCCCGCCAGGCACAGCAGCGCCGTGACGAGGCCGGTGCGCAGGAGGGCTTCAGCGCCGGCCGAGGCGCTCGTCGATGACATCGAGGAAGCGATCGGCGAGGTTGGCGTGGCCGCCCTTGGCCAGTTCGCGGATGCCGGTCGGGCTGGTGACGTTGACCTCGGTCAGGTAGTCGCCGATCACGTCGATGCCGGCGAACAGCACGCCGCGCTCGCGCAGCACGGGGCCTACCTGGTCCGCGATCCAGCGGTCGCGCTCGGTGAGCGGGCGTACTTCGGGCGCTGCGCCCATCGCCAGGTTGCCGCGGTTGTCGTCGGCGGCCGGCACCCGCGCCAGCACCACCTCCACGCACTTGCCGTCGATCAGCAGGATGCGCTTGTCGCCATCGCGGATCTCCGGCACGTAGCGCTGGGCCATGGCGTGGCGGGTCTCGTAGGCGGTCAGCGTTTCGAAGATGACGTTGGCGTTGAGGTCGCCACGGTGCACCACGAAGATGGACTGGCCGCCCATGCTGTGCAGCGGCTTGACGACGATGGTCTGGTGCTCGCCGAGGAAGGCGCGCATGTCGGCCATCGAGCGGGTGATCAGCGTGTCGGGGCAGCACTGGGGGAACCAGGCGGTGAAGACCTTCTCGTTGATGTCGCGCAGCGCCGCGGGCCGGTTGACCACCAGCGCACCGGCCTGCTCGGCGCGCTCGAGGATGTAGGTGGTGTAGATGTACTCGGTGTCGAAGGGCGGGTCCTTGCGCATCAGGATCACGTCGAGGCTGCCGAGCGGCAGCTCCTCGCCGCCGGTGAACTCGAACCACCGCTGCAGGTCGTCGTGGACCCGCAGGTGCCGCGCATGGCCGAGGGCCTCGCCCTTGCGGATGCGCAGGTCATTTTGTTCAAAGTAGAACAGCTCCATGCCGCGGGCCTGGGCCGCCAGCAGCATGGCAAGGCTGCTGTCCTTGGCGGGCTTGATGGTCTGGATGGGATCCATGACGATCCCGAGGCGGGGCTTGGCGGCCAAGACGGACTCCCTTGCTGCCGGATTGTGACGCAGACGGCAAAAATGCAATTCTCCCTTGGGGTTGCTGAAATATCAGCAGCGCGGCGCTATGATCCCGAGGGCACGCAAGGGGTTATTGTGCGCCACTTGAACGGGGTTGTTGTTGCCGGAATCCAGGGTGTCCGTCCGGGCTCCCCTGTCGCGCCCGTCATCGTCTGGATGGCGACTGCTCCGGTCTTCTGCATGGATGGGCCCTCACGGCTATGTTAAAAGGTGAAAAGCAGGTTTCCCGCGCGGAGGGTGCAGTGGCTGCAGAGGGTTCCGGCGACCTGCAGGGGCTGAAGATTCTCGTCATCGACGACAGCAAGACCATCCGGCGCACGGCGGAAACGCTGCTGTCCAGGGAGGGTTGCCAGGTGTACACGGCCGTGGATGGCTTCGATGCGCTGGCCAAGATCGCCGATCACCGCCCCGACATCATTTTCGTCGACATCATGATGCCGCGCCTGGATGGCTACCAGGCCTGCGCGCTGATCAAGCACAACCGCACCTTCAAGGACACGCCGGTGATCATGCTGTCATCGAAGGACGGGCTCTTCGACCGCGCGCGCGGGCGCATCGTCGGCTCGGAGCACTATCTCACCAAGCCCTTCACCAGGGACGAGCTGCTGGGGGCCATCAGGAGCCATGTGCCGCGCTGATGCGGTCCGCCGGAGGATAGAGCATGGCATTGGTACTCATCGTCGATGATTCCCCGACCGACCAGCACGTGATCTCCATGGCGCTCCAGCGCCACGGCTTCGATACGCTGGTGGCGAACGAGGGCGAGGAGGCAATCACGCTCGCCGAGCGCGAGCACCCGGACGTGATCCTGATGGATATCGTCATGCCGGGCATGAACGGCTTCCAGGCCACCCGCCAGCTGACCAGGAACCCCGCCACGGCCTCCATCCCGGTGGTCATCGTCACCTCCAAACACCTCGAGACCGACCGCATCTGGGGCCTGCGCCAGGGCGCCGTCAGCTACATCACCAAGCCGATCGGTGACGAGGAGCTGGTGGCGGCGGTGCGCGCCAACCTGCGTTCCTGAACGGCCGTGACAAGCTCGCCAGGCATCGCGCTGCGCACGCTCAGGGAGCACCCCTTCGAGCTGCTGCGCGAGATCGAGAGGCGCTGCAGGGTGGCGCTGACCGGCAGTCCGGGCGACGAGGCCGGCATGGAGGAGTGGGTCGGTGTCGGCCTGCGGCTCGGCAGCGAGCGTTTCGTTGTGGCTCGTGAAGAGGTCCGCGAGGTGCTCATGCTGCCCCCGGCGCTGACCAGGGTGCCGGGGGCGAAGTCATGGATGTGGGGGCTGGCAAACGTGCGCGGGCACCTGCTGCCGCTTGCCGACCTGCGCGACTTCCTTGGTGGTGGCGTCATTGCCGCGGAGCGCAGCGCACGCGTGCTGATGGTGCACAACCACGAATTCCCGGTGGGGCTGGTGGTCGACGAGGTCTACGGCTTCCGGCGCTTCCTGCCGCGCGAGCATGTCGATGATTTCCCCCAGCCCGTGGTCAGGGCGGATCGCTACCTGGATGGCGCCTTCCGTCGCGGGCTGGAGGTGTGGCCGGTGTTGCGCGTGGAAAAGCTGTTGCTCAGTCGCGAGTTCCAGCGGGCGGCCGAGGATTGATGGGTCTTGCGTCCGCCCGGTGAGGTATTCCGGGATGGCAGGAGTGGCGCGACGGGTCGCGCCCGTTTGGAGGACACGGAGCAGTTGTTCAAGAAAAGCAACAGGTCCCGGAATC
>JACFNV010000149.1 GCA_019454675.1 Gammaproteobacteria bacterium | reverse complement strand
CGCGAGTCCTACCTGCCGCGGATGGTGTCCGGCGAGTGGAGCGGCACCATGAACCTCACCGAGCCGCAGGCGGGCTCGGACCTCGCCGCCATCCGCAGCCAGGCGGTGCCCGAGGGCAGCCATTACCGGGTCAGCGGGCAGAAGATCTTCATCACCTGGGGCGACCACGACATGACTGCCAACGTGGTGCACCTGGTGCTGGCGCGCCTGCCCGATGCCCCCGCCGGCACCCGCGGCATCTCGCTGTTCCTGGTGCCCAAGTTCATCCCCGGGCCCGATGGCGAGCCCGGCGAGCGCAATGCGGTGCATCCGGTCTCGGTCGAGCACAAGCTCGGCATCCATGGCAGCCCCACCTGCGTGATGGCTTTCGAGGGGGCGGTGGGCTACCTGGTCGGCGAGGAGCACCAGGGGCTGGCCTGCATGTTCACGATGATGAACCACGCCCGGCTCGGGGTGGGCATGGAGGGCATCGCCATCGCCGAGCGCGCCTACCAGCAGGCGCTGGCCTACGCGCGCGAGCGCGTCCAGGGCAGGGTGCCCGGGATCGAAGGCCGTGCCGCGATCATCAACCATGCCGATGTGCGGCGCATGCTGCTCACCATGAAGGCGCAGATCGAGGCGATGCGCAGCCTGGGTTATGTGGTGGCTGCATCGCTCGACTTTGCCCGTGCGGCCGAGGATCCCGCCGAGCGGGCACGCCACCAGGCGCGCGTGGAGCTGCTGACGCCGGTGGTCAAGGGCTGGTGCACCGAGACCGGGCAGCAGCTGGCTTCGCTGGGCGTGCAGATCCACGGCGGCATGGGCTACGTGGAGGAAACCGGTGCGGCACAGCACCTGCGCGACGCCCGCATCACCACCATCTACGAGGGCACCACCGGCATCCAGGCTGCGGATTTCGTCGGGCGCAAGGTCCTGCGCGACCGCGGGGCTGCGCTGGCTGCCCTCATCGGCGACATGACCGCCACCGTGGCCGAATTGGCACGGGCGGGTGCCCCGCTGGCCATGCTGCACGAGGCACTGCGCGAGGGCGTCGGGGACCTGAAGGCCGCTGCTGCCTGGCTGGCCGCCAACCACGAACGGCATCCGGGCATCCCGGGGGCCGTATCGTTCAACTTCCTGATGCTCACCGGCACGGTAGCCGGCGGCTGGCAGCTGGCCCGCGCGGCCCTGGCAGCCCGCGCCGAGCTGGCGGCAGGTACCGCGGACAGCGCCTTCTGCGAGGCCAAGCTGCTGACCGCCCGTTTCTATGCGGGCCAGCTGATGCCGATGGCCGGTGCCTTGCGGCGCGGCATCGAGGCCGGCTGCGAGGAGCTGCTGGCGCTGCCCGAAGAGCAGTTCTAGCCGGGATCACCCGTTGCGGCGGGTGGCGGCTGGCCGGGGGCCCGGGCCGGCCGCCTTCGCCCGCCAGCCCGCCGACGGGTAAACTACGCGTTTTCGCTTGCCGACAAGCCTGTTGCAGGCTTGGGAGAAGGACGCCCCATGGGCTTCAATACCCGACAGATCCACGCCGGCGTGACACCCGACCCGGTGACCGGCTCGATCCTCACGCCGATCTACCAGACCACCACCTACGTGCAGGAGTCGGTCGACCAGTACCTGGCCAAGGGCTACTCGTATTCGCGCTCGGGCAACCCGACGGTGCGCGTGCTGGAGAAGAAGCTGGCCGACCTCGAGGGCGGCGTCGATGCCACCTGCTACGGCACCGGCATGGCCGCGCTGCAGGCGGTCTACCTGAGCTTCCTCAATGCCGGCGACCATGCCATCGTTTCCGATGTGGTCTATGGCGGCACCTACCGCCTGTCGACGAAGATCTTCAGCCGCTTTGGCGTCGGTTTCTCGTTCGTGGACGGTTCGGATCCGCAGGCAGTGCGCCAGGCGCTGCAACCGAACACGCGGCTGATCGTCACCGAGACCCCGGCCAACCCGACGCTCAAGCTCACCGACATCGCGGCAGTGTCGGCCATTGCCCGCGAGGCAGGCGTGCTGCACGTGGTGGACAACACCTTCCTCACGCCCTATTACCAGCGCCCGCTCGAGCTGGGTGCGGATCTCGTCGTGCACAGCACCACGAAGTACTTCGACGGCCACAATGCCACCGTGGGTGGCGCGGTGGTGGCGGCCACCGCGGCGCTTGATGAATCGCTGCGCTACGTACGCAATGCCACCGGCATGATCATGGCGGCGCAGCCCGCCTGGCTGACGCTGCAGGGCTGCAAGACGCTTTCGGTGCGCATGGATCGGCAGGCAGCCAATGCCATGGCGGTGGCACGCTTCCTCGAGTCGCACCCGGCGGTGGCGCAGGTACGTTACCCCGGGCTCGAGTCCTTCCCGCAGCACGAACTGGCGCGCCGCCAGGCCAGCGGTTTCGGTGCCATGATCTGGTTCGAGGTCAAGGGCGGGGTGAAGGCCGCCAAGGCACTGATGTCCAGCATCCGCGTGTGGAGCCTGGCCGAGAACCTGGGCTCGGTCGAGTCGCTGATCACCCACCCGGTGACGATGACCCATGCCGCGGTGGCGTCACTGCAGGGCTCCGAGCACGCGGAGTTCT
>JACFNV010000148.1 GCA_019454675.1 Gammaproteobacteria bacterium | reverse complement strand
GACTTCTCCGGCATCGACGGGATAGCCACCAGCTTCGATGCCGGGCGGGTGGAGGTGCTGCGCGGCCCGCAGGCCACCCGCTACGGCGCCAATGCGCTGGCCGGCATGATCTACATGACATCCGCCGCGCCCACCGAGCTGCCCGATGCCAGGGCGGAGCTGCTGGCCGGCAGCGATGGCGCGCGCAGCATCGGCGTGGCGGGCGGCGGCCCGCTGGCGAGCGCCGGGGAGCAGCTGGCGTGGCGGATGGCGGTGCAGCGCTTCACCAGCGACGGCTTCCGCCGCAACGAATACCTCGGCCGACGCGATACCAGCGAGCGCGACGAGATCACCGCACGCGGCAAGCTGCGCTGGCGCCCGGCGGAGGGCTGGCAGCTGGACTTCACCGGCCTGTACGTGGATGTCGACGATGGCTACGACGACTGGAGCATCGGCAACGGCTTCACCACCCAGTCCGATGCACCGGGCCGCGATGCGCAGAAGAGCCGCGCCGCCTCGCTGCGCATCAGCGGCGAGCCCTCGGATGCCTTCAGCCTGGTGGCGATCAGCAGCCTGGCCAGTTCGGACATTGTCTTCAGCTTCGATGCGGACTGGGGCAACCCCGCGTTGTGGGCTCCCGATGTCTACGACTACACCCAGCACACGCGGCGCGAGCGGCGCACCTTCTCGCAAGAGCTGCGCCTGCTGTCGGGGCCTGAAGGCAGGCTGTTCGGCCGCGGCGACTGGGTGCTCGGCGCCTGGGCGCAGCGGCTGGCCGAGGACAACACCATCACCGACCGCGGCCTGCTCGACCTCGACGATGCCGCCTGCCCGCCGGGCGACCCAGATGGCCTGTGCGCGCCCTGGGCCACCGACCGCAGCATCGCCAGCGACTACCACGCCACCAGCCTCGCGCTGTTCGGCGAGCTCTCCTGGCCGCTTGCCACCGCCACCGAGCTGGCGCTCGGCCTGCGCGCCGAGCGGCGCCAGGCGCGCTACGCCGACCGGGTGGATGACAGGCTGTGGCCCGATGCGCGGCGCAACCGCTTTACACCCACCGACCATCTGTGGGGCGGCGAGCTCACGCTCAAGCACCAGCTCGATGCGGGCACCGGGCTCTACGCGCGCATCGCGCGCGGCTACAAGGCGGGCGGCTTCAACCCCGGCCTGGCTCGCGCCGATTTTTCGCAGCCCGGCCTCAACGTCTCCGCCGGGCAGATAGCCTTCGCCGCGGAGTCGCTGTGGAACTACGAGCTCGGCGCGCACCTGGCGGGGGAGCGGCTGGCGCTCGACCTCAGCCTGTTCTGGCAGGAGCGCGAGCACATGCAGGTGCGCGTGCCGGTGCAGCTGGCGGTGGGCGATCCGAACACCTTCATCTTCCTCACCGACAACGCGCAGGCTGCGCGCGTGCGCGGTGCCGAGGCTGCGCTCGCCTGGCGCGCCACCCCTTCGCTGGACCTGCATGCCAGCCTCGGCCTGCTCGACACGCGGCTGCAGCGCTTTGCCGCCCGACCGGATGTCGAGGGGCGGCGCTTCCCGCATGCGCCCGCGTTCAGCTGGTCGGCGGGGATGGCCTGGCAGGGCAGCGGCGGCTGGTTTGCCGAGCTGGCCGCCCATGGCCGCGGCCGCCAGCTGTTCGACTACGATGACAGCAGCGGCAGCGCCAGCATCGCCAGGCTGCGCACCGGCTGGCGCGGCGATCATTGGGAGGTGGCGCTGTGGGCGCAGAACCTGCTGGATGAACGCTGGGCGAGCCGCGGCTTCTACTTCGGCAACGAACCACCCGACTTTCCGTCGCGGCGCTACCTGCGCCTCGGCGACCCGCGCCAGCTGGGCCTGCGCATCAGCTGGCAGCTCTGACACCACCACCCCGCGAGGAGGGCAGCACCATGCGCATCACCGCCGAGATCAGCCTCTATCCGCTCGACGAGCAGTTCGTCAGCCACATCGGCGATTTCATCCTGCGGCTCCGCGCGGAGCCCGGCATCGAGGTCGTCAGCAACCAGCTGAGCACCCAGCTGCGCGGCGAGTTCGCCGCGGTGAGCGGTGCGCTCAACCGCTGCATGGAGGCCAGCATGGCCAGCCCGCAGGCGGTGGTGTTCGTGGTGAAGTACCTCAACGCGGACCTGCCAATCACCACCACGCCGCGCATCTCCGCCGAGCATTGATCGGCAGCGATGTCCGCTACCGCCGCAAGCCCGCCGGCCGCTGCGCCGCTGGCCACCCTGCTGGAGCAGGTGGCCGCCTTCTGGCCGTGGGAGGCGCTGGCGGCGGGGCTGGCCATCCTCTACCTGTGGCTGGTGATCCGCCAGCACGTGGGTTGCTGGGCGGCGGGCATCGCCAGCACGCTGATCTACGGCGTGCTGTTCCTGCGCGCCGCGCTCTATGCGGCGGCATTGCTGCAGCTCTTCTACGTGGCGGTGGCGGTCTATGGCTGGTGGCAGTGGTCGCGCCCGGCACGGCCGCTCGTCGTCAGCCGCTGGCCCCTGCGCCGCCAGTTGCAGGCGGCATTGCTGGTGGTGGTGGCAGGGCTGGTCCACGGCACGCTGCTGGCCCGCTTCACCGATGCCGCGCTGCCC
>JACFNV010000147.1 GCA_019454675.1 Gammaproteobacteria bacterium | reverse complement strand
CCACGCCATCGAAGCCCTGCACGTTGAGGAAGGTCTCCTGCTGGCCGGCAAACGAGGCATCGGGCAGGTCCTCGGCGGTGGCCGAGGAACGCACGGCCACGGTGAGCGAGGCGGTGTCTGCAGCCATGGCCCGCCAGGCGGCTTCCGCCTCCGCCAGCAGCCGTGCGGGCAGCGGCGTGCCGCGGATCCACTCGCGGACCTGCGCCCCGGTTTCCGCCAGGCGGGCCACGTCATCCACGTCGAGGTTCTCCAGCGCGCGGCGGATGCGCTCGCCCAGCCCGTCCTGGAGCAGGAAGTCGCGGTAGGCCTGGGCGGTGGTCGCAAAGCCGCCGGGTACCTTGACGCCGAGGGCCGAGAGATTGCCGATCATCTCGCCCAGCGAGGCGTTCTTGCCGCCGACCATGTCGATGTCGCCCATGCCCAGGCGCTCCAGGGGGATCACATAAGCTGTCACGTCAGGCTCCCTTGTGTTGCGCTGGCGAGCGTGGACAATCACCCGCGACGGGTCAAGGAGATGATACGAAGATGGCCGGCCGACGCACCGTGTTTTTTGTCTCGGACCAGACCGGCGTCACCGCGGAGACGCTGGGGCGCAGCCTGCTGACGCAGTTCGAGCCGCACGACTTCGACCAGGTGACGGTGCCCTTCATCGACTCGGTGGACAAGGCCGACGAGGTGGTCCGCCGCATCAATGCGGTGGCTGCCGAGGAGGGCCTGCGGCCGATCATCTTCAGCACGCTGGTGCACGAGGAGCTGCGCCAGCGCTTCGTGGCGGCCTCGGCGCTGTTCCTCGACTTCCTCGATGCCTTCCTGCGCCCGCTCGAGCTCGAGCTGCAGACGCGCTCGTCGCACGTGCCCGGCCGGGCGCATGGCATCAAGGATGCCGATGCCTACGACCGGCGCATCGCCGCCACCGACTTTGCGCTGCGCAACGATGACGGCTCGCGCGTGGCCGAGTACGGGCAGGCGGACATCATCCTGGTCGGCGTCTCGCGCAGCGGCAAGACCCCCACCTGCCTGTACCTGGCGCTGACCTACGGGGTGTTTGCCGCCAACTATCCGCTGGCCGAGGATGAGCTGGAGACCGGCCGCCTGCCGGCCGTGCTGGAGCCGCACCGCGCGCGGCTCTACGGGCTCACCATTTCCCCCGAGCGGCTGCGGCAGATCCGCCACGAGCGCCGCCCGCTCGGCCGCTACGCCAGCATCGAGCAGGTGCGCTTCGAGCTGCGCGGTGCGGAAGCGCTGTTCGCCCGCTACCAGATCCCCTGCATCGACACCACCGCGCTGTCGATCGAGGAGATCGCCAGCACCATCCTCAGCGGCACCGGGATGGAGCGCCGGACGCGCAGCTAGCGGACCCGGCGGGCGATCCTCAGACCGTCATCGTCGGCCGGGCGAGCCCGGTGTGGTGCTCGATCTGCGCGAACTCCGCCGCCAGCGTGCCGAGCGGCGCCAGTACCTGCGAGGGGTCCAGCTGCAGCCGCGCGGCATCGCGGTGGCATTGCTCTAGGTAGACGCGCAGCGTGGCGCCGCTGGTGCCGGTGCCCGAGAGGCGGTAGACGATGCGCGAGCCGTCGTCCCTGACGAGGCGGATGCCCTGGTGGGCCGAGGTGCTGCCATCGACGCTGTCGTGGTAGGCGAAGTCGTCGGCGAGTTCCACCCGTGCGCCGCCCAGCGTCGAGCCCGCGAGTCCCGCCAGCTGTCCGCGCAGGGCCTCGACCAGGCGCCCGGCGGCAGCGGCATCCTCGATCATGTAGTCCCGGCGCTGGAAGTAGTGGCGGCCGTAGCGCTGCCAGTGAGCGGCCACCAGCTGCGGCAGCGACTGGCCGCGCACCGCCAGCAGGTTGATCCAGAACAGCACCGCCCACAGGCCGTCCTTCTCGCGCGCATGCGAGGAGCCGGTGCCGTAGCTTTCCTCGCCGCACAGGCCGATGCGGCCGGCCTCCAGCAGGTTGCAGAAGAAGCGCCAGCCGGTGGGCGTCTCGTAGCAGGGGATGCCGAGCGCGGCGGCCACCTCGTCGAGCGCGCGGCTGGTGGGCATCGAGCGGGCCACGCCGGGCAGCCCCTGGCGGTAGCCTGGCACCAGCCGCGCGCCATCGAGCAGCATGGCGACGCTGTCGCCCGGCGACACCAGGCAGCCGGGGCCGAGGATCATGTTGCGGTCGCCATCGCCATCGGAGGCGGCGGCCAGCGCCGGTGCCTGCGGCCCCGAGCACAGCTCCACCAAGTGGTGGCCGTCCACCGGGTTGGGGTCGGGATGCAGGCCGCCGAAGTCGGGCAGCGGGTTGGTGTTGTGCAGGTCCGCGGGGGCAGCACCCAGCAGCCCGCCGAGGATGCGCTCGGCATAGGGCCCGGTGATGCCGTGGAAGGCGTCGAAGACCACGCGGTTGCCGGCCGCCATCCAGGCCACCATGCGCTCGAAGTCGAACAGCTGCTGCATCAGCTCGAGGTAGTCGTCGACCGGGTCCACCACCTCGATCCTGAGCGGCCCGTGCTGCTGCACGCCGCAGCGGGAGAGGTCGATGGCGGGCAGCTCGAAGCCGGGTGGGTTGACCTGCTGCACGGGTTGG
>JACFNV010000146.1 GCA_019454675.1 Gammaproteobacteria bacterium | reverse complement strand
CGCGCCATCCACGATGTCTACGCCTCGCTGTACACCGACCGCGCCATCGCCTACCGCACGCACCAGGGCTTCGCCCACGAGGCGGTGGCGCTGTCGGCGGGCGTGCAACACATGGTGCGCAGCGATATCGGCGCCAGCGGCGTGATGTTCACGCTCGACACCGAGTCCGGCTTCCCCGACGTGGTGTTCATCACCGCCTCCTGGGGGCTTGGCGAGACCGTGGTGCAGGGCGCCGTGAACCCCGACGAGTTCTATCTCTACAAGCCTGCGCTGCGCGCCGGGCGCCGTGCCGTCATCCGCCGCCGGCTGGGCTCGAAGGCTGTGAAGATGGTCTATGCCCCTGCCGGCAGCAGCGAGCGGGTGATGACGGTGCCGGTGCCGGTGGACGATGCCCGCCGCTTCTGCCTCGCCGACGCCGAGCTCGAGACGCTCGGCCGCTACGCGCTGCTGGTCGAGGAGCACTACGGGCGGCCGATGGACATCGAGTGGGGCAAGGATGGGCAGAGCGGGGAGATCTACCTGCTGCAGGCACGCCCTGAAACGGTGCAGAGCCGACGCGGGCAGGCGCTGCAGCGCTACCAGCTACGGCAGCGCTCGAAGATCCTCGCCCGCGGGCGCAGCATCGGCCAGCGCATCGGCGCGGGGCCGGCGCGCGTGATCAGCGATATCGGCGAGATGCACCGCGTGCAGCCCGGTGAGGTGCTGGTGGCCGACATGACCGATCCGGACTGGGAGCCGGTGATGAAGCGCGCCGCGGCCATCGTCACCAACCGCGGCGGGCGCACCTGCCATGCCGCCATCATCGCCCGCGAACTGGGCATCCCCGCGGTGGTGGGCTGCGGCGATGCCACCGAGCGCATCCGCACCGGGATGGCGGTCACCGCCTCCTGCGCCGAAGGCGACGAGGGCTTCGTCTACGAGGGCATGCTCGACTTCGAAGAGCAGCGCATCGAGCTCGACAAGCTGCCCGCCCCGCCGGTGAAGATGATGATGAACGTCGGCAACCCCGACCGCGCCTTCGACTTTGCCGGCATCCCCAACCATGGCGTCGGCCTCGCCCGCCTCGAATTCATCATCAACCGCATGATCGGCGTGCACCCGCAGGCGCTGCTCGAGCTCGACCGGCTGCGCCCCGAACTGCGCGAGGCCATCCGCGAGCAGATGGCCGGCTACGATGATCCGCTGGAGTTCTTCGTCGGTCGCCTCGCCGAGGGCATCGCCAGCATCGCCGCGGCCTTTGCCCCCAACCCGGTGATCGTCCGGCTCTCCGACTTCAAGAGCAACGAGTACGCGTACCTGCTGGGCGGGCAGCAGTACGAGCCGGTGGAGGAAAACCCGATGCTCGGCTTCCGCGGCGCCGCCCGCTACCTCGCCGACAGCTTCCGGCCCTGCTTCGAGCTGGAATGCCGCGCGGTCCGGCGCGTGCGCGAGGAGATGGGCCTCGGCAACGTGGAGCTGATGGTGCCCTTCATCCGCAGCGTTGCCGAAGCCCGCGCCGTCACCGGGCTGCTGGCCGAGAACGGCCTGCGCCGCGGCGAGCACGGCCTGCGCCTGATCATGATGTGCGAGCTGCCCACCAATGCGCTGCTGGCCGAGCAATACCTGGAATACTTCGACGGCATGTCGATCGGCTCCAACGACATGACCCAGCTCACGCTCGGCCTCGACCGCGACTCGGGGCTGGTCGCCGCGCTGTTTGACGAGCGCGACGAGGCGGTCAAGGCGCTGCTGGCCATGGCCATCGCCGCCTGCCGCAAGCAGGGCAAGTACATCGGCATCTGCGGCCAGGGCCCCTCCGACCACGCGGACTTCGCGCGCTGGCTGGTCGAGCAGGGCATCGAGAGCCTGTCGCTCAACCCCGACACGGTGCTCGAGACCTGGCTGTTCCTGAGCGGGGCGCAGGCCCCGGGCGGCATGCCGCCTGCAGGCCGGGGCTGAGCCGGGCAGGCCCGGCAGCGCCGCCGGGCCCTGCGCGAGCGCCGGATCAGCCCTGCGTGGCGGGTGCTTCGAGAGGCCGCAGCAGGTGTGCGCGGTAGTGGCGCAGCTCGGCGATCGAGTCGCGGATGTCGGCCAGCGCAAGATGGGTCGATTCCTTGCCGACACCCGCCAGCACCGCGGGCGCCCAGAGCCCGGCGAGGATCTTCAGCGTGGTGACATCGAGGTTGCGGTAGTGGAAGAATGCCTCCAGCTGCGGCATCTGCCGCGCGAGGAAACGTCGGTCCTGGCAGATGCTGTTGCCGCACATGGGCGAGGAATTGGCCGGCAGGTGCCGCGCGAGAAACTCGAGCGTGCGCCGCTCGGCCTCGGCATGCGTCAGGCTGCTGGCGCGCACCCGCTCCACCAGCCCGGAGCTGCCATGCTGGCGCGTATTCCACTCGTCCATGCCGGCCAGCACCGCATCGGGCTGGTGGATGGCAAGCACCGGCCCCTCGGCAATGACCTCGAGCGCGGTGTCGGTGACGATGGTGGCGATCTCGATGATGGAATCCCGCTGTGAGTCGAGCCCCGTCATCTCGAGGTCGATCCACACCAGCCTGCTGATGCCCTGCTCCATCCCCCACCCATCCACTGTCCACGGATCCCCGCGGATTCTAGCAAAGGCCCGCGCCGCGCGAGGCCGGCCGGCATGACGACCGGGCTGGTGGTGGCCGCGCAC
>JACFNV010000025.1 GCA_019454675.1 Gammaproteobacteria bacterium | reverse complement strand
AGCCCTTCCTCCAGCTGCATCAGCGCCACGCCGGTCTGCCGGTCGCCCGCCTCCACCGCACGCTGGATCGGCGCCGCACCACGCCAGCGCGGCAGCAGCGAGGCATGGATGTTGATGCAGCCCCGCCGCGGTATCGCCAGCACCTCGGGTGGCAGCAGCAGGCCATAGGCCACCACCACGATGAGGTCGGGAGCGAGCGAGCGCAGCGCCGCACAGGCCGCCGCATCGCTGCGCAGGCTCGCAGGCTGCAACACCTCGATGCCCAGCTCCAGCGCCCGGCCCTTGACCGGGCTTGCCTGCAGCTGGCGCCCGCGGCCGGCCGGCCGGTCCGGCTGCGTCAGCACCGCCACCAGCCGGTGCCCGGAAGCCGCGAGTGCCTCGAGCGCCGGCACCGCAAAGGCGGGGGAACCGGCAAAGACGATGCGGCTGCCGGAAGGGTTCATCGGCAATGCCGGTTGGCGGAGGAAGCGGGGCTGGCCAAGGATCAGGCGACCGGCACGCGCTCGGCCTCGCGCCGTGCCGATTTCACCAGCTTCTTGCGGATGCGCTGGCGCTTGAGCTCGGAGAGGTAGTCGACGAAGAGCTTGCCCTCGAGGTGGTCCATCTCGTGCTGGATGCACACCGCCAGCAGGCCATCGGCCTCGAACTCCAGGGCCTCGCCGCGGACATCGAGCGCGCGCACGCGGATGCGCCGGGCACGTTGCACGGTTTCGGTGATGCCCGGCACCGACAGGCAGCCTTCCTCGCCGGTCTCCACGTCCTCGCGATCGAGGATCTCGGGGTTCACCAGCACCAGCGGCTGGCTGTGGTCCTCGGAGATGTCCATGACGATGAGGCGCAGGTGCACGTCCACCTGCGTGGCGGCAAGGCCGATGCCCGGGGCCGCATACATGGTCTCGAGCATGTCGGCCGCCAGCCGGCGGATGCCCTCGTCCACCTGCCCGACGTCGCGGGCACGGGTGCGCAGCCGCGGATCGGGGTATTCCAGGATCTTCAGCAGCGCCATGGGCATTCCTTCACAGTTTCACCCGCATCGCTATGAAGGGCCGATAATTCTATGATATACCGCATGCGTTTCGTCCTCGGTCATCGGGGTTGGGTCCGATGGCCGCGGGTTCCAAAGTTGTTGTCGCAGCAGCGCGTCGTCGTGATGATTCCCGCTGGCGCAAGCGGGATTTTAGCATCGGTGGGCAGCCACCCGATGCCGCTGTCACTAGGGATGGAACTTCCATGAAGACCCCTCGCTCCCTTCTTGCCGTGGCCCTCATGGGCATCTCCGCCAGCCTGCTGGCCCCGGGCCCCGCCTCCGCTGCTCCCGCCTCGGCGGCGCTGCCGGTGGCGGCACAGGCCGCCAGCAGCGCCACCGAGCTCAACCCGGCCCACCCGGAAAGCTATACCGTCAAGCGCGGTGACACCCTGTGGGGCATCTCCTCGATGTTCCTCCGCGATCCCTGG
Organism: Gammaproteobacteria bacterium; assembly: GCA_019454675.1. Taxonomy (GTDB): domain Bacteria; phylum Pseudomonadota; class Gammaproteobacteria; order Steroidobacterales; genus QUBU01. The sequence continues at coordinate 24,154 of JACFNV010000025.1, read as the reverse complement.
CACTGGCCGCAGATCTGGTACGCCAACCCGCAGGTGGAGAATCCGCACCTTATCTATCCGGGCGACGTGCTGACGCTGATCTACATCGACGGCCAGCCGCGCCTGCAGCTGCAGCGCGGCCCGGTGCAGGCCGGCGGCACCGAAAAGCTCTCGCCACGCGTGCGCGAGTCGGGCCTCGACAGCGCCATCCCGGCCATCCCGCTCGACGTCATCGGCGCCTTCCTCAGCCGCGGCTCGGTCCTGCAGAAGGACGAGATCGGCAAGGCTCCCTACGTGGTCTCCATCCGCGACCGGCACCTGATCGGCGCCGCAGGCAACGAGCTTTACGTGCGCGGCGAGCTCGATGGCGTCGACCACGGCTACAGCGTGGTCAAGGTGGGCCGCCCTCTGGTGGATCCCGATGACGGTGCCACCCTCGGCTACGAGGGCATCTACGTGGGTGCCGGCATCGTGCGCCGCATGGGCGACCCCTCCACGGTATTCCTCACCGACAGCACCCGCGAGGCCGCGGAAGGCGACCGCCTGATCTCGCAGCAGCTGAGCCTGCCGGCGGCATTCGCGCCCAGCGCACCTGCGCGCGAGGTGGAAGGCGCGATCATCGCCGTGATGGACGGGGTGAGCCTGGTCGGCCAGTACCAGGTCATCGTCATCAACCGCGGCAGCCGCCACGGGCTCGAGCCGGGCAATGTGCTGGAAGTCCGGCAGGCCGGACGCAAGGTCAACGATGCCAGCAAACCCGGGCGAATCTCCCGCAATGTCACCTTGCCCGAAGAGAGCGCAGGGATTGCAATGGTGTTCCGCAGCTACGATCGCATGAGTTATGCGCTCGTCATGCGCGCCACCAGTGAAATACATGTCCAGGACGTCGTCAGGAACCCCTAGCCCTGCCACCGCGCCCCGCGCGCGGCGACCACGCCTTGTCCGTGCAGACGGCCCGCCCCCCGGCGGGCCGTCGTGCTTCCGGGTGGCCTGATGCTGCAGCTCTGGCTGGCGCTCGCCACCGCTCCCGGGCTGGATGGCCAGCGTCTCTCGGTATTACTTGAAGCGCTTGGCGGCAGCGGCGCACTGGCAGGGGCCAGCGATGCCGCGCTGCGTGCGGCTGGCGCCGGCGAGGCGCTGATCAGCCACCTGCGCCAGGCCGATGCGGCGCGCCTGGATGCCGCCAGCGCCTGGCTGGCAGCCGCCCCCGACCACCACCTCCTCGACTGGGAAGACCCGCGCTACCCGCCCCTCCTGCGCCAGATCCCCGACCCGCCGGTGGTGCTGTTCGTCCATGGCAAGCCAGCCCGGCTGAGCGAACCGCAGCTGGCCATGGTGGGCAGCCGCAACGCCAGCCCGGGCGGCGCCGCCACGGCGCGGGCCTTTGCCCGCCACCTGGCGGACTGCGGGCTCGCCATCACCAGCGGCCTGGCCACGGGGATAGACGCGGCCGCCCACGGCGGGGCGCTGGAGGGCCGGGGGACGACCATCGCGGTGCTTGGCACCGGCCCCGACGTGGTCTACCCGCGCCAGCATGCAGAGCTCGCCGCGGCCATCGCCGTCAGGGGCGCGCTGTGCAGCGAGTTCCTCCCCGGTACCGGCCCCCTGAAGCATCATTTCCCGCGCCGCAACCGGATCATCAGCGGGCTGGCGCTCGGCACGCTGGTGGTCGAGGCCCGCCTGCGCAGCGGCGCGCTGATCACCGCCCACCGCGCCATCGAGCAGGGGCGCGAGGTCTTCGCCATCCCCGGCTCCATCCACAACCCGCTGGCCAAGGGCTGCCACCGGCTGATCCGCGAGGGCGCCAAGCTGGTGGAATCGAGCGGACATATTCTGGAAGAGCTGGCGCCGCTGCTCGGTGCCATCACGACGCCTGCAGAGCCCGTCGCCGCCGAGCCGCAGGCGCCGGATACGCATGATGCCGACTACCAGCGCCTGCTCGATGCGCTGGGCTGGGACACCGTGGATGCCGATACGCTCGCCCGGCGCAGCGGATTGACGCCAGCGGAGGTTTCCTCCATGCTCCTGATCCTCGAATTGAGCGGCAGCGTGCAACCGCTCGCCGGCGGCCGCTATCAGCGACAGCGCTAACGGCAGCTCCCGAGGATTGAAGAAGCTAATGAGCAACAGCGTACTCGACGTGCTGATGTATCTGTTTGAGACCTACGCAGAGCACGACGAGACCACCGACCACGCCGTCCTGCGCCAGGAGTTGCTCCGGGCCGGGTTCCGTGCACCCGAGGTCGATCGCGCGCTGGTCTGGCTCGAAGACCTCAACCGCGACCCCGAGCATCCCTTCCCGACGATTCCCGGCGAATACTCGATGCGGCTGTACAGCCCGCTCGAGCTGTCGAGGCTCGATGCCGCATGCCGCGGCTACCTGATTTACCTCGAGCACACCGGTATCCTGTCGCCACTCAGCCGCGAGATCGTCATCGACCGGCTCATGGCACTGGGTGCTGGCGAGATCGACGTCGAGCAGGTCAAATGGGTGGCACTGATGGTGCTGTTCAGCCAGTCCGGGCAGGAAAACGCCTTCGCCCGCATGGAAGACCTGGTCTTCGAGGAAAACACCGGCCTCGTCCACTGAGCCGCGGGCCGGGCGTGTTCTCCCCTGACCGCGGCCCAGCCGCGGTTTGTCGTCTATGGATACCGTGAACAATGGCTAGCAAAGTCGTCGTCGTCGAGTCGCCCGCCAAGGCCAAGACGATCGGCAAATACCTCGGCAAGGATTACCAGATCCTCGCCTCCTACGGCCACGTCCGCGACCTGGTGCCCAAGGAAGGCGCGGTGGACACCGACCACGGCTACCGCATGCGCTACGAGATCATCGAGCGCAACGCCAGGCACGTGGATGCCATCGCCAGGGCGGTGAAGGCGGCCGACACGGTCTACCTCGCCACCGACCCCGACCGCGAGGGGGAGGCGATCTCCTGGCACCTGGCCGAGATCCTCGCCGAGCGCGGCATGCTCGAGGACCGCGAGCTGCACCGCGTGGTGTTCTACGAGATCACCGAGCGCGAGATCCGTGCCGCCATGCAGAACCCGCGCCAGCTGTCCTCCGACCTGGTCAACGCCCAGCAGGCACGCCGCGCGCTCGACTACCTGGTCGGCTTCAACCTCTCGCCGCTGCTGTGGAAGAAGGTGCAGCCCAAGCTCTCCGCCGGGCGGGTGCAAAGCCCCGCGCTGCGCCTGATCTGCGAGCGCGAGGACGAGATCGAGGCCTTCGTGCCGCGCGAGTACTGGAGCATCGAGGCCGACCTGCGGGCGGGCACCACGCCCTTCGTGGCACGGCTGGCCGAGTACCACGGCAGCAAGGTCGAGCAGTTCAGCTTCGGCGACGAGGCCGCCGCGACCAGCGCGAGGCGCGAGCTGCTGGCCGCGGCCGGCGGCAAGCTGCGCGTCTCCGCCATCGAGAAGAAGCAGCGCAAGCGCAACCCCGCGCCGCCCTTCACCACCTCGACGCTGCAGCAGGAAGCCTCGCGCAAGCTCGGCTACAACGCACGGCGCACCATGATGATCGCCCAGCGCCTCTACGAGGGCATCGACACCGGCGAGGGCACGGTGGGCCTCATCACCTACATGCGTACCGACTCGGTCAACCTGGCGAGCATCGCCGTCGACGAGATCCGCAGCTTCATCGCCAGCCGCTATGGCAGCGACAACCTGCCGGACAAGCCGCGCACCTACAAGACCTCGGCCAAGAACGCGCAGGAGGCCCACGAGGGCATCCGCCCGACCGATGTCAGCCGCACCCCCGAGAGCCTGCGCCACTCCCTCAACGAGGAGCAGCTGCGCGTCTACGACCTGATCTGGAAGCGCACGGTTGCCTGCCAGATGGTGCCGGCGGTCTACGACATGGTCAGCGTGGACCTCGTGCCGCCGGCGGAACCCGCCGTGGCGCGGCTGCGGGCGAACGGCTCCACCCTGGTGGTGCCGGGCTTCATTGCCGTCTACCAGGAAGGCCGCGACGATGCCGCCGAGGACGAGGGCGAGCGCAGCCTGCCGCCGCTCGCGGAAGGCGCGCTGCTCGACCTCGATGACGTGCGTGCCGACCAGCACTTCACCGAACCGCCGCCGCGCTACAACGACGCCACCCTGGTCAAGGCGCTGGAGGAATACGGCATCGGCCGGCCCTCGACCTATGCCTCCATCATCTCCACCCTGCAGGACCGCGGCTATGTCGAGGTGGACGGCAAGCGCTTCATCCCCAAGGACATCGGGCGCATCGTCAACCGCTTCCTGACCGACCACTTCACCCGCTACGTGGACTACGGCTTCACCGCCCACCTCGAGGACGAGCTCGACGAGGTCTCCCGCGGCGAACGCGACTGGCTGCGGGTGCTCGACGAGTTCTGGCAGCCCTTCATCGTCCAGGTGCGCGACAAGGAGGCCAGCGTCACCCGCGAGATGGTGGCGCAGGCACGCGAGCTGGGCAGCGACCCGGCCTCGGGCAAGCCGGTCTCGGTGCGCATGGGGCGCTTCGGGCCCTTCGCGCAGATCGGCACCAAGGACGATACCGAGAAGCCGCGCTTCGCCGGGCTGCGCCCGGGGCAGAAGATGGCCACCATCACGCTTGCCGAGGCGCTCGAGCTGTTCAAGCTGCCGCGCAAGCTGGGCACCACCGCCGAGGGCGAGCCGGTGCAGGCCAGCGTCGGGCGCTTCGGGCCCTACATCCAGTACGGCAAGAAGTACGTCTCGATAAAGGCACCGGATGATCCCTACACGGTGGAGCTCGAGCGCGCCCTGCAGCTGATCGAGGAGAAGAAGATCGCCGATGCCAACCGGCTGATCCTCGATTTCCCCGAGGCCGGCATCCAGGTGCTGAACGGCCGCTATGGCCCCTACATCACCGACAAGGAGCGCAATGCGCGCATCCCCAAGGGCGAGGACCCGAAGAGCCTGACGCTCGCCCAGTGCCGTGAGCTGCTGGCCGCCGCCCCGCCACGCGGCAAGCGCGGCCTGCGCGGTCGCAAGGCGGCAGCCGCCAAGGCCGAGGACGCCGCGAAGCCGGCAAAGACGACCAAAAAAACGACGAAGAAAACCACAAAGAAGAAGACCACCCGCTCGACCGCCACCAAAAAGGCCGGCACCACCGCAAAGGGCAAGACGGGCACGCGGGCTGCGGCCAGAAAGCCGTCCGGAACGGCGGACTGAGCACGCCCGACGCCCGACATGGCTGCGCTCTTCCAGCTGCGCCGGGCTGCACGCATCATCCGCAGTGGCGGTGTCATCGCCTACCCCACCGAGGCGGTGTTCGGCCTCGGCTGCGATCCCGCCGCCGAGGAGGCGCTGCTGCGCATCCTCGCCATCAAGCAGCGACCGGCCGCGGCCGGCTTCATCCTCATCGCCGCCGACTGGGCGCAGCTCGAGGGCTGGATCAGCCCGACCGTCGCGGAACGCGAACGCCTGCTCGAGCCTGCCGGGCAGCCGCGCAGCTGGGTGGTGCGCGCCGGACCACTGTGCACCCCCCTGCTGACGGGTGATCGCCCCACCGTGGCGGTGCGGGTCAGCAGCCATCCGCTGGCGAGGGCACTGTGCGAACTGGCCGATACGCCGATCGTTTCGACCAGCGCCAACCGCCATGGCCGCCCGCCCGCACGCAGTGCGCTCGCCGCACGACGCCGCTTCGGTGCCAGCGTGGACCTGGTGCTGGGCGGCGCCACCGGTGGCGCCAGCCGTCCCAGCGAAATCCGCGATGCCGCCACCGGCCGGGTGCTGCGCGCGGGCTAGGACAGGCGCAGGCCCCGCAACTGCCACCCGGGGCGGTGATTCTGTACTATCGACGCAAGGCCGCGCCCGGTCATGCGCAGCCAGCTTGCTGACGGACAACAAGGAACCAGCCGGCGGAGGGGTGCTGCCGGCATACGCCACGGACACCATGCGGCATCTCATCGACCATCGGCCCTGCGGATGGCTGCTCGCCAGCCTGCTCATCGCCGGCACGCTTGCCGGCGTCGTGCTGCCTGGTGCCGCGCTGGCGGAAGGCGATGATCCACCCGCCGCCAGCGAGACCGAGCCCACCCGCGTCTACATCGTGCAGCTGCGCACGCCACCGGCCATCGATGCGGCTGCCTCCGACCGTCGTGCCAGGCCGGGGCGCTTCGATCCACAGGCGGCCGGCATCGCTGGCTACGGCGCGGCGCTGACCGCCAGCCACGACGAACTGCTGGCCGCGATCGGCGCACCGCCCGAGGCCAAGCTCTACAGCTACCGGCTCGCCTTCAACGGCTTCGCCGCCAGGCTCACCGCCGAGCAGGCAGCCATGCTGCGCATCCATCCGGCGGTGCAGCGGGTGTCGGTGGATCGCATCAAGTCGCTGAAGACCAATGCCAGCGGCCAGTTCCTCGGGCTGCTCGATCCGGCCGAGGGCCTGCGCAGCGCGCGCGGGCTCGATGGCGAAGGGGTGGTCATCGGCATCATCGACAGCGGCATCGATCCGCGCTACGAAGGCTTCAGCGATCGCAGGGAAAAACCCGTGCCGCGCCTGTGCCGCGGCAGCTGGGCGCGCGAGTCGCTGCTCGGTGCCTGGCTCTGCCACCGCTTCAGGAAGCCACGCCACCAGCTGCTCTACGCGCCGCTGCGCGGCTGGCGCGGGCGCTGCGAAGCGGGCCCCGGCTTCCCGGAAGGCTCCTGCAACAACAAGCTGGTGGGCGCGCGCTTCTACGACAGCGGCTTTCGTGCCATGTACCGCCTTGATCCGGGCGAGTCGCTCTCACCGCTCGATGCCGACGGGCACGGCACGCACATCGCCTCGATCGCCGCCGGCGGCCGGGTGGAAGCCAGCATCGGCGGCACCACGCTCGCGGCGGTCACCGGCATGGCGCCACGCGCGCGCATCGCCGTGTACAAGGCCTGCTGGCTGCAGCCGGATGCCACGCGCGCCAACTGCGCCACCTCCGACCTGCAGCGCGCCATCGAGGACGCCATCGCCGATGGCGTCGACATCATCAACTACTCGGTGGGCACCGATGATGGCGGCCCGGGCGACCCCGATGCGCTGGCGCTGCTGCTGGCGAGCAATGCCGGCATCCTGCCGGTGGCCGCCGCGGGCAACAGCGGGCCGGCGGCGGCGAGCATCGACTCGCCCGCCAGCGCGCCCTGGGTGCTGGCGGTGGCCGCCTCGAGCCGCAGCGGCACGCGCTTCGACGAGGTGCTGCGGGTGACGGCCCCGGCCGCCGCCACGGGCAACATGAGCTTCAAGGAAGCGGCCTTCACGCCCACCCTGCGCAGCACCGGCGCGGTGGAGGGAATGCTGGTTGCAGCCGGCCTCGCCTGCTCTTCGCTGCCCGATGCCGGCCGCTTCAGCGGGCGCATCGCGCTGGTGCAGCGCGGTTCCTGCGACTTCGAGGCCAAGCTGCGCCATGCCGAGGATGCCGGCGCCATCGCGGTGGTGGTCTACAACACCGCCGAAGACGAGGGCCTGCCCATCACCATGAAGGGCACGCGCGGCAGCGTGCGCATCCCGGCGGTGATGCTGGGCCAGCGCGACGGGGAAGCGCTGGCCGCACACCTGGAGGCGGGCGAGGCGGTGAAGCTGCGCCTGGCGAAGGGCGCCATCGCCAGGCGTCAGGCCATCGGCAACGTGCTGTACGCGCCATCGGCGCGCGGGCCCAACCCGAACGTCTTCGCCATCCTCAAGCCGGACGTCGCCGCGCCCGGCGTGGACATCCTCGGTGCGCAGACGCCGGAGGTGGCCAATGGCGTGCGCGGCGAAAGCCATCAATACCTCTCGGGTACCTCGATGGCGGCTCCCCACGTGGCCGGCGTCGCCGCACTGCTCAAGCAGGCGCACCCCGAATGGAGCCCGGCGGCGCTGCGCTCCGCGCTGATGACCACCGCGCGGCAGGACCTGTACAGGGAGGACGGCGCCAGCCCGGCCGATCCCTTCGATGTCGGCGCCGGGCACATCGTGCCCGACCGCGCGATCGATCCGGGCCTCGTCTACGAGGCGGACCGCACCGACTACGAGGCCTTCGGCTGCGGCATCGGCCTGCCGCAGCTCGACGAGGAGCGCTGTCTGGCGCTGTCGATGGAGGGTTATCCCTTTGCGCCCGAGGCGCTCAACCTGCCCTCCATCACCAGCCTCGATGTCATCCGGCCACGCAGCATCCAGCGGCGGGTGACCAACGTAGGCCCGGCGGCGGTCTTCCACGCCACGCTTTCGCCACCACCGGGCATCACCGCCAGCGTGGAACCCGGCAGCCTCGCGCTCGCCGAGGGGGAGAGCGCCGAGTACACCGTGACCTTCAGCAGCAACGGCGATGCCAGGCGGCTCGACTACTTCGACCCGGAGGCAGCGCTGCCCGACTTCCGCTTCGGCTCGCTCAGCTGGGACAGCGCGCAGCACTCGGTGCGCAGCCCGCTGGCGGTGGCGCCATCCGCCATCGCCGTACAGCCCTCGGTGGCCGGGCACGATGCCAGCGGCACGACAAGCATCGACATCGAGTTCGGCTATGACGGCGCCTACCAGGCCCGGCTCTCGGGACTCGCGGTACCGGCAAGCTACACCGGCACCGTCATTGACGACCCGCTCAAGTACTACACCCTCATCGCCGATGATGCCGCGCTGCCCGACTTCATCCGGCGCCACCGCATCAGCGTGCCGCCGGGCACCCGCTACCTGCGCGTGGCGCTGGCGGCCACCGATGCGGACCACGCCGACGACCTCGACCTGTACCTGCGGTGCCCGGACGGCAGCTGCCCGGGGGGCGTACGCGCGCTGGCCAGCGCCAGCGATGCCGAGACCGAGGTGATCGACCTGCTCAACCCGGCACCGGGCGAGTACCTGGTCGACATCCATGGCTTCATGGTCGATGATCCGCCCGGCGGCGCCGGCGCAGGCTACGAGCTTGGTGTCTGGATGGTGGATGACGCGCCGGACGCGGGCCGCCTCGAGGTGCTTGCCACGCCGGTGACGGCAGCCACCGGTGCCGAGGGACAACTCAGCCTCGGCTGGAACGATCTCGACCCCGGCGAGCTCTACCTCGGCCTCGTCACCCACGGCGATGGCGAGCACCAGCTGGCCTGGACGCTGGTGGAAATCGCCACTCACTGAAGTCTGCGGCAGGCCGTGCTCAGGCCTCGCCTTGCAGGCCCGCCGCGCGCAGCGGCGCATGGCGGAAGCAATCGACGAGGTGGTCGTTCACCAGCCCGGTGGCCTGCATGTGCGCATACATGATGACGCTGCCGACGAAGCGGAAGCCGCGCGCCCGCAGGTCGCGGCTGATCGCCTCGGATAGTGCGGTGCCGGCCGGCACCTGCTCGGGGCTGCGCCACGCGTTCTGCAGCGGGCAGCCATCCACGAAGCGCCAGATGTAATTGCTGAAGCTGCCGAAGGCCTCCTGCACGGCGAGGAAGGCGCGCGCATTGCCGATCGCCGCCGCCACCTTCAGCCGGTTGCGGATGATGCCGGGGTCGGCCAGCAGGCGTTCCACGTCCGCGGGCGTGAAGCGTGCCACCCGCTCGGGATCGAAGCCCGCGAAGGCGCGCCGGTAGCCCGCGCGCCGCTGCAGGATGGTGGCCCAGCTCAAGCCCGCCTGCGCGCCCTCGAGCAGCAGGAACTCGAACTGCCGGCGATCATCGTGCACCGGCACGCCCCACTCCTCGTCGTGGTAGGCAAGATAGGCTGCGCCGTGGCCTGCGGACCAGGGGCAACGCTGGAGAGTCTTCGCCATGCAGCCCAGTGTACGCCGGCAGCGGGTTGGACACCCCGGCACCCCTTGGGGTAAAAAACCCGCGGGCACACAGAGGAATACTCATGACGGATCGCTACGGGGTCATCGGCCATCCCATCGGGCACAGCAAATCGCCGGTGATCCACCGCCTCTTCGCCGAGCAGACCGGCGAGGACATCAGCTACGAGGCCTTCGATGTGGCGCCCGGCGAGCTGGCAGCGCGCCTCGGGGACCTTGCCGCCGCGGGCCTGCGCGGCCTCAACGTCACCGTGCCGCACAAGGAGGCGGTGGCGCGCCTGGCCGACCAGCTCACCGACCGCGCGCACCTGGCCGGCGCCGCCAACACGCTGATCATCGCCAGCGACGGGCATCTCGACGCCGACAACACCGATGGCGTCGGCCTGCTCACCGATCTCACGACCAACCTGGGGGTCGCCCTCAAGGGCGCGCGCATCCTCATCCTCGGCGCCGGCGGCGCCACGCGCGGCATCCTGCCGGTCCTGCTCGGCAGCGGCCCGGCGGAGCTGTGCATCGCCAACCGCACCGTCGAGCGAGCGCGCGAGGTGGCCACCCACTTCGAACGCCTCGGCACCATCGCCGCCTGCCACTTCGAGGAACTGCCGGCAGCACCCTGGGACCTGGTGATCAACGCCACCGCCGCCGGCCTCAAGGGCGGCGTGCCCCCCGTGCCCGAGGCGGTGATCGGCCCCGACACCGCCTGCTACGACCTCTCCTACGCCATGGCCGGCACGCCCTTCGTCGGCTGGGCGCGCCGCCTCGGCGCCAGGCGCGCCTGGCAGGGATGGGGCATGCTGGTCGAGCAGGCGGCAGAGTCCTTCTTCATCTGGCGAGGCGTGCGCCCGGACACCCGCCCGGTACGCGAGAAGCTGCCGGCCTAGGGTCTTCGTCCCATGTTCGCGGGCGGTCGCTCAGCGGCCCGGGCCACCGAGCTTGCCAAGGATGTCATCGAGCGGATTGCCGTTGCCGTTGGCATCGAGCAGGGCGGCCAGGCCACCGATGCCACCCCGATTGCCACCCGCCAGCCCGCCGAGCAGGCCACCCAGCAGACCGCCCGCGGCACCCGGCGCCGGTACCTCCCAACGCTCGAACAAGGCATTGAAAACCCGGTTCCAGATGACCGCGATCGTCGAACTGCCAACGGCCAGCCCACCAGCGCTCGGCAGGTTGCGGCGTCCACCGCGGGTCTGCGGCCGGACTGTGGTGATGAGCGCGCCGCACCGCTTGCAAGCGCTCATCCTGCAGCACGCCGTGCAAAGGATTGTCCCGTGAGCGTGATGACGCGCCGCCAGCTGGCAGGCCTCGTGGTGCTGACGCTGATGTGGGGCCTGAACTGGCCGATCATGAAGCTGTCGCTGCGCGAGCTCTCGCCGCTGTATTTTCGTGCCTTGACGATGGGCCTGGGCGCGGTCGCGCTGGCCATCTACTTCGGCGCGCGCGGCATCCGCCTGATGCCGCAGGGGCGCGGCGAGTGGCGCGACGTGCTGGTCCTGGGCCTGCCCAACGTCCTGGGCTGGCATGCCTTGTCGATCATCGGCGTGTCGCAGCTGCCCGCCGGGCGTGCCGCCATCCTCGGCTTCACCATGCCGGTGTGGACGGTGCTGCTCTCGGTGCTGTTCTACCGCGAGAGGCTGACCGCGCGCCTGGTGCTGGCGGTGTGTGCGGTGCTGTCCGGCATCACGCTGCTGCTGTGGGACGAACTGGCGCAGCTGGCGGGGCGCCCGGCCGGCATCGCGTGGATGCAGGGTGCCGCGTTCTGCTGGGCGCTCGGGACGATCTGGATGCGGCACGCGCGCCTGACGCTGCCGGCCGAGACGCTGGTGGTGTGGATGATGCTGTGGTCCGCGCTGGTGCTCGCCGTGCTGGCGATCGCGCTGGAGCCGTCGCAGCGCTGGTCGTTCAGCCTGCCGGTGTGGTTGAGCCTGATCTGGTCGGTGCTGATCAACTACGGCATTTCGCAAGTCATCTGGTTTGCGCTGGCGCGCGCACTGCCGGCTTCCACCAGCGCGATGAGCCTGATGGCCGTGCCCTTGACCGGCGTGCTGAGCGCGCCGCTGATCGTCGGCGAGTGGCCGCGCTGGCAGGACATGGCAGCGATGCTGAGCGTCGTGATCGCGATCGGGGCCGTACTATTGCGCCGGGACTGAGTACAGGCGCCGGCCGGTTCAGCGCAGCGTCACCAGCTCCTCGGCGAGCGTGGGATGGATGGCGACGGTGTCGTCGAAATCGCGCTTGGTGGCGCCCATGCGGATGGCCACCGCAAAGCCCTGCAGCGCCTCGTCCACGCCGGGCCCGGCGATGTGGCAACCGACGATGCGCTCGTCCTCCCCCGCGGTGACGAGCTTGATGCGCGCCCGCGGCTTGTGGATGGCCAGCGCGTGCGACATGGGGGTAAAGCTCGCCTGGTAGACCTTAACCCCCGCGCCGAAGCGCTCGCGGGCCTGCGCCTCGCTGAGGCCGACGGTGCCGAGCGGGGGATGGGTGAAGACCACGGTGGGGATGTTGCTGTAGTCGAGATGGCGGCCTTCCATGCCGCCATAGAGCCGATCGGCCAGCCGCCGGCCGGCGGCGATGGCCACCGGGGTGAGCTGCTCGCGCCCGGTGACATCGCCGATGGCATAGACGTGGGCGACATCGGTTTCCTGGTAGAGGTTGGTGGTGATGAAGCCCTCCTCATCGGTATCGACTCCCGCCTCCTCGAGCCCCAGCCCGGCGCTGGCGGGCAACCGGCCGATGGCCCACACCAGCTCGTCAAAGGGGCCATGCACCGCGCCATCGCGGGTGTGCAGGTACAGGCCATCGGCACGCCGCTCGAGCGCCGATGGCACGCTGTGCCAGGAGAGCTCCACCCCCGCCTCCTGCAGGCTGGCGGCGGCAGCCTCCTGCAGCACCGTGTCGAAGCGGCGCAACACGGCATCGTGGCGCGCGAACAGCCTGACCGCCGAGCCCAGGCCCTGGAGCAGCCCGGCCAGCTCCACCGCGATATAGCCGCTGCCGACCACCGCCGTACGCGGTGGGCAGCGCTCCAGCGCGAAGAAGCCATCCGAGGTGATGCCCAGCTCCGCGCCGGGTAGCTCCGGCACCAGCGGGTAGCCACCGGTGGCAATGAGGATGCGGCGCGCCTCGAGCAGCTCCCCGCCGGCGGCCACCAGGTGCAGCCCGGCCAGGTGCGCACGGTCGCGGATGAGGCGGATGCCGCGGCGCTCGAGGTTGCCGGCATAGATGTCGTTGAGCCGGCCGACATAGGCCTCGCGCTTCGCCTTGAGCAGCGCCCAGTCGTGCGGCCCGCGCAGGGGGGCATCGAAGCCATGGGATGCCGCCTCGCGCAGCGCCTGCCCGACATCGGCGGCATACCACATGAGCTTCTTCGGCACGCAGCCGACATTGACGCAGGTGCCGCCCAGCCGCCCGGACTCCACCAGCGCCACGCGCGCACCGTACTCCGCTGCCCGCTGCGCGGCCGCCAGCCCGCCGCTGCCGCCACCGATCACCACCAGGTCCCAGGCTTCGCTCATCTTCTGCTCCGTGTGCGCCAGCGCATGCCAAAGCGCGCTCCTGCACACCATAATAGCGGGATGGACAATCCCCTTCTGGAAGCCGCGGCGGGCGGACTGCCCGCCTTCGACTCGATACGCCCCGAGCATGTCGAGCCCGCCCTCGAGGCTACCCTGGCAGCCAACCGCGCCGCCATCGAGCAGGTCCTCAGCAATGCCCGCGCCGGCAAGACCGGCTTCGAGACGCTGATCCTGCCGCTGGAGGAAGCGGGCGACCGCCTCCACCGCATGTGGTCTCCCGTCGGCCACCTGCACGCGGTGGCCAACACCCCCGCGCTGCGCGAGGCCTTCAACCGCTGCCTGCCGCAGCTGGCACGCTACCAGACCGAGGTTGCGCAGAACGTCGAGCTCTACCGGCTGTTCGAGGCGGTGGCCGGCACCGTGCCCGCGACGCGCACCGATGGCGCACGCCGCCTGCTCGACCACGCGCTGCGCGACTTCCGCCTCGCCGGCGTCGCCCTGCCCGATGAGCAAAAGCAGCGCTTCATGGAGATCATGGAGGCGCTGGCCGGAAAGCAGGCGCTGTTCGAGCAGAACCTGCTCGATGCCATGGCGGCATGGAGCCACCACGAGACCGATGCCGCGCGGCTGGCGGGCCTGCCCGGGCGCATGCTGGAGCGCGCTGCGCAGGCAGCCAGCGCGGCGGGCAAGGCGGGCTGGCTGTTCCACCTCGACCAGCCCACCTACGTGGCGGTGCTGACCCACGCCGAGGACCGCGGGCTGCGCGCGCTGCTCCACCGTGCCTGGGCCACCCGCGCCTCGGACCAGACGCCGTCACCGGCCGCGGTCGACAACAGCCTGCTGATGGACGAGATCCTCGCGCTGCGCCACGAGGCGGCGGCGCTGGTGGGCTTTGCGAACTTCGCCGAGTACTCGCTCGCCACCAAGATGGCCAGCTCGGTGCAGGAGGTGCGCGACTTCCTCGAACGACTGGTGGCTGCCTCGCGCGAGGCGGCGGGCAGGGAGTTCGGCGAGCTGGAAGGCTTCGCCGGTCATGCACTCGAGCCATGGGACATGGCCTTCTACTCGGAAAAGCTGCGCCAGCGGAAGTTCGCCATTGCGGAGGAGGAGCTGCGCCCCTACTTCCCCCTGCCGCGGGTGCTCGATGGCCTGTTCGCCCTGGTGCACCGGCTCTACGGCCTGCGTCTCGAGGCCGACGAGGCCGTGGCGGTGTGGCACCCGAGCGCGCGCTACTTCCGCGTCCTCGACGCCGACGGCCACCAGGTCGGTGGCCTGTACACCGACTTCTACACGCGCCCGGAGAAGCGCAGCGGTGCCTGGATGGATGACGCCATCAGCCGCAAGCGCCTCGATGGCCGGCTGCAGCTGCCGGTGGCGCACCTGGTGTGCAATTTCGCGCCGCCCGCTGCCGGCCGGCCGAGCCTGCTCTCGCACGACGAGGTGTTGACGCTGTTCCACGAGATGGGCCACACGCTGCACCACCTGCTGACCCGCATCGACTACCCGAGCGTGGGCGGCATCAGCGGCGTGCCCTGGGATGCGGTGGAGCTGCCCAGCCAGTTCATGGAGGGCTTTGCCTGGGAGCCGGAGATCCTCGCCATGATCTCGGGCCACCACGAGAGCGGCGAGCCGCTGCCCGCGGCGCTGGTCGAGCGGCTGCGCGCCTCGCGGGTATTCCAGGGCGGCATGCAGATGCTGCGCCAGATCGAGTTCGCGCTCTTCGACCTGCGCATCCATGCCGAATATGCACCCGGTGGCGACAGCCGCATCATGCCCCTGCTGGCCGAGGTGCGAAAGGCGGTGGCCGTGGTGCCGGCCGCTCCCTACGACCGCTTCCCGCACGGCTTCTCGCACATCTTCGGTGGCGGCTATGCGGCCGGCTATTACAGCTACAAGTGGGCCGAGGTGCTGTCGGCGGATGCCTACGCCGCCTTCGAAGAGGAGGGCGTGCTCAACCCGGCACCCGCGGCACGCTTCCGCCACGAGATCCTCGAGGTGGGCGGCAGCCGCGACATCGGCGAGGCCTTCATGGCCTTCCGCGGCCGCGCGCCGGACATCGCCGCGCTGCTGCGCCACTCGGGAATCACCGCGGCTGCCGGCGACACCGGCAACCATGCCGCCTGAGCAACCTGCCGGATCCCGCGGCAACCAGCGATGAAGATCGCCACCTGGAACGTCAACTCGATCCGCCAGCGGCTCGAGCATGTGCGCGACTGGCTGCTGGAAGCGCAGCCCGACGTGCTGGCGCTGCAGGAAATCAAGGTGGTGAGCGAGCACTTCCCCGCCGCGGAGTTCGCGGCCATCGGCTACCACTGCGCGGTGGATGGCCAGAAGGCCTACAACGGCGTGGCGCTGCTCTCGCGCCAGCCGCCGGCCGCGGTGAGCTGCGGCATCGATGGCCTCGCGGACGAGCAAAAGCGCGTGCTCGCAGCCAGCTACGACGGGGTGCGCATCGTCAATCTCTACGTGCCCAACGGCCAGAGCGTGGGCTCGGAAAAGTACGAGTACAAGCTGCGCTGGCTGGAAGCGCTGCGCGGGCAGCTGGCCGGGGAACTCGCCCGGCACCCGAAGCTCGCCGTGGTGGGCGATTTCAACATCGTGCCCGAGGACCGCGACATCTACGACCCCGAGGCATGGCGCGGGAAGATCCTCTGCAGCGAGCCCGAGCGCGAACAGCTGCGGGCATTGTTTGCACTCGGCCTGGTCGATGTCTTCCGCTGTCTCGAGCAGCCGGAGGCAGCCTACAGCTGGTGGGACTACCGCGCTGCCGCATTCCGGCGCAACCGCGGCATGCGCATCGATCTCATCCTCGCCTCCCCGGCGCTGGCCGCCAAACTGGGTGCCAGCGGCATCGATCGCGGCCCGCGCGGGCGCGAGAAACCCTCGGACCACACCCCGGTCTGGGCCCGTTTTGGCTGCGGGCCAGCGTGAATCCGGTCATAAGCGCACAAATTTGCGTTGTGCTGCCCCGTCCGCCGGTGCCAGAATTTCCGCCGATGTGGTCTGACAGCGATATCGAGCAGACGGCAAGCCGGCCGTTCCGCATTCGTCCCAACGAATGCGATGTCACCGGCGAGGTCTGCGTCAGCCAGCCGGCCGAGGTGCGCGAAGCCGTCAAGGGCATCTTCCGCCAGACCTTCCCCGGCAGCGCCTTCGATGCGCTGTGGATGGCCTTCCACGATTTCGAGCGGCTGTTCCGCGGTGAGTATGAGGACTACCTCGGCTGCGACACCGTCTATCACGACATCCAGCACACCCTGGACATGACGCTGGCCATGGCCCGCCTGCTGGCCGGCCATGAGAAGGTCAGCGCGCCCGCCGACCGACTCGGCCACGAGCGCGCGACAATAGGGCTGATCGCCGCGCTGTTCCACGATGCCGGCTACATCCGCCGGCGCTCCGAGGCGGGCGTGCTCAACGGCGCCGAGTTCACCGGGCAGCACGTCTCGCGCAGCGCCGCCTTCCTGCGCGGCTACCTGCCGATGATCGGGCTCGGCCAGCAGGCCGACATCGCCGCCCGCGTGGTGCACTTCACCGGCTACGAGATGAGCGTGGACGACATCGAGCTCGAGGAGCCGAAGGATGCCCTGATGGGCCACCTGCTCGGCACCGCCGACCTCATGGCGCAGATGGCCGATCGCTGCTACCTCGAGAAATGCCGCGACCGCCTCTACGCGGAGTTCGTGCTGGCGGGCGTCGCCACGCGCCCGGCGGCGGATGGCGAGGGGCGCCAGTACACCTCGGGCATCGACCTGCTGCGCCAGACCCCGGGCTTCTTCCGCCATGCGGTGCGCAAGCGGCTGGACCACAAGTTCAACCACGTCTACCGCTACATCGAGGCGGTATGCCATGGCCGCAACCCCTACTTCGAGGCCATCGAGCAGAACATGACCCACCTCGAGCGGCTCATCCACAGCGAGGACTGGCAGCAGCTGCGCCGCCAGCCGCCCTGCTTCACCGCGCTCGAGCAGCCGCTGCAGCACGTCGGCGGCCTGGTCAGCCGCTATCTCGCACGCCTCGAGATGCCGGTGGCAAGCCCGGCCTGAGGCAACGGCGCCCGGGCTGCCTTCCGGCCCTGCCATCGACGCCCCGTTCTGGTACAAATGCCAGCCCGCCGCATCCCACCCGCAGGCCCGCCATGAACAGCACCGCACCCCGCATCGGTTTCGTCAGCCTCGGCTGCCCCAAGGCGCTGGTGGATTCCGAGCGCATCCTCACCCGGCTGCGGGCGGAGGGCTACGAAATCAGCGGCAGCTACGAGGGCGCCGACCTGGTGGTGGTCAACACCTGCGGCTTCATCGACCCGGCGGTGGAGGAATCGCTCGATGCCATCGGCGAGGCACTGGAGCACAACGGGCGGGTGATCGTTACCGGCTGCCTCGGCGCACGCGCCGAGACCATCACCGCACGCCACCCCGCGGTGCTGGCGGTGACCGGTCCGCAGGCCTACGAGGAAGTGATGGAGGCGGTGCATACCCATGCGCCCAAGCCGCACGACCCCTACCTCGACCTGGTGCCGGCGCAGGGCATCCGCCTCACCCCGCGCCATTACGCCTATCTCAAGATCAGCGAGGGCTGCAACCACGGCTGCAGCTTCTGCATCATCCCGCGCCTGCGCGGCGCGCTGCGCAGCCGCGACATCGGCGAGGTGATGGACGAGGCCGAACGGCTGGTGAAGGCGGGCGTGAAGGAGCTGCTGGTGATCTCGCAGGACACCAGCGCCTACGGCGTCGACATCAAGTACCGACCCGGGCTCTGGAACGGCCAGCCGCTGCAGACGCGCTTCATCGACCTGGCGCGCGCACTCGGCGGGCTCGGCGCCTGGGTGCGCCTGCACTACGTCTATCCCTACCCGCATGTCGACGAGGTGGTGCCGCTGATGGCGGCCGGCCACGTGCTGCCCTACCTGGACATCCCCTTCCAGCACGCCAGCCCGCGCATCCTCAAGCTGATGCGCCGCCCGGCGCATGCCGAGGACACGCTGGCACGCATCCGCCGCTGGCGCGAGACCTGCCCGGAGATCACCATCCGCAGCACCTTCATCACCGGCTTCCCCGGGGAAACCGAGGCCGACTTCCAGCTGCTGCTCGACTGGCTGGAGGAGGCCGCGCTCGACCGCGTCGGCTGCTTCACCTACTCGCCGGTGGCCGGCGCGGCCGCCAACGAGCTGCCCGACCCGGTGCCGGCGGAACTGGCCGAGGAGCGCAAGGCGCGCTTCATGGAAGCCGCGGCACGGATCAGCGCCGCACGGCTGGCCGCCAAGGTGGGCCAGCGCATGCGGGTGCTGGTGGACGAGCTGCACCCGGATGGCGCCATCGCGCGCAGCATGGGCGATGCCCCGGAGATCGACGGCGTGGTGCGCATCGCCGCGCCCGGCCCCTGCAGGCCGGGGGATTTCCTCGATGTCATCGTCACCGGTGCGGATGCCTACGACCTCGAGGCGGAGCTGGCCTGAGGCCGTCCGTGCACCGGGGCGTCGGGCGCCTTCTGCCCCCGACCCTCAATCGAGGCCGATGCGACCCCACTCGATGGCCGGGCAGCGGTCCATGATGACGGTGAGCCCGGCGCGGCGGCCGCGTTCGGCGGCGGCCTCGTTGACCACGCCGAGCTGCATCCACACCACCTGGGCACCGATGGCGATCGCCTCGTCCACCACCGGGCCCGCGGCCTCGGAGTTGCGGAACACGTCGACCATATCCACCCGCAGCGGGATCGAGGCAAGGTCCGCATAGACCTTCTCGCCGAGCAGCGTCTCGCCGGCATGCCCCGGGTTCACCGGGATGCAGTGGTAGCCCTTGCGCTGCAGGAAGGCCATCACCTCGTGCGAGGCACGCTGCGGCTTGGGCGAGGCACCCACCACCGCGATGGTCTTCACCCCGCGCAGGGTGGTGGTGATGAACTCGTCGCTGATTTCATCCATCGTCATCCGCCCTCCCCGCCGCTGGTGCCCGCGGGCAACCGCTCCCAGCGCTGCTTGGCGCAATAGCCCTGCTTCCACAGCCAGGTCTCGGTGTAGAGGATCCTGTCGGGCACGATGCGGCACACCTGGCGCTCGAAGGGCTTGCTGGCATCCATGCCGAGGTCGCGCATCCACTCGTACCAGCGGAACACCTGCATGCCGCGCTCCCAGCCCGGCGCATGCGGCTCGATGATGCTGGCGCGCCCGAAGATCTGCAGCCCGCGGGCGCTGTGCCAGCCGTGGTAGGCACCGTGCACCGCCACCGAGACCCGCGGATCGGCCTGCATGGCCCGCACCTTGGGCGTGCCCGGATCGGGCAGCAGGTAGAGCTCCAGCCCGTCGGCGTGGTACTCGATAGGGCTGGCGATCGGCTGCCCGCCCGCACCCACCGTGGCCAGCACGCACATGTTGTGCGCACCCAACAGCTGCTGGATGCGGTCTTCCAGCTCCTCGCGCGGCAAGGGCTTGTTGGGCCAGGGGGGTTCAACCCAGGGATAGGCGGTACTCATGACGACATTCTCCGTTGCGCGATGCTGGGGGATGCTGGCCGGCCCTGCAGCCAGACCCGCCATGGTGCCAGAGCGCGCTCCGGTAGCGAACCGGGCGGGCGGCTACTCCACCGTCACCGACTTGGCGAGGTTGCGCGGCTGGTCGACGTCGGTGCCGCGCAGGAGGGCGGCGTGGTAGGCGAGCAGCTGCAGCGGCACGGTGTAGACGGCCGGGGCCTGCAGGTAGGTGACCTGGCGCGGCATGTGGATGACGTTGACGCCATCGCTGGATTCGAAGCCCGAATCCGGGTCGGCGAAGACATAGAGCTCGCCGCCGCGGGCGCGCACTTCCATGAGGTTTGACTTTAGCTTCTCGAGCAGGTCGTTGTTCGGTGCCACGGTGATCACCGGCATGCCGGCATCGACCAGCGCCAGCGGCCCGTGCTTGAGCTCGCCGGCCGGGTAGGCCTCGGCATGGATGTAGGAGATCTCCTTGAGCTTGAGCGCACCCTCCATGGCGATGGGGTGGAGGATGCCGCGGCCGAGGAACAGCGCATGCTCCTTGTCGGCGAAGCGCTCGGCGAGCTTCTTCATCTCGGGATCGAGCACCAGGGTCTTCTCGATCAGCCCGGGGATCTCGATCAGCCGCGTGACCAGCCCGCGCTCGCGCTCGGCGCTGGCGTTGCGGTGCCTGGCGAGCGCGATCACCAGCATGGTGAGCGCGGCGATCTGGGTGGTGAAGGCCTTGGTGGAGGCGACGCCGATCTCGGGGCCGGCGCGGGTGAGCATCACCAGCTCGGACTCGCGCACCAGCGAGCTCTCCGGCGCATTGCAGATGGCCAGCGTGGAGAGGAAGCCCTCCTGCTTGGCCAGCCGCAGGGCGGCCAGCGTGTCGGCGGTTTCGCCCGACTGCGAGATGGTGACGAACAGCGTGTTGGGGGTCACCACCGGGTGGCGGTAGCGGAACTCGCTGGCGATCTCGACGTTGCAGGGGATGCGGCAGACCTGCTCGATCAGGTAGCGCGCCACCGAGCCGGCATTGAAGCTGGTGCCACAGGCGACGATGTGCACCGCCTGCGTGCGGCGGAAGATGGCGGTGGCATCGGGACCGAAGGCGGCCTCCAGCAGCTTGCCGTTGGCGACGCGCTCCTCGAGCGTCTGCGCCACCGCGCGCGGCTGCTCGTGGATTTCCTTCAGCATGTAGTGCGGGTAGGGCCCCTTCTCGGCGGCATCGGCCGAGAGCTCGCTCTCGCGCACGGGGCGGTGCACCACCTCGCCATCCTTGTCGACCACGCGGATGCCGTCGCGGCGGACCTCGGCGACATCGCCCTCCTCGAGGAACATGAAGCGGCGGGTCACCGGCAGCAGCGCGGAGACATCGGAGGCGACGAAGTTCTCGCCCTGGCCGATGCCGATCACCACCGGGCAGCCGCGGCGCGCCAGCACCAGGGTGTCGGGGCTGGCCTGGCTCATCACCGCCAGCGCGTAGGCACCCTCGAGCTCGGCCACGGTGGCGCGCACCGCGGCGAAGAGCTCGCGGTTGTGCTTCTTCAGCTGGCAATGGATCTGGTGCGCGATGCACTCGGTGTCGGTATCCGAGGTGAAGGCATAGCCCTGCTTCTTCAGCTCGTCGCGCAGTTCCTCGTGGTTCTCGATGATGCCATTGTGGACGAGGGCGAGGCCGTCGCCCGAGACGTGCGGGTGTGCGTTGCGCTCGGCCGGCGCACCGTGGGTGGCCCAGCGGGTATGCGCGATGCCGATAGGGGCATCGACCGGGTCGGCGTCGAGCGCCGCCTGCAGCTCGGCCACCTTGCCCTGGCGGCGCTGGCGGCGCAGCGCGCCGTTCTTGAGCACGGCGAGGCCGGCGGAATCATAGCCGCGATACTCGAGCCGGCGCAGGCCGTCCATGAGGATCGGCACGATGTCGCGCTCGGCGATGGCTCCCACGATTCCGCACATGTTGCTGTCTGTCCCGCTGGCAGCCGGTGGATGAGACGGATTATCCGGGCGCTGGCTGCAGGCTGCCCGGTACCGGATCGCGATTTGCCGACAGGATAGCCTGCCGCATGCCTATTTGCGCGCCCTGGCCGGGCGCTTCCAGCCGCTGATCGTGACCTGCTTGCTGCGCGCCACCGTGAGCTCCCCGGCCGGCGCATCCTTGCTGATGGTGGAGCCCGCGCCGATGGTGGCGGCAGCGCCCACCTCGACCGGCGCCACCAGCTCGACCCCCGAGCCGATGAAGGCGTGATCGCCGATGCGGGTGCGATGCTTGCTGACGCCATCGTAGTTGCAGGTGATGGTGCCCGCGCCGACATTGACGTGCCCGCCGACGCTGGCATCGCCGATGTAGCTCAGGTGGTTGACCTTGCTGCGCCGCCCGATGCTGCTTTTCTTCACCTCGACGAAGTTGCCGATCCGCGCCTCGCCGACGAGCTCGGTCTCCGGGCGCAGGCGGGCATAGGGCCCGATCTCGCAGCCGGGGCCGACGTTGGCGCCTTCCACCACGCTGTGGCTGTGGATCACGCTCCCCGCGGCGATGCGGCTGTTGCTGACGTGGCTGAAGGGGCCGACCACCACACCATCGCCGAGGCTGACCTCGCCCTCGAAGAAGACATCGGGATGGATGGTGACATCGCGCCCGCAGCGCAGGCGGCCGTGGACATCGATGCGCTCGGGGTCGACCAGCGTGACGCCGGCCGCCAGCAGCGCATCGGCCGAGCGCCGGCGCAGCACCCGGCCGGCGGCGGCAAGCTGCGCCTTGTCGTTGATGCCCATCACCTCGTCGAGGGTGGCGGCCGCCACCGCGGCGACGCCGAGGCCTTCCTTCACCGCCAGCCCCACCACGTCGGTGAGGTAGTACTCCTGCTGCGCGTTGTCGGCGCGCAGGCGGCGCACCAGTCGTGCCAGCACGCCGGCAGGGCAGGCCATGAGCCCGGTGTTGATCTCGCGGATGGCACGCTGCTCGGGCGCGGCATCCTTCTCCTCGACGATGGCCACCACGCCGCCGCGGTTGCCGCCGCTGCGGATGATGCGCCCGTAGCCGGCGGGATCGGCGAACTCCGCGGTGAGCAGGGCCAGCCGGCCGCCGCGTGCCTTCGCCCGCAGGCGGCGCAGCGTGGCGGGCGTCACCAGTGGCACGTCGCCATAGAGCACCAGCACCACGTCGTCGGCGGGCACGCCCTTCAGCGCCAGGCGCACCGCATGGCCGGTGCCGCGCTGCTCGGCCTGGTGCACCCAGTGGATGGCGGGATCGGGGAAGGCCTCCCTGACCTGCGCGCCGCCGTGGCCATGCACCACGCGGATCTCGCGCGGCTTGAGCGCGGCAGCAGCCGCCAGCACGTGCCCGAGCAGGGGCCGGCCGGCCAGGGGGTGGAGGACCTTGGGCAGGGACGAGCGCATGCGCTTGCCCTGCCCGGCGGCAAGGATCAGGACTGTGGTAGACATGGCGGGATTATGCCCGAAGGCCGGCAGCGCCCGGGTGACGGGCTTCGCATCGTGGCAGGAATGCCCCGCGACTGGGTCGGGTGCCCGGCCGGCCGCGGAACTGCCTCAGATCTGCTTGCGCTTGCCCTTGAGCTTCTGCACCGCGCGGTAGCGGGCGGCGGCTTCCACCAGCTGCTGCTGGGCGTGGGCGAGGTCGGCCTTGTCGGTGGCGCCCTTGAGCGCCTCCTCGGCCTGGCGGCGCGCCTCTTCGGCCGCCGCCTCGTCGAGCTCGCCCTCGCGCAGCGCGGTATCGGCGAGGATGGTGACCTGGCCGGGCTGCACCTCGAGGATGCCGCCGGTGACGTAGAGGAACACCTCGTCCTTGCCCTCGGCCTGCACGCGGACTTCGCCAGGGCGCAGCGTCGTCATCAGCGGCGCATGGCGCGGGGCAATGCCGACGTCGCCCATCTTCGCCGGGCAGATGACGAGGTTTGCCTCGCCCGAGAAGATATGCCCCTCGGCGCTGACGATCTCGACGTGAATGCTTGCCATGGGATATCCGTCCGCCTATTGCAGCGTCTTCGCCTTGGCGACCGCCTCGTCGATGGTGCCGACCATGTAGAAGGCCTGCTCGGGAAGCCCGTCGTACTCACCCGCGACGATGCCCTTGAAGGCGCGGATGGTCTCCTTGAGAGAGACGTACTTGCCTTCCTGGCCGGTGAACTGCGAGGCGACGAAGAAGGGCTGCGAGAGGAAGCGCTGGATCTTGCGCGCCCGCTGCACGGTGAGCTTGTCTTCCTCGGAGAGTTCGTCCATGCCGAGGATGGCGATGATGTCCTGCAGCTCCTTGTAGCGCTGCAGCACGGCCTGCACCGAACGCGCGGTGTCGTAGTGCTCCTGGCCGATGACGTTGGGGTCGAGCAGGCGGCTGGTGGAATCGAGCGGGTCCACCGCCGGGTAGATGCCGAGCTCGGCGATGTTGCGCGAGAGCACCAGCGTCGCGTCGAGGTGCGCGAAGGTGGTGGCCGGCGACGGGTCGGTGAGGTCGTCCGCCGGCACGTAAATGGCCTGGAAGGAGGTGATGGAGCCGGTGCG
>JACFNV010000145.1 GCA_019454675.1 Gammaproteobacteria bacterium | reverse complement strand
GTGGAAGAGGCCGAGCGGCGGCGGGTGGGCATCACCGATGGCCTGGTGCGGCTGTCGGTCGGCATGGAAGATGCCGAGGACCTGATCGCTGCGCTCGGCGAGGCCCTGGTGACCGCCTCCGCCTGAGCTGCACCGCTGTTCCCGTGCCCGACGGCCCGCAGCCCCCGGCAGCGGGCCGTTCTTGCATCCGGGTCGTGTCCCGGGCAGCGGAAGGGCATTGAAAATTCCGCCGCCGGCCCCACTTCAAGCCCAGAGCCGGTCCCCCGGGCCGGTACCCGAACAGCTTGAGAGACAGGAGAGAGCCATGACACTGGTCAACTGGAGTCCGTTGCGCGAACTGGATGACATCTTCGAGCGTTACAACCGCAGCTTTCGCCGCTCGCTGCCTGCGGCGTCGGCGGAGCAGGGTGCCGAGGTGGTGCAGTGGCGCCCGGTCGCCAACATCTCGGAGACCGACAAGGAATACATCATCAAGGCGGAGCTTCCCGAGGTGGAGAAGAAGGATGTGCAGGTGACGGTGCAGGAAGGCGTCATCACCATCCGCGGCGAGCGCCGCTACGAGCGCAGCGACGAGAGCGAGAAGCAGCATCGCGTCGAGTCCTTCTATGGCAGCTTTGCCCGCAGTTTCTCGCTGCCGGCGGATGCGGACGAGCAGCGCATCCGCGCCGAGTCGAAGGACGGCATCCTCAAGGTCTACATTCCGAAGGCCGAGGCCGTCAGGCCGCAGCAGGTCGAAATCCAGGTCAAGTAATCGCGCTTGCCAGGGACGTGGCCGGGGTCGACAGCTCGTCGGCCCCGGCCTGTTTTTTTCCGCTACTGGCTCCAGGCAGCGTGGGCATTTAACCGAATACGGGAATCTGCCGGCATGCCGGCGCGAAGGGTGATGTCGTTCACGGTGGCGGTGCCGGCGGCAGCTTAGGGTGGGCGCGAGTCGAGACCTGCAGCGGCCCGTGGCGGCCGGGGGGCGCAGTGCTCATGAACCCGCATCCCGATCTTCGTGCCGGCCATGGCAAGCGCATGGCATTGCTGCCGCTTGGCCTGCTCATCGCGGCAGGCGTCTGGGCCGATGAGCCGCCTGCCGCGACGATCCATGATTTCAGCCCCGAGCACGCGGTGGTGGAGCTCATGCAACCGCTGGCCTTCGGCAAGCCGCGCCTGGCGGCGCTCCTGGCCAGCGATCCCGGTATGGTCTCCGCCACGGGCAGCGCGCCCGCCAGCGAGCTGGCCACCCATTTCAATGCACGGCTGGATCGCGGTCGGCGCAAGTTTCGCGCCCGGGCCATCGACTGGGTGAAGGATCAATCGCTTGCCGTCGGTTACTTCGCCGATTTCATCATCGATGGCGGTGACTCGGGCTGGCACCTCGACGTCGATCTCCGCGGCGAGGATGAATACATGCTGCAGTGGAAGGCGCGCTTCCGCTGACAGGCCGCCCGGCGGCTGGAGACCGCGCTCAGCCTGCTCCCGGACGCCGCCAGATGCGGAAGCCATCCACCGGGTCACCCGAGAGGTCGATGAATTCGGCATCCCTGTCATCCACGCCCGGTGGCGCGGGGAAGATGATCCAGTACTTGCGCTCGTTGAAATGCAGCCCCTGGCGGGTGAAGAAAGCGATGAAGTCCCCGCGCTCGCGCGGCGTGTCGAGCCGGTACTTGTAGACGCGCCAGGCGGGATGGTACTGGGCGATCTGGAGGGCGGTTTCGTACAACTCGAGGCGTGCACCCGCCGGGAGTTCCACGCCCAGCTCGCCGCGGGTTGGCGGCCTTTGGGCAAGCTCTTCCTGCACGGCCACGCGCTTGTGGTTCACCAGGGCGCCGTTCTGCACGCTTGACTTGGGTGCCGCCTCGATGATCGGCGTGAAGCGGTCGCGGGCCGCCGTGCCGTCGCTGCCCTTCTGCGTCGTGCCTTGCGCCTCGGGACCCTTCGTGACGGTATCCGCAACGGCATCCACGCCGTTGTCGACCGCCTGCTGCAGGTGCTGGCCCGCGCGTTGCTCGGCGCGTTGCTTGAGGATGCTGCCCCAGTCGCGCGCGGTGCCGGTGGATGACAGGAGCGGGAGCGTGCAGGCGAGTGCGAGCCATGCGGCTCTCGGGATCAGGACTGGACCCATGGCGGATCTCCTCGAAACCGGCGATGAGACTGTCTCGCCGAAAGTATCGCGGATGCCGATGCCGGCACAAGCGGTTTGCGCGCGGGGCCGGCGTGGCCGATGTGCCTTGGCCTTCCCGTGGACGGCGTGATGGGCCATGCCATGCATGCGCCGGGAAATGTCCGCGCCCCGTCCACATCGGCGGTGCAGCGGATCAGGTTCCTGCGCGAAGGCTCGAACGGATGATGCACGCCGATTCCGGCTGTCGGTGCCCGGGACCAAGACGCCGGGGCCGGCATGAAAGCCGGCCCCGGGAGAACATGGGTTGTGGAGAAGACGGGCTGGATCAGCTGTCCAGGCTGCCCCGGTGCCTGCGGCGCACCACGCCCAGCATGCCCAGCCCGCTCAGCAGCAGCCAGCCGGCGGCGGGGACGGGCACGTTCGGCAGCACGGTGCGCTCGAAGCGGCCGGCACAGTTGAAGTCCGGTGGCCAGTCCTGGCAGGGCGTCAGGCCGAGCGGGATGTCATATGTGGCATTCGGGTAGATGTCGTAGAGAAGCACGGGATTGCCGTCCTCATCGTAGATCTCGTTGCCATCCTCATCGACGGCGGTTCCGCTCACGCCTATG
>JACFNV010000024.1:3244-26335 GCA_019454675.1 Gammaproteobacteria bacterium | reverse complement strand
AGGGTCCCAGGCGCCAGCCGCTGGCATGCTCGAACAGCACGCTGGCGATGCAGAGCAGCTGCGCCAGGGTGTTGAGCTTGCTGGCGCCCGAGGGCTCGGGCTGCACCGGCCCGATCAGGCTGTTATAGGCCACGCCACCGCTGACGATGATGAGATCGCGGCCCACCACCACCGCCGCCAGCCACGCCGGCAGCAGCGACAGCACCGCCAGGGTCACGAACAGCGAGACCAGCAGCAGCTTGTCGGCCAGCGGATCGAGCAGCCCGCCCAGGCGGCTTTGCCACCCGCAGCGCTTGGCGAGGAAGCCATCGAGCCCGTCCGAGAGACCCGCGAGCGCCACCAACGCCAGCGCCAGCGCCACGCGGTCGGCCAGCAGGGCCGCCACGATAGGCACCACCAGCAGCATGCGCAGCACGCTGATCAGGTTGGGGATATGCGCCGCCCTCAGCATGAGCCCTGCGACTCAGTGTCCGGGCCGCGAGACCAGCCGGTAATGCAGCGGGCCGGCCTGCGCATCCCCGAGGGGGCCTTCGAGCAGGTGCCCCAGCGCCAGCGCCTGGCGGAAACGCTCGCGACCGGCGCGCAACTGCAACTCGAACTGCATGGCATCGTCGCGGGCGCGGGTCACTGCCAGCGACTCCACCAGGTCGAGGCCATTGAGGTAGGCCAGCAGGGCACCGTACTGCGCGAAGCTTTCGACGCCTGCCACCTCCAGCACCACCTGCTCCCGCCCGCCGCTGCTTGCCGCGAGCTGCGCGGCCAGGCGTTCGGCCAGCCCGGCGGGGCCATCGGCAAGGCCACCGCTCCAGGCCTCGCGCCGATTGCCCGCGAGCAGCGTCCAGTCCACCTGCGCGGCATCGGCTGCGAACACGCGCGCCTGGCCGACGAGGAGCGCATCGGCCGGGTAGCGCTCGGCAACAAGCCGGAACAGCTCCATGTCGACGACGCCGGACGCGGCCTCGGCAAGGCCGCGATCCTGCATATCGCCCGCGGGCAGCATCGCCGGCACCGCGCGGGCTGCCGCGGTGTCCAGCAACTGGCGCCGCAGCGCATCGGCGAGGCCTCCGGCGGGGCCGGCGGAAACCAGCTCCGGGACGCCCGCCCCGGTATCGACGAGCAGGCAGATGAGCGTCAGCGGGCGCTCCTCGCCCCACACCGGCAAGCCCGCCTGCTCGAGGCCGCGACGCACGCCGGCCGCATCGAACAGTGCCCAGAGCTGGCCGGCCGCATCGCGACGGAACTGCTGGACCAGCGCCGAGGGATCGCCAAGGCCGGCAACGACCTCCGGCTGGCCCGCAGCCTGCCTGCCCGTCACCTTGACCAGGACTTGCCCCAGCGCCGCGGCAAAGGCTGCCCGCTCGGCGGCGGGCGTGGCCTCGCCGGCGGGCACCGAGGCGGCGTAGAGATCCGCCACCCGCGCGGCGAATGCCGCTGCCGGCAAGCTGCCCAGTGCGAGGAGCAGGGAGACCAGCAGACACCTTGTCCGCCACCCGGAAATATGGATCATGCGCCTGCTCCCATGCCTGCACTATTATAGACATGCCCGGCGCAATCGCCCCGTGGCCAGCCCACGGATGCCGAGCGACAGGAAAGCCATGAGCCCCGATTCCCCCCTCACCTACAAGGATGCCGGTGTCGACATCGACGCGGGCGAGGCGCTGGTCGAGCGCATCAAGCCCCATGCGCGCCGCACCGCCCGCGCCGGGCTGCTCGGCGGCCTCGGCGGCTTCGGCGGGCTGTTCGAGATCGACACCGAGCGCTTCCCGCGCCCGGTGCTGGTGGCCGGCACCGACGGGGTGGGCACCAAGCTGCGGCTGGCCATCGAGCTGCAGCGCTTCGACACCATCGGCATCGACCTGGTGGCGATGTGCGTCAACGACATCATCGTGCAGGGTGCCGAGCCGCTGTTCTTCCTCGACTACTACGCCACCGGCCAGCTCTCGCTCGACCAGGCCGAGGCCGTGATCCGCGGCATCGCCGCCGGCTGCGAGCAGAGCGGTTGTGCACTGCTCGGCGGCGAGACCGCCGAGATGCCCGGCATGTATGCGCCCGGCGACATCGACCTGGCGGGCTTTGCGGTGGGCGTCGTCAACCGCGACCGCCTCATCGATGGCAGCCGCATCGGGGCGGGTGACGTGGTGCTGGGGCTTGCCTCCTCCGGCCCGCATTCGAATGGCTACTCGCTGATCCGCCGCATCCTGGCGCTGGATCCGGCCGCGGGCGCGGCCCCCTGGGAGGGCGGGCAAAGCCTTGCCGAGCACCTGCTCACCCCCACCCGCCTCTACGTACGCAGCCTGCTCGCGCTCATCGCGGCACTCGAGGTCAGGGGTCTTGCCCACATCACCGGCGGGGGCCTGCCCCGCACCCTCGCGCGCGCCCTGCCCGCCACCGCCCCCGCGCGCATCGACGGCTCGGCCTGGCAGCGTCCGGCGGTGTTCGACTGGCTGCAGAAGACCGGCCGGGTGGCCAACGAGGAGATGCTGCGCACCTTCAACTGCGGCATCGGCATGACGGTCATCGTCGGCCGCGCCGAGGCCGAGCGCGCCATGGCACTGCTGCGCGAGGCCGGCGAGAGCGTGCAGGTCATCGGCAGCATCGAGGCCGGCACGGGCCGGGTGCGCATCGATCGATGAGCCCGCGCCCGCCCCTGCGCATCGCGGTCCTCGTCTCGGGCAGCGGCTCCAACCTGCAGGCCATCATCGATGCCATCGCCGCCGGCAGCCTCGATGCGCGCATCGTCGGCGTGATCAGCGATCGCCCCGGGGTGCGCGCCCTGGAGCGGGCCACCGCAGCCGGCATTCCGGCTATCACCGTCGACTACCACGCGATGGCCGATCGCGATGCCTTCGGCACGGCACTGCTCGGCGAGCTGCAAGGCCTCGAGCCGCAGCTGGTGGTGCTTGCCGGCTTCATGCGCATCCTCCCCGCCGGGCTCGTCGAGAGCTACCGCGGGCGCATGCTCAACGTGCATCCCTCGCTGCTGCCACTCTACCCCGGGCTGCACACCTACCGGCGTGCGCTGGAAGCGGGCGATGCCTGGCACGGCACCACGGTGCACTTCGTCACGCCCGAGCTCGACGCAGGCCCCGCCATCATCCAGTACCGGGTACGCATCCGGCCAGCGGACACCGAGGACTCGCTGCGCGAGCGCGTGCAGCGCGGCGAGCATCATGTCTATCCACTGGCCATCCAGTGGCTCGCCAGCGGGCGCGTCGCATTCCGCGATGGCATCGTCTGGCGCGAAGGCCGGCCCGCCACGGGGCCGGAGACGATCGACGAGAAGGAGTGAAGCACCATGGGACAGTTTGCGTTTGATGTCGATGCCGCGGGTTTCGAGGCAGCCGTCCTCGAGGCCTCGCAGCGCGTGCCCGTGGTGGTGGATTTCTGGGCGCCGTGGTGCGGCCCCTGCCAGTCGCTGAAGCCCATCCTCGAGAAGCTCGCCGGGGAGTTCGGCGGCAAGTTCCTGCTGGCCAGGGTTAACACCGACGAGAACCAGGAACTGGCGATGCAGTTCGGCATCCGCGGCATCCCCGACGTGAAGGCCTTTTACCGGGGACAGGTGATCGACCAGTTCACCGGCGCACTGCCCGAATCGGGGGTGCGCGAGTTCCTCGCCCGCATCCTGCCCTCGCCCGCCGAGGAACTGCGCCAGCAGGCCGCCGCACAGCGTGCCGCGGGCAATGACACGCAGGCACTGGAGACGCTGGGCGAGGCCTCGCGGCTGGATCCCGGCAACGAGCAGGTGCGCATCGACGCCGCGGAGATCCTGCTCGATGCAGAGCGCGTGGCAGAGGCGCGCCAGCTGCTCGACAGCCTCTCCGCCAGCGCGGCGCTGGACGAGCGCGCGCAGCGCCTGCGCGCGCGGATGGACTTCGCCCCTGCCGGGGAGGCGGCCGGCAACGAGGCGGCGCTGCGCGAGCGCATCGCGCAGGATGCGGGCGACATGCAGGCCCGCCTCGATCTCGCCCACCTGCTGGTGAGCCGTGGCCGGCATGCCGAGGGCATGGACGAGCTGCTGGAGATGGTGCGCCGCGACCGCCATTGGAACGATGGCGCCGCCCGCAAGCAGCTGCTTGCCGTCTTCACGCTACTCGGCGATGCCCCGCTGGTGGGCGAGTACCGGCGCAAGCTGGCGAGCGCGCTGAACTGAACGACTTCTGCAGCGCTTGAATGCTTGCCATGACACGCGATCCGGATTGACGCGCACCCGCTGGTACACAGCGGGATCGATACCGGCGCGCCTGGCGACCAGCGGCATCGGCTCAGCGGGCGGAATACGGCGCCGACGCAACGTGCACCAGCGCATAACCGGAGAACACCACCTGCGGAACCGCCATGCCGATGATCCGGCCCGCCAGCGGCGAGGGAACATCGAATTGCTCGTCGGTGAATGGATCGAAAATTTGCGCGATGGAATCGCCCTGCCGCACGCTTTCGCCCAGCTTGCGCACCGGGTAGAAGACGCCGCCGTTGCCGATGGGCACACGGACCCAGCGTGTCTTGCTGAAGATGTGGTCGCCGGGGGTCGGTGCCGAGGCCTGGCCCTGGATCATGCCTAACCCGATCATGACATTGCGCACGCCGCGCACCCCCTCCTGGATCTCCATCGGCTCGAAGCGCAGCGGCAGGCCGGCCTCGTAGAGGATGGCCGGAATCCCCGCATCCATCATTTCCCGGCGCAGGCTGCCCGAGGGCCCGGCACCGCCAACGATGACGGCGGCACCAAAGCGCCGCGCCATCTCCAGCGCCCGCGGGTTGGCGAGATCCACACGCACCT
The DNA here is from genome assembly GCA_019454675.1 of Gammaproteobacteria bacterium. Taxonomy (GTDB): domain Bacteria; phylum Pseudomonadota; class Gammaproteobacteria; order Steroidobacterales; genus QUBU01. Next base: position 21,558 of record JACFNV010000024.1, on the reverse strand, counting down.
GCGGCAGGTTGGCGCGATCGAACGAACCGGTATGCAGGTCGATCAACCCATCGCAGTGCTCCCTCAGCGCGGTGTACAGGATGTACGCGATCAACGAGGTGTTATCGCTGTCCGGCCTGCCGGGGAAGGCACGGTTCAGGTCGCGGCGATCGGGCATGTAGCGGCTGCCGGTACGAAAGCCATTGGCGTTGGCGGCGGGCACCGTGATCAGCGTACCCGCGAGGCTGGCCGGATCGAGGCGAAAGAAGGTCTCGCGCACGATCTCGAAACCATTGCGCTCATCGCCATGTATCAGCGCCGTCAGGCACAGGGTGGGGCCGGGCTTCGTGCCACGGGCGACAAATACCGCCGTATCAAGGAACGAGCCCTCGAAGGTCTGCGCATGCTGGTAGCTGAACTTGCGCTTCTGGCCCGGCAGAACTTCCCGATCGAGCAGTTGCAAAGCTCCCCACCCGGGGGATGGCGCCGCCTGGCCGAGGACAAGGCTCGGCACAATCAGGACACAGGCGATCAGCAACAGCAGGGTCATGCGCATGGGTATCTCCGTTCATTTCGGCACCAATGCAGCCAGCGGGCGTGCCTGCGCGCGCACCGAAAGCAGCACATCGAGGTTGATGCAGGCGACGTCTGCCATCATGCGTCGGGAAAGCGGCCACGATGCACCATGATACTGTGGCGCAGTGACCCGCCGCGCCATACCCTGTGCTGCTGCGCCTGCAGTACCTGCACGAGTACGGGAATTCAAGGCTGCGGCTGGCCGGCCAGGTCGGCCTTGATGCCGTCAGCGCAGTGCAGCCCCGCGCGGGTGCCCCCACATCAGCTGGCAGGCCAGCACCAGGGTGGCAAGCACGCCCAGCACCAGCAGCGCGGTGCCGAGCCGCTGCTGGTCATCCACCAGGTAATTGACGCATAACTGCTGCGGCGCGACGAGGTAGAGCCAGCCGACCCGGAAGGCGGTGGCGACCATTTCCATCAGGAAGACGCCACGCACCACCAGCCCCGCCCGCGGCCAGCTGAGCGCCAGCGGCAGGCCGATGAGCAGGGGCAGGCTGGTGAACTTGGCAAGCTCGACCCAGGGTGCCGCCAGCGCGGCATCCATGAGCCGCGGCAGCATCCAGGGCAGGCTGACCACCGCTGCCAGCAGCAGCCCGCTGACGCCGCCGCGATCCCAGCTTGCCAGCACGCGACGCACCCGCTCCGGCAGGTGGCGTGCGAGCAGGTAGCCGGCCAAGCCGAGCAGCGGCATCTGCACCAGCATCTGCAGGCTCATCGAGGCCTCGAGGAAGCCGCGCGCGGCCGGCGTGGCAAGCACCAGCCAGAGCAGCAGCCCGCCCCACATGCCATCCTGCGGCAGCGTCTTCACGACCCGAGCCTCGCCAGCACGAAGTCACGCGCCTCGTCCAGCGCGTCCTGGTCGAGCACCGCCACCAGCCTGCCCTCGGGATCCACCACGTTGATGGCGGCGTTGTGCACGAAGCCGCCAAAGCCGTCATCCAGCGCCACCACGCCAAAGGCCCGCATCAGTGTCGCCAGCTCCTCCGCCCCGGCGGGCCGGGCGGCGAGCCACCCTGCGCCCGTCGTGCCTCCCAGCCGGCGCTGGTAGGCGGCAAGCTCCGCAGGGCCGTCCCGCCCGGGATCGAAGCTCAGGCTGAGCAGCACGACCTGCCCGGCCGCCAGCTGCGGGGCCAGCTCGCGCTGCAGGCGGGCGAAGCCCTGCCCCTGCATCGCGCAATAGGTCATGCAGCGGGTGTAGATGAAGTCGACCAGCAGCCAGCGCCCGCGCAATCCATCGAGATCGGTGATGCCGCCGGCCGCGGTCTGCAGCCGGGCCTCGGGGAGCGATCGTGGATGGCGCGCGACCTCCAGTCGCCGTGCACCCTCGGTGGTGTAGGCGCGGAAGTCGTCGGTGGCCAGCGCCAGCGCGACGGTGCCGGCGACGAGGACCAGCAGGCTAGCGAGCAGCGTCCGCCAGGCCATCGCCATCACCGGCTGCCTGCGCCACGGGTCGCAGCAGGCCGATGACGAGGCGGACAACGAAGTAGAGCATCGCAAGCACCACCAGCATCGCGCCGATGGAGCCGATCCTGTCGGTGAGGGTCCAGGCATCGATGTGCTGGGCCATGCGCCGCGGCACGCTGGTGCGCCCGCCGCCGAGGAAGCCGAACAGGAAGACCAGCCCGCCCAGCAGGTAGACGGGCAGGCTGCCGCGGTCGCCGCCCGAATCGGGTGGCACCTGGCCGTGGCGCTGGCCGACCAGGTGGAACATAAAGGCCAGCGCCATGCTCAGCACGCCGAGCAGCATGTAGAAGTGGAAATGGCCCGGCACCCACTGGGTGTTGTGCATCACCATGTTGACCGCGATCGTGCCATCGAGGATGGCTGGCACGATGCCGGCCATCCAGCCGAACATCGACAGCACCAGCAGGCGCGCCGGCATGTTCCAGCGGATGCCCGAGCGGTGGATGTTGACCAGCGCACCGTAGGCGGTCACCACGAATACCGGGAAGCCGCCCACCCAGGAGGCCAGCTGCCCCATGACCGACAGCCAGCGCGGCTGCGCGAAGTCCATCAGCAGGTGGTGCGGGAAGACCAGCACCACGTAGAGCACGGTGGCCAGCCATGCCCAGAGGAAGGGGCGCCCCATCACGAAGGGCTTGCCGGTATAGCGCGGCAGCAGCTCGTAGACCGCGATGCAGCCCATGTAGATGGTGGCGTTCGGGTACATGTGCCCGAACCAGTAGATCAGGTTCTTGATCAGCAGCGGATCGAGCTCGATGGACGGATAGACGGCGTTGGCCAGGCTCATGACCAGCGCCACGGTGCCGGCCAGCAGGCCCAGCGTGTTGGCGATCAGCACGCCGGTGCTGGCCACCACCGCCTTCGGGTGTGCCTGGTCGATCTCGCCGCCGAACAGCCACTGCAGGCCCAGCGCCCGCGAGAAGTTGCCGTAGCGGGCGATGATCCCCGCGGCGGCATCCAGGTAGAACAGCAGCTGGCCCATGCCGATGCCGAGGTAGCCCAGCATGAAGATGGCGCCCGCCTCGCGGCTCCACATGCCCTGGCTGTGCACCGGCAGCGGGTAGAGGATGGTCCACAGCCCCGCATAGCTGCCTGCCATCACCGACAGCACGATGCACCACAGGCCGATGATGAACAGCACGTAGTTGGCGACGAAGGCCCACAGGTGCAGCTGCACGTACTTGCGCAGGAAGAACCACATGATGGCGGTGGTCACCAGCGAGGCGGTGCCGACCATGCCGGCGCCGTGCAGCGAGAGGAAGCGGTAGAACCAGTCGGGCGGCAGCCCCAGCCAGCCAGCCTGCGACGAACGCATGCCGAGGCCGAGCGCCATCATCGCCAGGAACAGCACCAGCGCCGTGACCAGGTAGAAGTTGAGCGTGATGCCTGCCGCCCGCGGCAGGCGCTCGTCATCGGGATACAGGACCAGCGAGGCCATCGTCAGTTCCCTCCCGCCGCGGTCACCTGGAAGCTGGCCTTCATCGGTGCATGGCCGATGCCGCAGTACTCCAGGCACTGCACCGTGTAGGTACCGGGCGTATCGAGATCGACCAGCAAGCGGTTGGTGTACTTCGGCATCGCCTGGGTCTGGGCGAGGATGCGCCCTTCCGGCCCGTACAGGGCAAAGCCGTGGTTCACGTCGACGCTGGTGACGCGGAACTCCACCAGGCTGCCGGCCGGCACGCTGTCGGGCGAGATCATCCAGTACCACATGCCGCCGACCACCTCGACCACGTGGTCGGCGCCGAGCTCCACATCCTGGACCGGGATCGGCAGATTGCGCAGCGTGGCCCAGCTGCCGCCGACGAAGCCCAGCAGCAGGACGGCGAACACCCAGCCCTGGAGGCGCCCGGCAGCACGGGCGGCCCGCGTACGGGCCGCCTCGTCCGCCGGCTTGCCTGCCTGGCTGATGACCACCAGGAAGATCAGGCCCACCAGGCTGACGCCCGCCAGCGCGATGCTCCCGATCATGTCCTGGAGGATCATCCTGTCACTCCCGTACCGATAGGCTGTCGATCACCCCGTATCAGGCGGTGGCCGCCGCCACCGTGGCCGGAACCTGCGCTGCACCCACCGGCCCGCGTGCCTCGAGCGAGCGCAGGAAGCGCATCACGAAGCCCAGCGTCACCAGCAGCAGGCCGGTGTAGCCGACCCCGCCCATCAGGTAGGGAAGCATCATGCTGCCTTCGGCCACGGTGCGCAGGTTGAAGCTCAGCAGGCCCATAGTGATGACGCCGCCGAAGAACCACATGCCAAGCAGCCACAGGCCGGTCTCCCAGCCATGCAGCCGGCGGCCCCAGCCGGTCGGTGCCACCGGCACCACCGGCGCCGCAGGCAGTTCTGCGCTATCCCTGTCACGCAGGCCGACGGTCATCAGGTCATACACCAGGATGCACACGCCCATGGCGAACACGAAGCCGAACACCGGCACCATCACCTTGGCGAACTGCATGGCGGGCGCCACGTCGCCACCGAACCAGTCGAGTGCGAGCGTGCGGTAGACGAAAACCTGCACCGTGCCGCCGATGGCAAAGGCGAAGCACAGGCCGAGCACGCCGGTGAATACCAGCCAGAAGGCCAACCTGCCCACCCGCTGGTCGAAGTTCGCCTTGCCGCGCATCAGCGGCACCGCATAGTAGGCAGCGGCGATGCCCAGCATGCCGAAGGTGCCGAACAGCGCGAGGTGCGCATGGCTCAGCGTCACCCAGGTGCCGTGCGACCACAGGTTGGTGAGCGCAAAGGTCATGGTGAAGCCGAGGATGCCGGCACCCACGTGCTCGAGCACCACCGAGCCCAGCAGGAAGGCAAAGGCAGGCATGTTTTCCACCGGCTTGTCGTCCTGGTGCGAATCCAGGTACACGTGCCAGAAGCAGAAGATCAGCGGCAATGGCTCGAGCGCGCTGAACAGCGAGCCCCAGAACTGCCACACCTCGGGGGTGCCGATCCAGAAGTAATGGTGGGCATTGCCGATGAGCCCGGAGAGCCACACCAGCGAGATGCCCCAGAACACGGCATAGCCCACCGACTTCACGTCGGCCTTGAACATCAGCACCAGCAGGAAACCCACCAGCGAGATGTGGATGACCTCCCACACGCCCTCCACCCAGTAGTGCACCACGTACCAGCGGAAATACTCCTGCAGGTCCAGCCGCTCGACGAAGAACATGCCGAAGATCCACACCAGGGTGAGCGCCACCACGCCGATGCCGAGGCCCCAGTGGATCTCGTTCCACTCGGACACTGGCGGGAAGGTCCGCAGGACCACGTAGCAGAGGATGGCGAAGCCGACGAGGATGACCACGTCGACGATGCGCCCGGCCTCGAGGTACTCGAGTCCTTCATGCAGCATGGGCTGGCCCTGCCACCAGCCGGCGATGCCCTGCTGCGCCAGCGACTGCGTCGCCACGTTCCAGACCACGATGGCCAGCAACGCGTAGAACAGGAACTTGATCAGCCCCGGTGCCGCCAGCTCGCGCTTCGACAGCAGCGGGCCGACGAAAAGAATGGCGCCGATGAAGCCCGAGAGCACCCACAGGATGCCGAGGTTGGTGTGCTCCGCGCGCACCACGTTGAAGTTGAGCTGCCCGGCAAGCAGCGCCGGGTCGATGTGCTGCGCAGCGGCCAGCAGGCCGAAGGCCACCTGGAAGAAGAACAGCACCAGCATCAGCATGAAGAAGCGCATGCTGAGCCGCTGGGTCTGGTATTCGATGCGGATCATGGGTGATCTCCCCCAAGGCTGCGGATATAGGTCACGATCGATTCCACCTGTCCGGCGTCGAGCATTCCCTCGTAGGCCGGCATGACGTGCGGCACATAGCCCTTCACCACCTTCGCATCCGGGTCGAGGATGGACTCGGTGAGGTAGGCCTCGTCGACGCGGATTGTCGAGCCGTCATCAAGCGTCTCCTCGGTGCCGTAGAGCCCGCCCCAGCCCGGCCCCACGAGGCGCTCCGTGCCGGCCGAGTGGCAGGCCATGCAGCCGGTGTCGCGGGCCAGCTGCGCACCCTGCTCCGCCGGCGAGGCCGCGGCTGCCTGTCCGCCCGCCGGGATCGCACCGCCGGCAGTCGAGGCCAGGGCAGCCGGCATCGGCCTTGCCTGCGGGAAGCTCAGGCCATCCACCTTCGGCTTCGGCGGCCAGCCCTCGGTATGGATCGAGGAGGCGTACTTCAGGAAGGCGACCAGCTGCTGGGTCTCGACCCGCGTCAGCGGGAGGTTGGGCATCAGCGAGGCATGGCCACCGCGGCGCGCGACGCGCTCGGCGGCATCCGGGTACTTTTCCAGATAGGCATCGATCGATGCCGTCCCGGACTCGTCGGCGATGGCGCCATCGCGCAGCTGCATGGCCACCGCGCCGCTGGTGGGCCAGGCGCCTGCCGAGGGCAGGAAGGCCTCCAGCCATGCGGGGCCGACCTTGCCGTAGAGCTTGGTCAGGTCGGGGCCGAAATAGGCGCCGTTGCCGACGATGGTGTGGCAGCCCATGCAGTTATAGGCCTGGAATACGCGCTTGCCCTCGACGGCGTCATAGCCGGCATAGCTCACCTGCGAGGGGATGGCCTGGCCGCGCGAGTCGACGAAGGAGGCGGCCGACAGGGCAAGGAAGATCGCCCCCATCGTGCCCAGCACCAGCAGGGCGCGGCGGCGCTTGGCCCCCTCTTCGCAACGTTGTCCCGGTGGGCAGCTCATGGCGCGTCCTCCTGGCTTCCTGCCTCCCTGGCCCGTCGCACGCGATCGATGGCGTCATGCTCGAAGAGCGTGGAAAGCGTGCCGAGGAACACGTAGAAAACGTAGACCGCCAGCACGAAGCCGGCGGCGAAGTACAGCAGCCACATCTCCCGTGACTCGGCCCAGTACTCGAAATCCCGCCAGTAGGGCCACGACAGCGCGATGCTCACCACGCTGCCAAAGATGGATACTCCTATCCGGCTCAGTCGTTGCGACGACATGTTTCCTTCCTCTCCCTGTGTGCCAAAACACAGCTGCCCGGGTAAACAGGCGCGAAATATACATCTTTATGATTGGCAATAGAAGGTGCATTTAATATACGTCTTTTCCGCAATGGAGAGCCTGCGCCGGGGAGTGCTGCCACCCGTGTCGCAGACGGCTCTGCCGGGCAGCATGGCGTGCCGCCGCCACCGGGCCGCTCGGGCTGACGCGGACGGGCAGGCGGATCCATTTTGCGGCATATTGTGCGCAGCGTTCGCAAGGAGCCCGGGGAATGTGGTGGGTGATGCTGGCGGCAATCCTGGTCGTGGCTGCCGGATATACCCTGAGCGGGAAGAAAAGGCGCAAGCGCCCCGAAAGCGGGGACCAGTGGTCCATCGGCATCCTGCGTGGGCCCGATCCCCTCTCGCTCGCCGAGCATCCCGCCTTCGCCAACCCGCGCTTCAGCGTCGCCGACATCCCCGGTGACGACTACATCATGGCGGCCGACCCCTTCCTGGTGGAAGACGCCGACCGCTGGCTGCTGTTCTTCGAGATGCTCAACCGCCGGACGCGGCTTGGCGAGATCGGCGTGGCGGACAGCGACGACGGCTGGCACTGGAGTTACCGGGGACAGGCGCTGGAGGAAAGCTTCCACCTCTCCTACCCGCAGGTGTTCCGCCACGGCAACGACTGGTTCATGATCCCGGAGTCGCGCGCGGCGCGCGAGGTGCGCCTCTATCGCGCGCTGGAGTTCCCGCTGCGCTGGACGCTGGAGCGCGTGCTGTTCACCGGCAACTACAGCGATCCGAGCATCCTTCGCTGGAACGACCGCTGGTGGATCCTTGCCACGCGCCACCCGCGCCGGCTGGAGATCTGGTCCGCCGACGAACTGCACGGCACGTGGCGCCCACACCCGCGCAATCCCGTCTACCGCTACCACAAGAGCGCGGCACGCGGTGGCGGCAGGCCGGTGGTGGCCGATGGCCGCATCCTGCGCTTTGCCCAGGATGCACGCCAGGGCTATGGCAGCGCGCTGCGCGCCTTCGCGATCGATGTCCTCGACGAGCAGCGCTTCCGCGAGCATCCGGTCGAGCCGGACCCCTTCCTGGCGGCGCACGGCAATGGCTGGGCGCGTGCCGGCATGCACCATTGTTCGCCGGTACAGCTGGCCTCGGGCGACTGGATGGCCGCCGTCGACGGCTCCGGCATCAGCGGCAGGCGGGATACGGCGGCGGGTGCAGCGCCCTAGCCTGGGCCGGGTGCCGCCGGCGACGCGGTTGCCGCAGACTCAGCCGGCGCCCCGCCCCGCCCTCCTCCAGAGAAACTGCAGCGCAAGCACCGCCCAGCTGGCCAGCACGAAGGGCGCGGTCAGTGCGGGCAGCCCTGCCAGCTGGAAGGCCCGCAGCAGCAGGGTGGACAGCACGATGCCGGCGAGCGGCAACAGCAGCCGGCTGCCGGGACGCAGGCCCAGTGCGATACCGGCCAGCGCACCGTTGAAGCCAAACAGCCCCGCGCTGGCGAGGTCTGCAGGAAACCCCAGGAGCAGCGCGCACAGCAGCCCGCACAGCGAACCCGCCAACGCCCATGCGGCGGCGCGCCAAGAGTGCACGGCAAGGCCGGCAAGGAAGATCAGGCCCGCCAGTGCACTGTCCTGGAACATCACCTGGCCCAGGCCGCGCAGCACCGCGGCCACCCAGCCCGGGCGCAACGGCAGGCCATCGCCCAGGGCCGGCGGCAGGGCCAGGGCCGCTGCCGCCGCCAGCATCAGCCAGGTCGAGAGCACGAAGGGTGCGGTATAGGCCGGCAGCCAGCCCAGCCAGCGACGCACCGTCGCCATCAGCAGGCTGGACAGCGCACTGCCCGCCACGATGAGCATGAACACGGCCCAGCCCGGCGCCAGGAAGGCAGGCAGCGCCATGCCTACCAGCGCGCCATTGAAGCCGTAAAGCCCTGCCGCGATATCGGCCGCGGGCACCCTGAGCAAGCGGCCGGCTGCCATGCCCGCGAGCGTGCCGAGGATGCCACCCGTGGCCATCGGCACCGAGTTGCCGAAGACGCCGACAAGGAAGAGCACGCCGGCAAGCGCGCTCTGCTGGAGCATGATCTGGCCCAGGCCGCGGAAAAAGATGCCCGGCTGCTTCGACGAGATCATTTGTCCGGGCCAGTCCGCCGCCGCGCGACGTACACCATCCGCGTGCGCCGGCACGGACAAACAGGCAGGGGCATCTCAGGTTCGCGGCAGGGTGACGCCGCGCTGGCCCTGGTACTTGCCGCCACGATCCTTGTAGGAAGTCTCGCAGGGCTCGTCGGACTCGAAGAAGATCATCTGCGCCACGCCCTCGTTCGCATAGATGCGGGCCGGCAGCGGCGTGGTGTTGGAGAACTCCAGCGTCACATGACCCTCCCACTCGGGCTCCAGCGGCGTCACGTTGACGATGATGCCGCAGCGGGCATAGGTGGACTTGCCGAGGCAGATGGTCAGCACGTTGCGCGGGATGCGGAAGTATTCCACCGTGGCCGCCAGCGCGAAGGAGTTGGGCGGAATGATGCAGACATCGCTGTCCATGTCGACGAAGCTCGAGGGATCGAAGGCCTTGGGGTCGACGATGGTGGAATTGATGTTGGTGAACACCTTGAACTGCGTGCCGCAGCGCACGTCGTAGCCATAGCTCGAGGTGCCGTAGGAGATCGCCCGCCGGCCCGCCACCTCGCGCACCTGGCCGGGCTCGAAGGGGTCGATCATGCCGTGTTGCTCCGCCATGCGGCGGATCCAGCGATCGGATCGGATGCTCATCTGCGCCTTTCGACGGGATCGTGGAAGCCGTGCGGGACGGATCAGGGCCTGCCGGACAGCACGGCCGCTGCCCGCAGGGCAATCTCGCGATAGCGCTGTGCCACCGCACCGTCCGGCTCGGCCACCAGCGGCGGGCGCCCGGCATCGGTCTGCGCGCGGATGGCGCTGTTGAGCGGCACCTTGCCCAGCAGCGGCACGCCACAGGCGGCCGCCAGCCGCTCGCCGCCACCCTCGCCGAAGAGCGATTCCTCGTGCCCGCACTTGGGGCAGATGAAGCTGCTCATGTTCTCGACCACACCGAGGATGGGCACCCCCACCTTCTCGAACATCTTCAGCCCGCGCTGCGCCACCTCGGTGGCCAGCTGCTGCGGGGTGGTGATGATGAGCACGCCCGCCACCGGCACCTTCTGGCTCAGGGTCAGCTGGGCATCGCCGGTGCCCGGGGGCAGGTCCACCAGCAGGTAGTCGAGATCGTGCCAGTTGGTCTGGAAGGCAAGCTGGGTGACCGCCTGGGTCACCATGGGACCGCGCCAGATGACCGGGGAGGACTGGTCCACCAGGAAGCCGATGGAGATGACCTCCAGCCCGTGCGCCACCAGCGGCTCGAAGCTCTTGCCATCGAGGCTCTCGGGCTTCTGCCCGGAGAGCCCGAGCATCAGCGGCTGGCTGGGCCCGTGCACGTCGGCATCGAGGATGCCGACCCTGGCGCCCTCGGCGGCCAGCGCCAGCGCCAGGTTGACGGTGACCGTGGACTTGCCGACCCCGCCCTTGCCGGAGGCCACTGCGATGATGTTGCGGGCCTTGCCCATGGGAGCAAGGTTGCCCTGCGGCTTGTGGGGCACCACCGCCATCTCGACGCCGGCGTTGACCACGGCAGCGGGGTCGAGGGCACGCACGGCAGCGCCGATGGCGTCGAGCAGGCCCTTGCGCAGGCTGCCGACGGGGAAGTCGAGGCGCACCCGCACCGCGACGGCAGCCCCCTCGATGGTGGCCTCCACCGCAGCGCCCAGCGCGCCGAGATCGGCATCCAGCAGGGGCACCGGGATGGCGGCCACGGCCTCCTGGATGGCGGGAACGGTCAGGTCCGGCATGATTCGTGACGTTGTTAACAGTATGTGGGAAGGGCAGCGGCGACATTGTAGCCCATTGGCGCGAATACGTCCGGCAACGACGGGCCGGGCCGGTACCGGAAGGGACGCGGGCATATGGCATAATGCGCGGTGCGCGGGTCCGCCCGGCGTACTTTCGTTGACATAAATGGTGGCAGCGAGCAGCTGCACGATGCTGCACGCCTGGAAAGGGGCATGTTCCCGGGGCCATGAAGTTCATCAGTACGTTGAAGGCGGAGCGTGCCCTCGCCCAGCTGCTTGCCGAACGCGACATGGCGAGCCCGGCGGCGCGCAAGGCCATCGAAAGCCTGCGCAAGATCGGCCCTGCCGCCATTCCCAAGCTGATCGAGTCTTTTGCCGGCGCCAGCAGGGAACAGCTGCCCGCGCTGGTCCAGGTGCTTGCCGCGCAGGTCGACGAACGCAGCCTGAAGGAGGTCGTTGCCGGGCTTGCCAATGGCAATGCACGCTGCATCTCCGGCGTGGCCGCCGCACTGGCGGCTGCCACCGACTACGACCCGAACACCCTGCTCTCCTACCTCGGCCGCGAGGATATCGCGGTCTCCGCGCTGATCGACGTGCTGCAGGCCACGCGCCAGCGGCTCAACGTCAGGGAGCTGCTGCGGCGCGCCTACGACCTCGAGCCACGCGAGAAGGCGGCCGTCTTCAGGATCATCAACGAACTGGCGACCGAAGATCTGCTGCCCGAACTGCTCAACCGCCTCGAGGGCAAGGACCCCTCGGTGCGGGTGCACATCATCACCATCCTGTCCCGCTTCAACACCCCGGAAGTCGGGCGCGCGCTGGAGGCCCAGCTGCAGGACAAGCAGCGTGCCATCCGCAAGGCGGCGCTCGCCGCCATCGAGGACATGCCCGGCGAGCGCAACATCGCGCTGCTGTGCGGGCTGCTCCAGGATCCGGACCTCGAAACCCGCAGCAAGGCCATCGACCTCGTCATCAAGGCCGCGCATCCGGACACGATGCAGCACCTGGTGGCCGTGCTGTCCCATGAATCCGAGGATGCCCGGCGCGCCGCGGTGGAGGTGCTCAACGGCATCGCCGATGCCGGCACCATCAAGCACCTGCTTGCCGCGCTCGAGGACAGCGACTGGTGGGTGCGCTCGCGCTCCGCCGATGCGCTGGCCAAGATCGGCGGCCCGAAGGTGATGGATGCCGTGCTCGAGCTGGTACGCGATCCGGACGACAACATCCGCCGCGCCGCCATCGAGATCCTCAACCTCACCAAGGACGAGCGCTCGGTGGAACACCTGATGCGCGCCACCGAGGACAAGGACTGGTGGGTGCGCGAGCGTGCGGCCGATGCGCTGGCCGAGATCGGCAGCACGCGGGCGGTGCCGGCGCTGGTGAAGATGCTCGGCGGCGATGCGCGCTCGGCGCCCGCTGCGGTGCGTGCCCTCGGCCGGCTGGGTGACGCGAAGATCATGTCCACCCTGCTGCCGCTGCTCGACCATGCCGACAAGGCCATCCGCCTCGAGGCGATGGCGGCGGTCAGCCGCCTCGCCGACCACGGCAGCGCCAGCACCGTGAAGGCCCGCCTGCAGCCCTTCATGGCCGGGGCCGACGAGACCATCGCCAAGGCAGCCGCCGAGGCGGTCGTCAGGCTGGACAACCGCTTTTCGACCACCGCGGTCGAGGCCGTCGAGCGCCAGCAGCGCAATGCCTCGCCCGCGCACACGCTGCTGGTCGAGCCGGCGGAGGTCGAGCGCATCGTCCGCGAGGCCGAGGGCGGCCAGACGCTCGACATCAACCAGCTCCAGCAGGGGGACATGATCGAGAACCGCTACCGCTACATCCAGAAGATCGGCAAGGGCGCCTTCGGCACCGTGGTGCTGGTCGAGGACACCGTGGTCGACGAGCGGCTCATCCTCAAGTTCCTCAACCCCAACGTCAGCCAGGACGAAGAGATGATGAAACGCTTCGTCCACGAGCTGCGCTACTCGCGCAAGATCACCCACAACAACGTGATCCGCATCTACGACTTCGTCCACCTGAGCGGCAACTACGCCATCTCGATGGAGTACTTCCCGTCGCACACGCTGGGCGCGGAAATCAGCAAGACCAAGCCGCTGCCATTCGACAAGGCACGCGGCTGGAGCATCGACATCGCCACCGGCATGTCGGTGGCGCATGATGTCGGCATCGTGCATCGCGACCTGAAGCCGGCCAACATCCTCATCAACGACGAGGGCCTGCTGAAGATCGTCGACTTCGGCGTCGCCGCGGTGGCCTCGCACGCCGACACCCAGCTCACCAAGACCGGCTACGTAATCGGCTCGCCGAAGTACATGGCGCCGGAGCAGATCCTCGGCAAGCGGGTGGACCACCGCGCCGACATCTACAGCCTCGGCGTGATCATGTACGAGATGCTGACCGGCGTGCCGCCCTACTCCAAGGGCGACCACATGTCGGTGATGTACCAGCACGTGCAGGGCAGGTGCAAGCCCTGCGAGGAACTCAACCCGCAGATCCCGCCGGCACTGGCCGCGGTGGTGCGCAAGGCCATGGAGATCGACAAGATGAAGCGTTTCGCCTCCATGGACGAGCTGCGCACCGCGGTGCAGGCTGCCTGAGGACCCCGCCATGGCCCGCATCGATGCCTTCCTCAAGCTTGGCCTGGCGCAGGGCTGCTCGGACGTGCACCTGGCGGTCGGCGTGCCGCCCATGCTGCGCGTCCACGGCGACCTCATGCCCATCAAGTTCCGCGACCTCGGCGCCGTCGAGCTCGAAAGCTACGTGGGCGAGATCCTCACGCCGGCGCAGAAGGAACGCTTCAACGCCGGCCAGGACGTGGACTTCTCCTACGTGACCGAGGATGGCGGGCGCTTCCGCGTCAACGTCTACCGCAAGGAGACCGGCGTCGGCGCCACCTTCCGCTTCATCCCCGGCGACATCCCCCAGCTCGGCAAGCTGCGCCTGCCGAAGATCATCCAGACGCTGTGCGACCATCACCAGGGCATGATCCTCGTCACCGGCTCCACCGGCGCCGGCAAGTCGACCACGCTGGCGGCGATGATCGACCACATCAACAGCACGCAGAACTGCAACATCATCAGCCTCGAGGACCCGATCGAGTTCCTGCACCGGAGCAAGCGCTCGCAGATCGTGCAACGCGAACTCGGCACCCACCTGCCGAGCTTCGCCGAGGGCATCCGCGCCGCGCTGCGCCAGGATCAGGACGTCATCCTGTTCGGCGAGATGCGCGAAGACGAGACCATCGCCATGGCCAAGACGGCCGCCGAGAACGGCCACCTCGTGATCGGCACGCTGCACACCACGGGGGCGGTGAAGACCATCGACCGCATCATCGATGCCCTGCCCGGGGAAGTGCGCGAGCAGACCAAGAGCTTCCTCGCGCAGAGCCTGCTGGCGGTCATCAGCCAGGTGCTGGTCAAGACGCCCGACAATCGCGGCCGGCGCGCCATCGTCGAAATCATGATCATGAACCGCGCCATCGCCAAGCTGGTCATGACCGACCAGAGCCACCAGATCCCCTCGCAGCTGCAGATGGGCAGGGACCAGCACATGCAGCTGATGGACCAGGCGCTGCTCGAGGCCATCCAGCGCAAGGAAATCGATCCCGACGACGCCTTCCGCCACGCCACGGACAAGGGCCTGTTCACCCGTTTCGTCACCGACACCGCGATGCTGCCCAAAGTCGATGTCACAAACTGAAAACACCACTGCACCGGCACCGGCCAATGCCATCGACGAGTTCCTGCGCGCGGTGGCCGAGCGCCATGGCTCGGACCTGCACTTCCTCGCCGGGGAACCGCCACGCATGCGCCTGTACGGCGACCTGCAGCCACTGACCAGGGAGACGCTGGCGGCGGACAGGGCGGAGGAGATCCTGCTGCAGATCATGGGCGCGGCCGCCCGCGCGGATTTCGCCAAGCGCGACTCCACCGATTTCGCCTACAACGTCGAGGGACTGGCGCGCTTCCGCGTCAACGTCTTCCGCCATGCCGGCGGCATGGGCGCGGTGTTCCGCACCATCCCCTCGCAGGCGAAGACGCTGAAGGAACTCGAGCTGCCACCGGTGCTGACCACGCTCGCCAGGCAGCCGCAGGGCATGATCCTGGTCACCGGCAAGACCGGCTCGGGCAAGTCGACCACGCTGGCGGCCATCATCGACGAGATCAACGGCCGCGAGGCCGGGCACATCCTCACCATCGAGGACCCGATCGAGTTCGTCCACCAGCGCAAGAAATGCCTGATCAGCCAGCGCGAGGTGGGCCACCACACGGCGAGCTTCGCCGCGGCCCTCACCTCGGCGCTGCGCGAGGACCCCGACGTCATCCTGGTCGGCGAGATGCGCGACCTCGAGACCATCGGCATCGCGGTGACCGCGGCGGAGATGGGCATCCTCGTCATGGGCACCCTGCACACGAACGGCGCGGCACAGACCGTGGACCGCATCGTCAACTCCTTCCCCACCGACAAGCAGGGTCACGTGCGCACCATGCTGTCGACCTCGCTGCGCGGCGTGGTCTCGCAGCAGCTGGTGCCGCGCAAGGGCGAGCCGGGCCTGGTGGCGGCTCTTGAGATCCTGGTCAACACGCCGGCGGTGGCCAACCTGATCCGCCAGGGCAAGCTCGACCAGCTGGAAAACGCCATGCAGGGCGGGCGCGCCACCGGCATGAAGACCATGGACAACTCGCTGCGCGAACTCGTCGACCGCGGCCTCATCAGCGGGCGCACCGCCTACGAGGCGGCCCTCGACAAGAAGAAGTTCGAGGACGTGAAGGCCCTCGACAACTGAGGGCCTGCGCCTACACGCCCCCGGGCATCGCTGCTAGCATAGGCTCCCCGCGGCCCCGAGCCGCCGAACGCCTTGCCACCCATGCCCACCACCCCCAGAAAGATACTGGTCACCAGCGCCCTGCCCTATGCGAACAACGCCATCCACATGGGGCACCTGGTGGAATACATCCAGACCGACATCTGGGTGCGCTTCCAGAAGCTCCGTGGCCACGACTGCCTGTACCTGTGCGCCAGCGATGCCCATGGCACGCCGGTGATGCTCAAGGCCCAGGAGCTGGGCATGACGCCCGAAGCACTGGTCGGGCGCTTCCACGCCGAGCACCTGCGCGACTTCCAGCGCTTCCACATCGAGTTCGACAACTTCCACACCACGCACTCGGCGGAAAACCGCCAGCTGGTGGAAGGCATCCACGCCCGGCTCCAGGAGCGCGGGCTGCTGAGCTGGCGCAGCATCCGCCAGGCCTACGACGAGCAGGCGGGGATGTTCCTGCCCGACCGCTTCATCCGCGGCACCTGCCCGGTGTGCGGCACCGCCGACCAGTACGGCGACAGCTGCGAGTCCTGCGGCGCCACCTATGCGCCGACCGAGCTCATCGACGCCCGCTCGGTGGTCACCGGCAGCACCCCCGTGCAGCGCGATTCCGAGCACCTGTTCTTCCACCTCGACCGCTTCGGGGCCTCGCTGCGCGAGTGGACCCGCGCCGGGCACCTCGATCCGAGCGTCAGCCGCAAGCTGGAAGAATGGTTCGCCGCCGGCCTGCGTGACTGGGACATCTCCCGCGACGCACCCTATTTCGGCTTCCCGATCCCCGGCGCCACCGACAAGTACTTCTATGTCTGGCTGGACGCCCCCGTGGGCTACATGGCGAGCTTCCTCAACCTGGCCGGCAAGGCAAAGGGCAGCGGCGCACCGGTGCCCGACTTCGACGAGTACTGGGCGGAGGGCGCAACGACCGAGCTCTACCACTTCATCGGCAAGGACATCGCCTACTTCCACACGCTGTTCTGGCCCGCCGTCCTCGAAGGCGCCGGCTACCGCAAGCCGAGCGGGGTCTTCGTGCACGGCTTCCTGACGGTCAACGGCCAGAAGATGTCCAAGTCGCGCGGCACCTTCATCCCGGCGGCCACCTACCTCGAGCACCTCGATCCCGAGTACCTGCGCTACTACTACGCCTACAAGCTCGGCCCCGGCACCGACGACATCGACCTCAACCTCGAGGACTTCGTCGCCCGGGTGAACTCGGACCTGGTCGGCAAGTTCGCCAACATCGCCAGCCGCTGCGCGGGCTTCATCAGCCGCCACGGCGAGGGCAGGCTGGCGGACAGGCTCGGCAACGCCGCGCTGTTCGATGATTTCGCGGCGGCGGCGCCGGCTCTCGCCGGCCATTACGAGGCCCGCGAATTCGGCCGGGCGCTGCGCGAGATCATGGCGCTTGCCGACCGTGCCAACCAGTACATCGCCGAACGCCAGCCCTGGGCGCTGGCCAAGGATCCCGCGCGCAGCAGGGAAGTGCAGGAAATCTGCAGCGATGGCCTCAACCTGTTCCGCCTGCTGATGCTCTACCTCAAGCCGGTGCTGCCGGCCATGGCGGCGCGGGCGGAAGCCTTCCTGCGCATCGAGCCGCTGCGCTGGGAGCAACACGACCAGCCGCTGCTCGACCATGCGATCGGCCAGTACGAGCCCCTGGTGACCCGCATCGACCCGGCCGCGGTCGCCCGGCTGGTGGATGCCCCCAGGCCCGTGGCACCCGCTCCCGCTCCCGCCCCTGCCGCGGCGCGACCCAAGGCACCCACCGGCAAGGCGGCGCAGGAGCCTGCCGCCACCATCGACATCGACACCTTTCTCAAGGTGGACCTCCGGGTGGTCACGGTGCTTGCGGCCGAGCTGGTGGAGGGTGCCGACAGCCTGCTGCGCGTCAGCGTGGACATGGGCGGCGAACGGCGCACCGTGCTGGCCAGCATCCGCAAGGCCTACCAGCCCGAGGCGCTGGTCGGCCGCCAACTGATCCTGGTTGCCAACCTGAAGCCACGCAAGATGCGCTTCGGCACCTCCGAGGGCATGCTGCTGGCGGCCGGGGACGACGAGGCATTCCTGCTGGCACCGGACGAGGGAGCCAGGCCCGGCATGCGCGTGCGCTGAAAGCCATGCCCACCGACCTCATCGCAATCCTGCTGGGCGTGGTGGTGGTGAACAACTGCGTGTTGCCCGGCTCGCTGGCAGCGGCGATCACTCCCGACGCGAGCCTCCACCGCGAGGCGCTGCCGCATCTCGCCCTGCTGCTGCCGCTGGTGGTGGCCACCGCCAGCGCCCTGGGCTGGCTGCTGGGCGGGCTGCTGCTCGTCCCGCTGCGGCTGGCCGAGCTGCAGCCGCTGGTTCTGGTCATCGTCACCGCACTCGCCGTGCAGCCGATCGCCAGGCTCCACCACCGGCTCGTGCCGCGCCAGGGCCCCCTGCTGCGGGCGCTGCTGACCTTCAATGCCGTGGCAGCGGGCCTCGCCCAAGGTGCCATCCTGCCCGCGGGCGAGCTGCCTGCCGCGATCATCGGCGGGCTGTGGCTCGGTGCGGCGCTGGGCATCCTCAATCTCTGCTTTGCCTGGCTCGGCACGCGCCTCGACCAGACCGGACCGACCGGCCGGCTGCACGGTGCGGGCATCCGGCTGGTCAGCGCCGGCATCCTCTCGCTGGGGCT
>JACFNV010000024.1:0-3234 GCA_019454675.1 Gammaproteobacteria bacterium | reverse complement strand
TGGGGCTGGGAGGCCTGGCCGGCATCTGGCGCGGCTGAGGACGGCGCAAGGCAGGGGCAAAGCCATGGACGCAAGACAGGCTGCACCAGCATTCAACCTCCGTCCGCCACGGCCGGGCTGGGGCATCTCGCTGCCGGGCCTGAAGCAACCCTCGACCCGTGGTCCGATCCAGGTGCTCCCGCCCCCCGACGAGGTGGTCATCGCACTCTCCCACGCCAGGGGCTGCGCCACGCCCGTGGTGCACCCCGGCGACCAGGTGCTGACCGGCCAGCTGCTGGCGCAAGACGAGATGGCGAGCGCGCATGCCAGCGTGACGGGGATCGTCACCGCCATCGAGCCACGGGCAGTGCCGGGCTCGCCGGCCACCCCCTGCGTCGTGATCCGCCGCCAGGGCACCGAGCGGCTCCACCCCGCCTGCACGCCGCTCGATCCGATGGCGCTGCCACCGGTCGGCATCATCCGGCACATCCGCGATGGCGGCATCGTCGGGCTGGGTGGCGCCTCCTTCCCGACGGCGCGCAAGCTGGCGGCGAGGACCCCGGTGCGGGCGCTGATCATCAATGGCGTCGAGTGCGAGCCGTGGATCAGCTGCGACGAGATGCTGCTGCGCGAACGGGCCGCAACGGTCGTGCGCGGGACTGCCATCATGATGCGTGCCCTGGCCGCCGAACGGGCGGTGATCGCCATCAAGGTAAACATGACCGAGGCGCGCATCGCGCTGCACGATGCCCTGGAGTCCTCGGGGGCAGGCGACATCAGCCTTGCGCTGGTCACGGCACGCTATCCTTCCGGCGGCGAGCGCCAGCTGATCCAGCTGCTGACCGGCGCCGAAGTCCCTGCCGGCGGACTGCCCTGCGACATCGGCTATCTCTGCCAGAACGCCGGTACCGCGGCGGCGGTGGCCGATCTCTTCGATCGCGGCCAGCCGCTGGTCTCGCGCGTCGTCACCGTCACCGGGGCAGCTATCCGCCAGCCCGGCAATTTCGAGGTGCGCATCGGCACCCCCCTATCCGCCCTGCTGGCTGCCGCCGGCGGCTGCCACGAAACACCACAGCGGCTGATCATGGGCGGCCCGATGATGGGCATCACGGTGGATGCCGATGCCCTGCCCGCGACCCGCGGCACCAACTGCCTGGTGGCTGCCGGGGCCGGCGACCTTGCACCACAGCAGGTGGAGATGCCCTGCATCCGCTGCGGCTTCTGCGTGGAGGTCTGCCCCGCCCGGCTGATGCCGCACGAGCTGCTGGGTGCCGTGCGCAGCGAGGATGGCATCGCGCTCGACGCACTGGGCCTGGCGGCCTGCATCGAGTGCGGCAGCTGCGACCTGGTCTGTCCCAGCTCGATCGCGCTCACGCCACGCTTTGCCGCTGCCCGCGCCATCCGCATCATGCCCGACGAAGCCGGGGACGAAGCGCCATGAGCCCCGCGCACAAGCACGCGCCGCACTGGCACCAGGCACGCAGCGTGGCCGCCACCATGCGCCAGGTGGTCTATGCGCTGCTGCCGGCCGCTGCCTGCCACGTGTTCTTCTACGGGCCGGGTCTTGCCATCAATGCGCTGGTTGCCATCGGCACGGCGCTGGCCACCGAGGCCTTTGCCCTGCGCTGGCGCTCCCTGCCGCTGCGTCCCTTCCTCGGCGACGGCAGTGCGCTGGTCACCGCGCTGCTGCTCGCCTTCTGCCTGCCGCCGCTCCTGCCGTGGTGGGTGACCGCCATCGGCACGGCATTTGCCATCGGCATCGCCAAGCATCTGTACGGCGGCCTGGGGCGTAATGTCTTCAACCCGGCCATGGCCGGCTACGCGCTGCTGCTGCTGGTCTTTCCCGCCTGGCTGAACCAGTGGCCGCCACCCCGCATCGGCGATATCGACTACCAGCCCCTGTCGCTGGCGCAGACCCTCTACTACTGCCTCAATGGCAGGCTGCCGGGGGAGCTGGCACTCGATGCACTGACCCGCGCCACGCCGCTTGACCTCAGCAAGACGCAGCTCGGCATGATGTACACGATGGATGCCATACGCGCCAACCCGGTGTTCGGCGATTTCGGCGGCGCCGGCTGGGAATGGGTGGGCAACTTCGTGACCCTGGGTGGCGGCTGGCTGCTTTACCGGGGCATCATCCGCTGGCAGGTGCCGGCGGGCATGCTGGCCGGGCTCATGCTGCCGGCCATGCTGTTCTGGCTGGCCGACCCGGACATCCACCCCTCGCCGCTCTTCCACCTGTGGACCGGGGGCACGCTGCTCGGCGCCTTCTTCATCGCCACCGACCCGGTCTCCTCGCCGGTGACGCCGCGCGGGCGATTCATCCACGGCGCGGGCTGCGGGCTCATCACCTTCGCGATCCGCAGCTGGGGCAGCTTCCCCGACGGGGTGGCCTTCGCGGTGCTGCTGATGAATGCCGCCGTGCCGCTCGTCGAGCGCTACACGCAGCCACGCATCTATGGCCAGCGCGGTGGGCACCATGGCAGCTGAACCACGCAGCCGCCGGGCAGCGGTGCCATGGCTGGCGGCACTGGGCATCGCCGCACTCGCCGCGGTGGTGGTGGGGGTCGGCACCACGCGCCAGCGCATCGCCGACAACGAATCCGCCCAGGTGCTGAAGATCCTGCGCGAGCTGTTGCCGGACGGCAGCTTCGACAACCGGCCGGACGAGGATCGCGTGCTGCTGAGCTCGCCGGAGCTGCTGGGCAGCGAGCAACCGCTGCCCGCCTACCGTGCACGCCGGGCCGGCGAGCTGAGCGCCGTGGTACTCGGCACCATCGCTCGCGATGGCTATCTCGGCCCCATACACCTGCTGGTGGCGCTCGACCCGGCAGGACGAGTACTGGCCGTGCGCGTGACCGCACACCAGGAAACGCCGGCGCTGGGTGGCCAGATCGGCGCCAGCGATTCGGACTGGATGGAACGCTTCAAGGGACGCTCGCTGGACGATCCACCCGCCGTGCGCTGGGCGCTGCGCCGGGATGGCGGCGATTTCGACCAGATCACGGGCGCCACCGTGACCAGCCGCGCGGTGGTGATTGCGGTACGCGATGCCGCCGAGTTCTTCCGCATCCACCATGACCAGATCGCGGCTGCCCCCGCCGCGGGCCACGTGCCATGAACACCCTCGGCATGCACCCCGCGGCAAGGCGCAGCACGCTGTCGTGGCTGGGCATCTGCCCGCTGCTGGGCGGCGCGGACAGCTTCATGCATGGCCTGGCGCTGGGTCTTGCCAGCATCGTGGTGGTGGCGGCA
>JACFNV010000023.1:9751-26787 GCA_019454675.1 Gammaproteobacteria bacterium | reverse complement strand
GGTAGCGTATTCGCGTTGACGGCGCCGTGATCATGACCGGTAGTTCAGAGGTTCCCTAACGGCCAAACGACATAAAATTGCTCTTCTACTGCCAGAGACCAGAAATAGCCGCCTGGCGTATCGTTAAAGCCACCCTCACGAACAAACAACCAATTAGCCGCATACAGCCAGAACCAAACTTGCCTCTCACCCATAATCTCGAGCTGCGTCGGCAGCGGATCGAGGAGCAGTGGGGCAAGAATGAAAAATGCCATCAGGTTTAAATAATAAAGCGGCCAAATACGCAAAAAGCGCCGTGCGAGAAAGTTACGGAAGTAATGGCGCTGTTCGCGAGTGGCCAGCAGGATACTGGTGATCAGAAACCCGGATAGAACAAAGAACAGATCTACGCCCGCCCAGCCGAACTGCAGCCCCCCTAAGATTATCCCCGGGTCGTGTCGACTGTGATGCTGCAAAGAAAAGTGATAGAGCATCACAGCCAAAATCGCACATCCTCGTAACCCGTCGAGTTGCGGATAATGCGTACGCGTCAGATCGCCGATCAGCGGCTGTGGCATAGTACCGGTCACGATGCGCGCTGCCTGAAAGCCGCACCGCGATCTTCTACTGCTAACCGAGAAGGCCTTCCACTCTCAGTCACACTTTCTTCTGTCATGTGACTGTCAGCTACATCTTTTTGCATCTCCATCGCCAACTGCGAAGCAATCAGTGCAAGTAGCCATATCTGCACCTCGGCTTTGAGATAATCCACAAACATACCCGCAAAGAAAGCTAACAAGAGCGCCGCCGCCAGCGCCGCAGTCTGTGCCATGGGTTCGGCGTCACCATCCTTCTGTAGTCGACGCAGCCGTCGCACACTGCGCCATGACCACAGACACATGAGAATGAACATGGCAGCCCCGGGGAAGCCCTGCTCAACCCAAGCTGTCATGAAGGTATTGTGTGAAGAGCGACTGCGCTGACCAGAGCTGTCCACAGAATCAGCAGCCATGTATTTCTCATCGATATAGAGCGGGCTGAGAACAGCTGTGCCACGATGTCCGGTACCCATCGGATAGGCCAGCGCCATCTTGACCTGCGCCTCCAGCATTACAAAACGACTGAAGGCGCTGGTATCCATTTGGCTTTCATCCTCTAGGCCAACTTTTATGGTGTCCATACGCTCCCAGAACATCTCGTTTGCCAGCATCCCAAACAGGACCAGTGCAAGCACACCCAAACTGTAGAAGGCCTTGCGATAACTTGGTGGCTTGAGCCGAACAAGAGCCAAAGCACCTACCAGCATCGCCAAAATTGCACCACGACTACCAGCGAGCACCATGCCATTGAGAATGAAGGGGATTGCCACAATCACCACCAGACGTACTTTCCATGGCGCAACCAAAACCAGCATGGCGCCGCACATCACCGCCGTGCCCAGATGCATGGCCAGCACGTTGGCCTCGTCGATGCCGGGGCCGCCGACGCCCTCCAGGCGGCCGCTGAACTCCGCTCCCCAGGCCAGCCAGCCGAGATAGAAGCAACCGATGACATGCAGCAGCAGGAAGCGCCTCATCTCGATGGTGCTGTCGACCAGGCGGTAGACCAGGTAGAAGAGGATCACGTACTTGGTGAAGAGGATCGAGGCCTCGAGGTTTTCCGGTGGGTCGAGCGCCCAGAGATTCTGCAGCCACAGCCACAGGGTATAGGCGATCAGCAGCTTGGCGCCGAGGCTGGAAGCCCAGGACGGCCTCTCCGGCATATCCTCGTCGGCACGCAGGCGCCAGGTGGCCAGCAGCGTCACGAAGGCAGCCAGCAGCGACCAGCGCAGATCGGGCAGGAACTCGCCCCACCAGCGTGAAGGCGGATGGAGATAGAAGACGGCCACATAGGCATAGAGACCGTAACGGGGGTGGCGCAACAGGGCCATCCCCATGAGGGTGAAGAAGGTGGCAAGGAAGACCAGACCGCTGATCGGCATGGGTCAAGCCTGCGCTTGCGGGCCCGCCGCCAGCCAGGCGGCGGTGACATCGACCGCGGCCTGCAGGTCCGCCGGCCGCGAAAAGGTATGGTCCGCCCCCGGCAGCCGTTGCCAGGAAACGGCCCGTCCACGCATGACGTCCCGCCATGCCGGGACGTCCCGGCACAGATCGCTGAACTCGGCAGCGGTCAGGTCATACTCGCTGATCAGCACCAGGATGGCACCGCCGAAGCCCTGCACAGCCTGCAGCATGCGCCGGAGGAAACCGGGAGACGCATCATCACCGCTCCCCGCGCCGCCGCGCACCTGGCGGGCGACACCGAAGAACTCGCGCAGCGAGCGCAGCGGGGCAAAGCGGCCGCTCAGCACTTTCTGCCAGAACGAGCGCTGCAGCAGGCGCTGGAAGTAATAGTGCCGCATGACGGCCTGCGCCTGGCCCCGCTCGGTATGGACCCAGGGGTTGGCCAGCACCAGCCCCTTGACGGCCGGGTGGTCTGCGGCCAGCAGGGCTGCCGAGGCGCCATCGCACAGGCCCCACAGCACCACCGCGCCCAGCCCCGGCACCTGCCCGAGGAACTCGTCGATGGCGCTGTGGATGTCGGCATCCAGCTCTTCGAAATTGCGTGGCTCGCCATCGCTGTCACCCATGCCGCGATAATCGAAGCGCATCACCGCATGCCCCCTGGCCGCGAGGCCGCGCGCCAGGAGCGTGAACTGCCGATGACTACCGACGCGGTACTGGGGGCCGCCGACGATGATCAGCACGCCAGGAGCCTGCGCGGGAGCATCCGGTGCGTGCAGGATGCCGAGCAGGCCATCCCCCTCACACTGGAAGCGCAGGACCCGCTCCCCGGCGCTCATGGCGATAGCCCCGCAAAACATTCCGCGCTGCGCGACACCAGCGCGGCATTGCGCACGATCTCGGTGGCGCTCCAGAAGGGCTCGCCTGCGGCGCTGGCATGCGCGGCATCGACGGGCAGTGCCGCGGCGGCATCCAGCAGCTGCTTTGCCGCGGCGCTCATGCCGGGCTCCGCATGCGGCCTGGGCACCTCGATCACCGTCAGCTTCCCCAGTGCGGCATGCAGGCAACTGCCGGCATCGCGTTGCTCGATGGCCGCCGCGAGACCTGCACCCAGGGTGTAGCCGGCAACGTCCAGGCTGCCTTCGGCAGCCAGGCGGGACCGCAGCTGGCTGACCGACTCCTGCCCATCGGCCATGATGCGTGCCGCTACCCGCAGTCGCAGGAACTGGGTAAGGAAACGGCTGCCATCGGTGACCGGCTGCCAGAACACGCTGTGCTGCATCGGCTCCGCCTGCAGGCGGGAGAAATCCGCGGCCAGCTGGCAACCCAGGCGGATGCCCAGCAGGCCACGTACCGGCCAGCCGATGCTGCCGGCAAAGGCTGCCGTCAGGCACAAATCATCCACCCAGCCGGCCCAGTCGGCGGTGCCGAAATCACCCTCGCTGTCGCCGGTGCCGTGGAGGTCGGGCAGCACGGCGGCAATGCCCTGGCGGTTGAGCGCCTGGGCAAGGTCGGTGCACAGCTTGCGGCTCTTGTTCATTTCCTCGGCGAACGGCGGTACCAGCAGCACCGCTGGGCCCTGGTTGCCGGCTGGCAGGCGCCAGACGACGAAGAGCCTGCCACGCGGGCTCGGCAGGAAGTCCGCATGCAGCCGGCTCGCGGTCACTCCTGCAGTTTCGCCTCGATGAAGGTGGTCAGCGAACCCAGCGTCTCGAACAGTTCACCCGACATCTCATCATCATTGATGGTGAAGCCGAATTCCTCCTCGATCATGGTGAGCACGGTCACCACCGCCATGGAGTCGAACTCCGGGATCGCGCCAAGCAGCGGGCTGCCTGCCTGCAGGGTATCCGCGCGCGGGCCCAGCTGCAGCGCATCCTTGAGAATCCGGCGCACCCTGTCGATCTGAGTCATGGTTCTTATGTACCTCCGGTTGAGGGCTGTGGCAGGAATATGGCCACCTGGTCGCCCGCGCACGGCTCCCGGTATGGCCGGACACGCGGCTCAGCCGGCACGCGGCGTCGTCCAGGTGGTGTAGGTCTTGCCGCGATAGGCCTCGAGGATGCCCCGTGCGCTGGCAAGATTGACCATCACGAAATAATAAGGCAGCGCCAGCAGGCGTGGCAGCTCGCCGTGCAGGCGGCGCGCATGCCCCGCGGCCGCAAGGGCATAAAAGCAGGCCTGGACCACGAACAGCACGAGGTACAGGCGGTGCTCACGGATCAGCAGGGCATTGCTGAGGAAGCAGGCCAGCAGGAACAGCGGCACCAGCCAGCGCAACAGCTTGTGGGAAACAAGCTGTAGCGTGAAGAAGCCGTGGCGGAAGGGGTTAAGCAGGCCGCGCAACGCCATCGTGGCACGCCATGCACGGTTGACGATGCGCACCTTGCGGCGGAACTCGCGGTCGAAATCGCCGGCCGCCTCCTCCACGGAAATGGCCTCCGGCTCGTAGACACAGCGGTGGCCGCCCCTGACGATCTGCAGCGGGTTGACGAAATCGGACAGAGCATCGGCGCGCATCGGCTCGTAGAGATGCTTCCGGATGGCATAGATGGCGCCATCGCCGCCGACCACCGAGCCCACGGCGGACTCGAGGCGCTTGATCGCCACCTCGTAGCACCAGTACAGCGACTCGTCCTGGTCGGCACCGCCGACCGCATCGGAGTAGGTCGACTCGCCGACGACCGCCCCCACCGTCGGGTCCGAAAAATTGCGCACGATCTTGCGGATGGCATCCGCCCGGTACATCGCATTGGCGTCCGAGAAAACGATGACCTCCCCGCGCGCCTGGCCGACCGCCGCGTTGAGCCCCAGGGTCTTGCCGCCACGACCCTCCATGCGCAGCAGGCGCACACGCGCATCTCCGGCCTGGCGGACGATGTCATCGGTACCATCATCCGAGGCATCGGAAACCACCAGCACCTCCAGCCTGTCGGCGGGATAGTCCAGCGCCAGGCTGTTGCGGATCTTCTCGGCGATCACCCCCGCCTCGTTGTAGGCGGAGACCACCAGTGTCACGGCAGGCTCCATGGCTGCCGGGTGGATGGCCTTGCGCCCCCCGCAGGCGGCCACCACCACCAGCAGCAGCGGGTAGCCCGCGTAGACGTAGACGACCAGCGCGGCGGTCGCCCAGAAGAGGATTTGCATGACCATCACTAATTATCGTGTTTGCTGCACTGCCCGGCGGCCCGGATCCTGCGCGCGGGCGCCGACCGGCCACGGGACGGAGGCAAGGATAGCCGATCGCCCTTGCTGCAACATCGGACCTCCGTCGAGGTTTTGGGCTGCCGGAGTGGGTAGGATGGCGGTCCCGTCCCTGTAGCAACCCGCAGCTGTCATGATGAACCTGTCCGGATGGCTTGGTCGCATCGAGTCCTCTCCGCAAGCCGCCGCCGCCAGCCTGGCCACCGGCATGGCGGAGGGCTGGCATGCCACCCTCAGAACCAACGAGGCCGGGGGCTGCATCGGCCCCGGATCGGCAGCCGGACAGGGGCTCGTGGTCGCCATCCGTGGCGAGATCGGCTGGCAGACCAACGAGGCCTCGGTCGTCGACGCGGCCTCGCCCGCCGAGGCGGTGATGGCCGCCTACCGGCGCTGGGGCGTCGACTTCCTGCAGCGCCTGCAGGGGCACTTTGCGCTCGCGCTCATCGACCAGGAGGCCGGCCTCGGCCTCATTGCCGTCGACCGCATGGGGGTCGGGCGGCTGGCCTGGCGCCGCTCCGGCAACGGCATCGTCTTTTCCGGCTCGGCGGAAACCGTCGCACGCTTCGCCGGCGCCAGCCCGCGGATCCGCAGCCAGGCGCTGCTGGATTTCCTCTACTTCCACATGATCCCCTCGCCGGGAACCGTCTATGAGGGCGTGTCGAAGCTGCCGCCGGCGACAGTGCTCATCTGGAACGGCAGCAGCATCCGGGAAAGCGTCTACTGGAAGCCGCGGTTCGCCAGCGGTCCGGCCGATTTCGGCACCCTCAAGCAAGGTCTGCACGAGGCACTCGGCCACGCCGTGCGCGCCGCGCGACCCGATGCCACCACCGGTGCCTTCCTGAGCGGAGGCCTGGACAGCTCGACCGTGGTCGGCTTCCTGTCCAGGGAGCAGCCGGGTGCCGCACGCACCTTCTCCATCGGCTTCGGCTTCAAGGACTACGACGAGCTGGACTACGCACGCATCGCCAGCCAGCGCTTCGACACCCGCTCCACCGAATACGTGGTGACCCCCGAGGACATCGGCAGGCTGCTGCCGCAGGTGGCCAGGGCCTACGACGAACCCTTCGGCAATGCCTCGGCCATCCCCGTGCTGCGCTGCGCGCAGCTGGCGGCCGAGCATGGCATCGATCACCTGCTGGCCGGCGATGGCGGCGACGAGTTGTTTGCCGGCAACCCGCAATATGCCGAGCAGCAGGTGTTCGAGGTCTACAAGCGCGTGCCCGCCTTCCTGCGCTCCTTCCTGCTCGAGCCGGTGCTCGGTGCACTGCCGCCGCCGTTGCGGGTGTCGGTACTGCGCAAGGGCCGCAACTACATAGCCCAGGCCAGGATGCCGCTGCCCGACCGCTTCCAGATCTGGAACTTCCTCAACCAGCTGGGTGCCGACACCATGCTGCACCCGGATTTCCGGACTGCCATCGACGTCGAAGGACCACTGCAACACATGCGGGAAGTCTTTGCCTCCGCCCCGGCCGATGCCGGCCTGGTCGACAGGATGCTCTACTACGACTGGCGCTTCACCCTGGCCGACAACGACCTGCGCAAGGTCAGCCGCATGTGCGAATTCGCCGGCCTGCGGGTTTCCTTCCCGATGCTGCACCAGGAGCTCATCGACCTGTCGCTGCGGGTGCCGACCACCATGAAGATGAAGGGCCGGGAGCTGCGTTCCTTCTACAAGCAGTCGATGCAGGGCTTCCTGCCGGACGCCATCCTGCACAAGTCGAAGCACGGCTTCGGTCTGCCCTTCGGGCTGTGGCTGCAGCGCTCCGGGCAGCTTGCCGCGCAGGTGGACGATGCCCTCGCCAGCCTCGGCCGCCGCGGCATCATCGCGCCGGCCTTCATCGACCGGCTGCGCGCGCTCCACAGCCAGGACGATGCCCGCTATTACGGGGTGCTGATCTTCACCTTCGTGATGCTGGAACAGTGGTTCCAGGAGCACAGGCTGGCGCCCTGAGCCTCAGATACGCTGGCTGTGGCGGTCGCGGTAGCTGCGCATCAGCCGCAAGCCGAAGCGCAAGGCGCTGCGATCCCAGGGCAGCATGCGTGGCAGCTGGTAGAGGTCGGAGCCGGCGACCGCTGCCCCCCAGGCGGTCGACACCGCGGCCGTGAAGCCGCAGCGGCGCACCATGTCCACATGGATCCGGCTGTAGTCGCTCCCCGGGCGGCCATTGGGATAGGCAAAGAACTGCACCGGCTGCCCCGACAGCGCCTCGAGCACGGCCTTGCTGTCCGCGATTTCCCTCTCGGCCTCGCGCGCATCGACCGCCTCGAGGATCGGATGGTTGACGGTGTGCGCGCCGATGGCCATGCCATGGCGCCCGAGCGCGCGCAGCTGCTCCGCGTTCATCATCGGCTGTGCGGGAAGCACGGCACCGGCCTGCTCCGCCAGCGCCAGCGCCTTTGCCGCGCGCTCGGCGGGCGGCAGGTACTTGAGCGCCGGCAGCAGCTGGTCGAGCAGGCGGATACGCGCGGCGGCATCCCCCGGCGGCGGCATGCCCAGCCCCCACTCACGCAGGTCGAGCGGCGCGGTGGCCGCACGCACCGCCTCGATGACGATGTCGTTCCACATGCATCCCCCCGCCATGAAGCCGGTGGCGACGAAGACCAGGGCCGGCAGGCCGCGCTCGCCGAGGATCGGGCCGGCCAGCTCGAGGTTGTTGGCATAGCCATCGTCGAAGGTGATGCAGGCTGCGCGTGGCGGCAGCGTGCCAGCCCGCAGGCGCTCGACGGCCTCGGCCAGCGGCAGCACGTGGCAGAGCGAGCCGAGCAGATCCATCTGTGCGGCAAATTCGGTGACGGTCGGCTCGTCCGGCAGCAGCTCATCGGGCGCCGCCAGCACGCGGTGGTAGATGAGGATGAGCAGCGCCTGGCGCGAGGTCCAGTTGCCGGCGGTGGTCAGCAACAGGCGCTGCAGGGAACCCAGGCGGTTCACGATCTGCCTCCGGGCAAGCCCTGCATGAGTCTGGTGTAGACCGGTACGTACTGCTGCACCGCGCGTGCCCAACTGCGCTCCCCGCTGACATGCCTGAAGCCGGCATCGACCAGCCGCGCCCGCAATGCGGCATCGTCGGCGGCCCGCAACAGCGCGGCGGCGAGCGCAGCGCGGTCACCGGCCTTGAACAGCAGCCCGGTGACGCCGTCCTCGACCAGCTCGCGATGGCCACCCACGTCCGAGGCGACGAAGACCTTGCGCATCGCCATCGCCTCGAGCGGCTTCAACGGGGTCACCATCTCGGTGAGGCGCATCGGCAGGCGCGGGTAGGCCAGCACGTCGACCATGGCATAGAGCGCCGCCACCTCGCGGTGGGGAACCTGCCCGGCAAAGATGACCTGCGCCTCCACGCCGCAGCGCGCTGCGGCGGCGCGCATCGCCGCCTCGTCGGGGCCGGCACCGACCAGCAGCAGGCGGGCATCCGGCCGCTGCTGCAGGACGAGCGGCAGCGCCTCGATGAGCGAGACCAGCCCCTCCCAGGCAAAGAAGGAACCGATGAAGGCGACCACGCAGCAGCCACGCAGGCCGTATTTGTCGCGCTGCGACTCGCCGTCCGGCTGCCCGGCGGCGGGCGCTGCCGGCACGTGCACCGAATTGGGCACCACGGTGATCTTGTCGCCGGGGATGCCGCGCAGGATGACATCCCGGCGCAGGCCCTCGCAGATGGTGGTGATGGCATCCGCGCGGTGCAGCGCGCGGGTTTCGAGCCAGCGCGATGCGCGGTAGCGCAGGCTGCCCTCGGTGGTGACGCCCGAGCTGACGGCGGCATCCTCCCAGGAGGAGCGCAGCTCGTAGACCACCGGCTTGCCATGCCCGAAGGCGGCCATGGCATCGAGGCAGGGCGAGTGGGCATGGAGGATGTCGGGCTTTTCGCTGCGCACGATCTCCGCGATGCGCCGCTTCAGCGCGGACACCACGGCAAGCTGGTCGAGCACCGGCAGCCTTGCTGCCATGCCCGTCGCGGGCGGGGTGCGATGGAAGCGCAGCTCCTCGAAGTCCTCCACCAGGCCCGTGGCCGGACCCTGCTTGGGGCCGGTGACCTGCAACGTTTCCCAGCCGAGCCGCCGTTGCTCGCGCAGGATGGCGGCGCTGCGGAAGGCATAGCCGCTTTGCACCGGCAGCGAATGATCGAACACGTGCAGGATGCGCATCTCAGGCCGACCCCTGGCCGCTGGGCCCCTCGGCACCACCCGGTGACCCCGCTGCACGCCGCTGGTCGACGAGATGGTTGAACAGCTGTGCCATGCGCTCCACCGTCGGCGCCCAGGCAAAGCGCTCCGCATGGGTGCGCGCAGCTTCGCGACGCGGATGCTGCGCCACCAGCCGGTGGTAGGCCGCCACCATGCCCGCGGCGTCGCCATGCTCCATGAGCACGCCCGCCTGCGGTGTCGTGATGATCTCCGCGCAGCCCCCCACCCTGGTGGCGATGACCGGCGTGCCGCAGGCCAGGCTCTCCAACAGGACATTGGGCATGCCCTCCCGCGCGGAGGCAAGCACGGTGACATCGGCCCGTGCATAGTGCCGGGCAAGCTCGGGCTGCTGCAGCGTGCCGGCCCAGCGGACGCGGTCAGCGACCCCCAGATCCAGCGCAAGTTGCTGCAGCCGCGGCTTTTCCGGGCCATCACCGACGATCACCAGCCGCGCCCCGGGCACCCCGGCCAGGGCCTCGATGACCAGGTGATGCCCCTTGGACGGAATCAGGTGGCCGACCGACAACCAGCTCGGCCGGCTGAAGTCGAGCGGCCGCCCGGCCTCCGGCACGAACAGCTCGAGATCCACCCCGTTGCGCAGCACCTCGAGCCTTTCCGCCGGCGCACCCAGCGCCAGCATGGCCTCGCGCAGCGCGGTCGACACGCCGATCAGCGCATCGGCATGCCGCAGCACCCAGCGGATCCAGGCGCGCGGCACACGGTAACGGGGAAATTCGTTGATATCGGTGCCGCGCGCGGTCACCGCGATCGGCTTGCCGAGCCACGTGGCGAGCAACATGGCCGCCGCGCCATCGGGGTAGACGAAGTGGGCATCGATGAGGTCGAAGTCCCGCTGCTGCTGCAGCCGCCTCACCACCGGCAGGGCAGCCAGCGCCATCGACAGCGGATTGCACCAGCCGCTCAGCCGCGGCACCGCCGGGAAACGCGGGCGCCAGACCTCGATGCCATGCTGCCGCCCCGCCGCCGGCAGCTCCGCCAGCACCCCGTAGCGACCGGCCAGGCGCCTGGCCGCGCGTGGCACCCAGGGCACGGGCGCCACGACCCGGACCGAGGCCGCGCCGCTGGCCACCAACTGCCTGATCCGATGCTCGATGAAGATGCCGTGGCGCGGCTGCGCTGCGCTGGGATACAGGTTGGTGAAGGTCAGCACATGCATGATCAGGCGGACAGCGCGGCGGGCGGGCCATCCACCGCATGCGGCGTCCCCGCCAGCGTCTTGAGGAAGCCGTCGAACATCAGCAGCGCCCACAGCGGGGCGCTGTGGTCGCGGCGGCCAGACTGGTGGTCGGCCACCAGCCTGCGCAGCGCGGCGGGCTCGAACAGCCCGCAGTTCGCCAGGCGCTCGCCGCGCACCACCTCGGCGATGTGTTCCTTGAGCGAACCGCGGAACCACATGCCGAGCGGCACGGCAAAGCCCATCTTCGGGCGATACAGCACCTCGTGCGGCAACAGCGGCTCGAGCGCCCGCTTCAACACCCGCTTGCCCTCGCCGCCCTGCAACTTGGCCGAACTCGGCAGCCGTGCCGTCCACTCGACGAAGCGGTAATCGAGGAAGGGTGCGCGCACCTCGAGGCCGTGCGCCATGCTGGCCCTGTCGACCTTGGTCAGCACGTCGCCCGGCAGGTAGGTCTTGTAGTCGAGGTACTGCACCATGGCGAGCCCGTCGCTGAAGCGCTTGCCCTGGACATGGTCGCGGAATACCTCGACTGCCTGGTAGCCGCCGAGCTCGCGATAGAAGTCGCCGGAAAAGAGCTGCCGGCGCATCTCGTCGGGACAGATCGAGATGCCGTGGAAGTAGGCGGCGACCGAGTCGCGGGCGAGGGCCTGGAAGGTGGTCTTGCCGCGCACCACGCGCGGCGCCCAGTCGAGCTTGGGATAGAAGCGCCCGAGCGGGCCGAACACGGCCTTGCGCAGGCCGAGCGGCAGGCGCGCGCGGAAACCCTCCTCCATGGCGAACAGGCGGTGGCGCCGGTAGCCGATGAAGGCCTCGTCGCCGCCATCGCCCGAGAGCGCCACGGTGACATGGCGCCGGGCCAGCTCGCAGACGCGGTAGGTGGGGATCGCCGAGCTGTCGGCATAGGGCTCATCGTAGATATCGACCAGCCGCTCCAGCAGGCTGTAGTCGGTGGCCTGCACCATCTCGGCCTTGTGGTCGGTGCCCTTGGCCTCGGCCACCATCCTGGCATAGCGCGTTTCATCGAAGCGTGGCTCGTCGAAGCCGATCGAACAGGTCAGGATGTGGCCGGCACCGATCTCGCGCATCATGGCGACGACCGCGCTGGAGTCGATGCCACCGGACAGGAAGGCACCCAGCGGCACGTCGGACACCAGGCGCAGGCGGACCGCCTCGCGCAGCTGCTCGCGCAGCGCCTCGCCATAGCAGGCCGCCTCCACTGTGGGCACGCGCTCGCCCATCAGCGGCACATCCCAGTACTGGCGTGGCTGCACCCGCCCGCCGCGCCGGACCTCGATGCAGCAGCCCGGCGGCAGCTTGCGGATACCCCGGTAGATGGTCTTCGGGTCCGGCACGTAGCCAAAGCCGAAATACTCCTCCACCGCCTGGGGGTCGATCTGCCGGTCGATGCCGGGATGGCGCAGCAGCGCCTTGAGCTCGGAGGCAAACACCAGCTGGCCATCCACCTCCGCATGGAACAGCGGCTTGAGGCCGAGCCTGTCACGCGCCATGAACAGGGTAGCCCGGCGCTCGTCCCAGAGCGCAAAGGCGAACATGCCGTTGAAGCGCTGCAGGCAATCGGCGCCCCACTGGTCCCAGGCGTGCACGATCACCTCGGCATCGCTCTGCGTGAGGAAATGGTGCCCGTGCCCGATCAGCTCGTCGCGCAGCGCCTGGAAGTTGAAGATCTCGCCATTGAAGGTGAGCACCACCGAGCGGTCCTCGTTGTAGATCGGCTGCCTGCCGCCCTCGAGGTCGATGATGGACAGCCGGCGATGGCCGAAGCCGACGCCCGGCGCCACGTGGAAGCCCTCGCCATCCGGGCCACGGTGCTGCTGGAGATCGTTCATGGCCTGCAACAGCCGCGCGTCGGGCAGCCGCCGCTCGCGCAGGTCAACGATGCCGACGATGCCACACATCAGCGCGACCTCCCTGCCTGCGTGCAACACTGCTGATACAAGCGCGCATACTCGTCTACCATCCTGTCCAGGGAAAACCCTTCCACCACCCGCCGGCGCCCCGCCTCGCCGTGCGCGCTGCGCCGCCTGGCATCGCGTGCATAGGCGCACAGCGCCCGCCCAAGGGCAGCGACATCACCCGGCGGCACCAGCTCGCCGCTGGCACCGGGATCGACCAGCTCGAGATTGCCGCCGGTGGCACTCGCGATGACCGGCAACCCGCTCGCCATGGCCTCCAGCACCGTGTTCGAGATGCCCTCGCGCAAGGAGCCAAGCACGAAGATGTCAAAGTCGCGCAACAGCCCGGGGATGTCATCCCGGCTGCCTGCCACCCAGGCATGATCCTGCATGCCGGCTGCGGCAAGCGCCTCCTCCACCTCCCCGCGCAACGGCCCGTCGCCGATCACCGCCAGGCGCAGGTCATGCCCCTCGGCGACGAGGACGGGGCGCACCTCGATGAAGGCCCTGACCAGGTTCAGCGGATCCTTGATGGCGGTCAGTCGGCTCACCGTGCCGACGACGATGCAGTCATCCGGGAAATACTCCGCCGGCAGGCACTCGCGCCCACCATCCGCGCGGGGTGCAAAGCGCCCGGTGTCCACGCCGTTGCAGATCTGCTGCACCTTGCCAGGCGGTATGCCGACACTGTGCACCAGCCACTCGGCAAGATCACGCGAGACCGTCACGAAGCGGCTGACGAGATGGCCGAGGATGCGCCGGATCCGGAGATAGCGCGGATTGGTGCCATCCGGATCATGGACATCCCAGCCATGCTCGCCGTGGATGCGCACCGGCACACCGGCCAGCCACGCCACCAGGGCACAATCGAGCGTGCCGATGTTGCGCGTGTGCACGATGTCCGGGCGCAGGCGACGCAGCAGGCGCCACAGGCGGAGATAGGCGCCAGGGTCCTTGCCGGACCGCTTGCCCAGCGCATGCACCTGCACCCCGGGCCGGCTGATGCGTTCCCGGAAGGCGGTGGCCTCGGTCAGCGCGATGATTGCGTGATCGCATACTCCGGATGGCAGCCGGTTCACCAGGTTGATGATGCCGTTCTCCAGCCCGCCGTAATCGAAGCGGAACAGAATATGCGCGACCAGCGGACGAGGCCTGTCCGCGGCGACGGCAGCTGGCGGGGCGGCACCCATCATGCGGCCAGGGAATCGGCCAGCTCGCCACCGACATCGGCGGGATCGCGGCCGTCGATGAACAGGCGACACCAGAGCTCGACGTTCATGAGCACCAGCAAGAGATCGGTGAAGTCCTCCCGCGATTCATCATGCAGCTGCAGCAGCTGTGCGACCGCGGGCCAGTCGAGCAGGCCTCGCCCTTCGATCACCTGGCGGCTGAGCAAACGCCCGCGCAGGGGCGCCAGCTCCGTCTTCAGCCAGGCGCCGATGGGGGCACCGAAGCCCCGCTTGCGGCGGTAGAGAACCTCGTCGGAGACCAGCCCGGACAGCGATTGCTTGAGCAGGTGCTTGAGCCTGCCGGCGGGCATCTTGATCTCTGCCGGTATCTGCGCGGCGAGCTCCACCAGCTGGTGGTCGAGGAAGGGCGCCCGGCACTCGAGCGAAGCCGCCATCGTCACCTTGTCGGTGAGCAGCAGCAGGTCTTCGGGCAACTGGGTCTGCAGGTCGATGCGCAGCAGTCGCAGGAGCGGATCGGCAGCCGTCTGTTCGGCCGCGATACGATCGAAGCCATCGCTGCCCGCGACCGGCGCCAGCAGCAGCGCCGCCAGGCGCTGGCGCGAGCAGACCTCCATGTAACGGCGGTACTGCTCGGGCCAGGGCAGCTCGCTCGAGCGCACGAACTGCTTGGCATAACGGGCCAGGTCCATCACCCTGCTGCTGCGCGCGCTCGGCAGCGCCTCGGCCAGCGGGCTGATCACATGCGTGCGCAGCCAGGCGGGGATGCGTTCGTAGCGGCGGTTGTAGGTATCGCCCAGGTAGCGGCGGTAGCCCGCGAACAGCTCGTCCCCACCGACCCCGGAAAGGATGACGCGGACCGATTGCGCAGCCAGCTCGGCCACCAGGTAGGTGGTCATGACGGCACTGTCGGAAATGGGTTCTTCGACGTGCCACAGCAGCATGGG
This sequence comes from Gammaproteobacteria bacterium, assembly GCA_019454675.1. Taxonomy (GTDB): domain Bacteria; phylum Pseudomonadota; class Gammaproteobacteria; order Steroidobacterales; genus QUBU01. The sequence continues at coordinate 12,177 of JACFNV010000023.1, read as the reverse complement.
CAGCAGCGAGCTGACCTCGGGGGCGACGAGGATCTCCCGGTGCCGGGTGCCATGGCGCCTGGCGACAGCCGACGCATAGGACAGCTCGTTGTAGTACTCCGCAGTGCCCGAGCCACCGTAGCCGATCGAATAGGTGTTGACCGGCTGCCCGCTGTGCCGCGCCATGAGCGCGACGATGGCGCTCGAATCGATGCCGCCGGACAGGAAGGCGCCAACGGGCACGTCGCTGACCATTTGCTCGCGCACCGCGCGCTCGAGTCCGGCGCGTATCTCCGCGCACCAGTCCGCCTCGCTGATACCCGATTTCGTCGCCTCGGGCGCCTGCCAGTAGGTATCGAGGCGCCAGCCCGATGGCTCCCAGACCAGCATGGTGGCCGGCGGCAGCTTGGCAACCCCCTTGAACATGGTCCGCGGCGCCACGGCATAGCCCAGGGACAGGTATTCCTGCAACGCCTGCACATCGACCTGCGCGCGGACGCTGGTGGCTGCCAGCAGCGATTTGACCTCGGAGGCAAAGCTCAGCATGCCGCCACCGATGTGGTAGTAGAGCGGCTTCTGCCCCAGGCGATCGCGAACCACCAGCAGGCGCCGGCGACGCACGTCCCACAGGGCGAAGGCATACATGCCGGACAGTTTCTGCAGGAAGGCGTCGCCATGCTCCTCGTACAGGTGGAGGATGACCTCGACATCGCTGTGGGTGCGAAAGACATGGCCGGCATGCTGCAATTCGGTGCGCAACTCGCGGTGGTTGTAGATCTCCCCGTTGCAGACCAGCCACAGCGAATCATCCTCATTGGCGATCGGCTGGTGGCCACCACCGAGGTCGATGATGGACAGCCGGCGCATGCCCATAATCACCTCGTCGGAGCTGTAGAAACCATCGTCATCCGGGCCGCGGTGGATGATCGTTGCCGCCATCCGGCGCACATCCTCGAGCGAGGCGCCCGTAGCGCCGGGGGTAAGCGCGATGCCGACGATTCCGCACATGCTCAGGGCTCGATGACGAAGGTTGGGTGGCCTGCAGGAAATGCCCGCGCAGCCTCGCACAAATGATGCTGCATGCCGCCGATCATGGTCACGGATTCAGCGCTCGCCCACGCCGGGGCGGCAGGCGCAACTGCCGCGGGCAGCTTCTGCCGCCCTCCCGGAAACGGCTGCGAGGGGCAGGGGATGACGGCAGCCGATATCGGCTGCCGCTCATGGTACCAGCCCCGGCGGGAAGCGGACTCCCGCCGGTCCGGGGCCCGGTGGAGGCTGCGCGGAAAGCAGCAGCCTCGCGGCGACCGGTGACCACGCCGCCGGCTGGCCGGCACGACCAGCGGTCGTGCGCGCTCAGCGGTAGCTCACTGGATCGTCTTGCTCACCACCGCCGAGCGGCTGCTCTCGACGTTGTCGCTGTTGTAGGCGGTGACCGCGAAATACCAGGTGGCGGGCGAGAGATTCTCGATGACATAGCTCGATGCACCACTGCCGGACACCACCGCCGTGTATCCGAGGCTCTGCGCGCTGGTGCCGTAGTAGATCCGGTAACCGGCCAGGTTGGTGAGCGGCGAGTCATCGGTGTTGGAGGTGGGCGGCTGCCAGCTCAGGGTAGCCGAGCCGGTCTGCACATCCGCCACCGTGATCGAGAAGGCAGGCAGGCTGGCGCTGAGCGTCCCGTCGCTGACGCTGATGCGGATATTGCTGTAGGGACCCACGTTGGCCGATGACGGCGTGCCCGAAAGCCGCCCGGTGCTGGTGTTGAAAGTGGCCCAGCCCGGCTTGTTGGTGATGGAATACTGGAGGGTCTGCCCAGCGTCCGGATCCGAGGCCGTCGGCGTGAAGCTGTAGGCCTGCCCGACGGTCACCGAGGTAGCCGGGGTGCCGCTGATGGTGGGCGCCCGATTGGCCTGGACCACCGTGATCGTGAAACCCGGCAGCCAGGCGGTGGCCTGGCCATCGCTGACGCTGATGCGGATACCGCTGTAGGTACCCACGTTGGCAACCGACGGCGTGCCCGAAAGCCGCCCGGTGCTGGTGTTGAAGCTGGCCCAGGACGGCGGATTCTGGATCGAGAACGTGAGCGACTGGCCATCCGGGTCGGAGGCCGTGGGCGTGAAGCTGTAGGCCTGGCCGGTGGCCACCGAGGCGGACGGCGTGCCGCTGATGGCAGGTGCGCGGTTGGCCGGCTGGGTGACCGTGATCGCAAAGGCCGCCAGCCGGGCGGTCGCCTGCCCATCACTGACACTGATGCGGATGTTGTTGTAGGTGCCGACATTCGCCGCTGATGGCGTGCCGGAGAGCGTGCCGTTGTTGGTGTTGAAGGTGGCCCAGCTGGGGCGATTGGTGATCGAGAAGCTGAGCCGCTGGCCTTCGGGATCGGAGGCCGTCGGCGTGAAACTGTAGGCCTGGCCGGCGACCACCGAGCTTGCCGGTGCACCGCTGAT
>JACFNV010000023.1:0-9735 GCA_019454675.1 Gammaproteobacteria bacterium | reverse complement strand
CTGCACGGTACCGGGATTGGTGGGTGGCTGGGCAGACTGGCCGCCTGCATCATCGCCACCACCGCCGCCACAGGCAGTCAGCATGGCGGCAAGCACCAGCACCGCAAAGCGGTGAGTCCACGAGATCATAAGTGAATTCATACCTGAGACCGCCCCTTAGCAACCCCAGGTCGCGTGGTGATGCCGGGCTGGATGCGGGTACCCCGAGCAGGCCCTGCTGCCCCTCCGCAGAGGCACCCCGAGCCTGGTTCCGGCAACCCCGCTATCCTGGACGCCCATCCACGGACCGGAGGCTTTGCGTCGCTGCCTTTCGGCAGGTTTGCCCTTGATCAAGAACCGTGGGGCCGAATTATCCTGACGGCACCGGGCTTGGCAAGCGCCATCTCTCCCCTCGCGCGCAGATTGTGACGCAGTTCGATATCGGCTGCCGGAGGGAGTGGCCGCAGGCGGCCTTCCGGAAACCGGACCGGAGACATGCCGGGCGCCGTGAACCCGGGGCATCAGACCATGAACAGGGCCATCATCGCGGACACCTGGCATGACCTTCTCAAGTAAAGTCGAGATTGGCGGCGGGGTGCGGGCCAGGCCGGAGAATCGGGGTCTGGGTGGCTGGCCGCTCCTTGCGGCAAACCCGAAAAAATTTTCCGGTCCAACGACTCTCCGGTGTCTCCAGGCCGCCCTGCCGGCCCATTCTGCGCAAGTCCGGGCTCAGAGCGGCCGCCTGATCGTCATGGCGCCGCGGACCTGGCCGAGCTCGTAGCCGGTCGCCCTGTCGTCGGGGTAATCGGTGGCAAGCCTGTCCCGGACGGCCTGGCCGAGACCCGCTTCGCTGCCATGGCATGCCAGGCACAGCGGCTGCACCGGCAGCGCCATCATGTAGCGATAGTAGTCCACGCCGGCTTCCGCCACGACCTCGCCCCTTTCCATGCCGGCAGGGGACTCGCCCGCCGCCACCCGGCGGTCGAAATCCTCCAGCACCGTGCGCTCCCAGGCATCGGGCACCGCCCGCGGGTTGCGGTTCCCCAGGCTGACGCGGCGCACCTGCCAGCCGCTCCGCTCCGAGGCCTCCTGCGCCAGCTGCGGGGCCTTGTCGCGGCACACACCGATGGCGCCCTCCGGGCCACCCGCGGCCATCTCTTCCTGCAACACGGCAAGCAGCCGTGGCGGCACGCTCCCGGCAACGCCACGCGCCTCCTCCAGCAGCCCCTCGCCGGCCGTGGCGCAAGCGGCCACGAGGGCCAGCACGAGCGCAGCGGTTCCGTACATTCTCGAGCGTCCCATCCCGCCTTCTCCTCACCGCCACACGGGCAACACCACGGCGCATCATTGTATCGATGCCAGGCCGGGCGCATGTTAGGGGGCATGATCCCGGCCCAAGGAGCAGCGTCATGAGCGATCCCCTCTATCCACCCTCCTCCCCCGGCATCGCCGCGCAACGACGCTCGCTGGCACCCGAGACCGAGCAGGCATTCCAGGCCTTCAGCCGCCAGGTCTTTGCCGACGGGGCGCTGCCGGCTCGCACCAAGCAGCTGATCGCGGTGGCCGTGGCCCACGTGACGCAGTGCCCCTACTGCATCAAGGGGCACACCAAGGCGGCGCTGCGCCATGGCGTCACGCCGCAGGAGCTGATGGAAGCCATCTGGGTCGCGGCGGAGATGCGCGCCGGTGGCGCCTACGCGCATTCCACCCTGGCCCTGGCCACGATGGACGAGGCCCAGAAGACCAGTGGAGGCTCGTCATGACCGACAAGGACATCTACCAGCGGGCGCTGTCCGATCCCGCCTCGATCTTCGACACCCCCGAAGAAGTGGTGGAGGACTCGCGCCTGAGTTCGCGGCAGAAAGTCGAGATCCTCTCCCGCTGGGCCTATGACTGCGCCGAGCTGTCCGTCGCCGAGGAAGAAGGCATGGCCGCAGCCGCGGAAACGGACATGGGCTGGCGCGAGGGCACGGACATGGGCGCCGTCATCCGCGCGCTCGACCAGCTGGCCTCGCCCGACCTGCAAAGCTCGGCGCCCACCAAGCATGCGGGCTTTCGTCCCCGGCGCCGCGCCGCCCCCCCGGGAGGCTGAGGACGCCCGGGCGGGAGTCCGGGCCGCAATGCTCAGGCGCGGAGGGCGGTCAGCACCTCGTCGAGCATCTTCTTCGCATCGCCGAACAGCATGCGATTGTTGTCCTTGTAGAACAGCGGGTTGTCCACGCCGGCATAGCCGGAGGCCATGGAGCGCTTCATGACGATGGAGGTCTTCGCCTTCCACACCTCCAGCACCGGCATGCCGGCGATGGGGCTCGAGGGGTCATCCTCCGCGGAGGGGTTCACGATGTCGTTGGCACCGATCACCATGGCGACATCGGTGTCGGGGAAATCATCGTTGATCTCGTCCATCTCCAGCACGATGTCGTAGGGCACCTTGGCCTCGGCCAGCAGCACGTTCATGTGCCCCGGCATGCGCCCGGCCACCGGGTGGATGGCGAAGCGCACCTCGACGCCCTGCTCGCGCAGGACCTGCGTGATCTCGTAGACCGCGTGCTGGGCCTGGGCCACCGCCATGCCGTAGCCGGGCACGATGACCACGCTTTGCGAGGAGCGCAGCAGCTCGGCGGTTTCCGTGGCGCTGATCGGCGTGATCTCGCCCTCCGGCTGGGCACCGCCGGCCGCCGCGGGAGCGCCGCCACCGCTGCCGAAGCCGCCGGCGATGACGCTGAGGAAATGGCGGTTCATGGCCCGGCACATGATGTAGGAGAGGATGGCGCCCGAGGAGCCCACCAGCGCGCCGGTGACGATCAGCAGGTCGTTGGACAGCATGAAGCCGGTGGCGGCCGCCGCCCAGCCCGAGTAGCTGTTGAGCATGGAGATCACCACCGGCATGTCCGCGCCGCCGATGGCCATGATCATGTGCACGCCCAGCAGCACGGCGCCAGCAGGTTCAGCCAGTGGCGCGCGGGCAGCAGCAGCGGCTTGCCGCCGATCTTGCCGGACAGCTTGCCGAAGGCAATGATCGAGCCCGAGAAGGTGGCGGCGCCGATGAGGATGCCGACATAGATCTCCACCTGATGGATGCTCTGCTCCGCGCCGCTGAACTCGATCGAGGTGTCGATGTAGCTGGCGAAGCCCACCAGGCAGGCGGCCAACCCCACCAGGCTGTGCATCAGCGCGATGAGCTCGGGCATCTGCGTCATCTTGACCGTGCGCGCCGCATACAGGCCGATGCTGGCGCCGACCAGCATGGCGCCCATGATCCACGGCAGGCCGGCCGACAGGCTGACCCGCGGCCCCAGCACGGTGGCCAGCACGGCCAGCGTCATGCCGATGACGCCGAACAGGTTGCCGCGGCGGGAGGTCTCCGGATTGGAGAGGCCACCGAGGCTGAGGATGAAGAGGATGGCGGCGCCGAGGTACGCCACGGCAACGAGACTGGATGACATGTGCCCGCCCCCTTACTTGCGGAACATCGCCAGCATGCGTTGCGTGACCGCAAAGCCGCCGAACATGTTGATGGCCGTCAGCGCGAGCGCGAGGAAGGCCAGCCCGAGGATCCAGCCCGCGGGCCGCCCGGCAGCAGCCTCCGCGCTCAGCGGCGGGGCCACCTGGATGAGCGCGCCCACGGCGATGATGCTGGAGATGGCATTGGTCACGCTCATCAGCGGGGTGTGCAGCGAAGGAGTGACGTTCCACACCACCATGTAGCCGATGAAGCAGGCCAGCACGAAGACGGTGAAGTGCCCCATGAAGGACGCCGGCGCGTACAACCCCATCAGGCCGAGCAGCAGCGCACCGATGCCGAAGACCGCGACCAGCGCGCCGGCGGACATGGGCTTGCCGGCCTCGTCCGCGGGCTTGGCCACCGGCACCGCAGCGGGCTTCGGCCCGGGTGGCGCGGCGGAGAGCTTCGGCGCGGGTGGTGGCCAGGTGACCTCGCCCGCCTTGATGACGGTGGTGCCGCGCAGGACCTCGTCCGTGAAATCCACGTCGAGGCGACCATCCTTCGCCTTGCACAGCTCCTCGGTGAGCCGCAGCAGGTTGTTGGCATACAGCGTCGAGGACTGGCGCGCCAGGCGGCTCGGCAGGTCGGTGTAGCCGATGATGGTCACGCCATGGCGGACTACCGCCTCGCCGGGCACGGTCAGCTCGCAGTTGCCGCCCTGCTCGGCGGCAAGGTCGACGATCACGCTGCCCGGGCTCATCGATTGCACCATCTCGGCGGTGATCAGCCGGGGCGCGGGCTTGCCGGGGATCAGCGCGGTGGTGATGATGATGTCCACCTCGGCTGCCTGCTTCGCGAACACCGCGAGCTGCGCCTTCTGGTAGCCCTCGCTCATCACCTTGGCATAGCCGCCGACGCCGCTGCCTTCCTCCTGGTATTCCACCGGCACGAACTCCGCGCCCATGGACTTCACCTGGTCGGCGACCTCGGGGCGGGTGTCGTTGGCGCGCACCACCGCGCCGAGGCTGACCGCGGCACCCAGCGCGGAAAGCCCCGCCACGCCGGCACCGATGACGAACACCTTCGCCGGCGGGATCTTGCCGGCCGCGGTGATCTGCCCGGTGAAGAAGCGGCCGAAGTGGTGGGCGGCCTCGATGACCGCGCGATAGCCGGCGATGTTGGCCATGGAAGAGAGCGCATCAAGCTTCTGCGCACGCGAGATGCGCGGCACGCTGTCCATCGCCAGCACGGTGAGCTTGCGGGCGGCGAGCTGCTGGATGAGTTCCGGATTCTGCGCGGGCCAGATGAAGCCGACCAGCGTGGCGCCTTCCTTCATCAGCGCGATTTCAGCCGCCTCGGGCGCACGCACCTTGAACACCACGTCGGCCGCCGCCCACAGCCCGGCCCGATCCAGCACCTGCGCGCCGGCTTCGCGATAGGCCTCGTCGCTGAAGTCGGCAGCCGCGCCGGCACCGCTCTCCACGCCGACCGCGAAACCCAGCTTGATCAGCTTCGCGACGACCTCCGGTACCGTGGCGACACGCTTCTCGCCGGCAAAAACCTCGCGTGGAACCCCAATCATCAGCGACATGGCAACCTCATCACCAGGACGGACCACAGGCCCGGAAACGGCACCTGGCGACGCTGCGCGCGGGTGTCGGCGGGCAATGATAACCAGCTTGGGGCAGGCGTGTCCGGCCGGGATCCGCCCGCGGCGGACCGCCGCGCCGCTGGTGATCGGCGATGCGATTGCGGAAAATGCACGGGCACAACAGGAGGTCGTCGAGCGGCGGCACCAGACCCGGACCGGGCCCAGCCTCGCATCCGGAATGACACCAGGGGACATCGCCGGCGGGACGGGCACGGCATGCGCGCAGCCCTGCCTGCACCGGGAACCGCTCCATGATGAGTGGTCTGTCCGGCGCCCTTTTCCCCACCGGACCAGCAGTTTCCATGGCGGGTCAAGCCCCGCACGACAGGATCCCGGCTCATGCATGGCATGGAAAATACTGCCTTCGTCAACGGATTGGCACTCGCACACCACTTGACAACGGCAGTTATTCACATCAAAGGCCAAAATGATGCTGTTAGAGCACCATTCCCCATCATGCTGAAAGATAGATCTGTAATTATCTGTAATATAAAGAAAAAACAGGAAAGAGCAAAAAATAATCAGCTTGTCATAAGCGCCATTTGCTGCGGCTTTCGATCTCTCCGCAGCCGGCTGTCCACAGACTTATCCACAGGAATTGTGGATAAATGACGCAAGGCGCCAAAGGCCCGCGCCAGGGAGATGCCTTGAGCACCGAGCGCATCCTCAGGGTCGCCATCGATGCACCGGTGATGGACGCCTTCGACTACCTGGCGCCGCAGGGCCCTTGCCCGCAGCCCGGGCAGCGGGTGCTGGTGCCCTTCCGCAGGGGCCAGCGCGTCGGCGTCGTGCTGGAGGTGGTGGGGGAATCCGCGGTGCCCGGGGAGCGCCTGCGACGGGTGCTGTCGACACTCGATCCGGAGCCCCTGCTCGATGACAAGCTGCTCCTGCTGCTGGCCTGGGCCGCCGGCTATTACCAGCACCCACCGGGCGAGGTCTGTGCCGCGGCCTTGCCACGGCTGCTGCGCCAGGGGCATCACGGCGCAACCGGCACCCTAGTCTGGGCCATCACCCCGGCAGGCCATGCGGCGTTGCAGGCAGGGGAACTGGCGCGCGCACCGGTACAGGCGCGCCTGCTGGACGCCCTGGCGGGCAGCGACGGTGGTCTCGACGCAACCGCCCTGCTGGCGCTGGCAAGCCGCTGGCGGCCCGCCATGCGCGAGCTCGAGCGCCGCGGCCTGGCGCAACGCCGGCATGTGGACCTTGGGGAGAGCGCAGGGGCCGCGATGCCCGAGGCGCTGCCCACGCCGACCCCCGCGCAGGCAGAAGCGATCGCCGCCATCGACGGCAGCAGCGGCTTCCAGCCCTTCCTGCTGCAGGGCGTGACCGGCAGCGGCAAGACCGAGGTCTACCTGCGCTGCATCGCCACCATGCAGGCCGCACGCCGGCAGAGCCTGGTGCTGGTGCCCGAGATCGGGCTGACGCCGCAGCTGCTGGCGCGCTTTCGCCGGCGCTTCCCCGATGCCGGCATCGTCTGCCTGCATTCGGGGCTGGGCGACCTGCAGCGCCTCGAGGCCTGGCAGCGCGCCCGCGACGGCCGCGCCAGCATCATCATCGGCACGCGCTCGGCGGTCTTCGTGCCGCTGCCGCAACCCGGGCTGATCGTGGTCGACGAGGAACACGACGGCTCCTTCAAGCAGCAGGACGGCTTCCGCTATTCCGCGCGCGACATCGCCGTGTGGCGCGCGCACCAGCTCGGCATGGCAGTGGTGCTCGGCTCGGCCACTCCCTCGCTGGAAAGCCTCGCCAACGTCGAGGCGGGGCGCTACCGGCGCCTGCGCCTGCCCGAGCGCACCGCCGGTGCGCGCCATCCGGGGGTGCAGCTCGTCGACCTGCGCCGGCACCTGGTCCACGATGGCCTCACCCAGCCGCTGATCGACGCCATTGATCGCCACCTGCAGGACGCGGGCCAGGTGCTCATCTACCTCAACCGCCGCGGCTATGCGCCCACGCTCATGTGCACGGGCTGCGGCCAGAGCCTCGAGTGCCGGCGCTGCGATGCGCGCATGGTGCTGCACTGGCGCGAGGCGCGGCTGAGCTGCCATCACTGTGGCGCCAGCCGCGCGGTGCCCGAGCGCTGCGCTACCTGCGGCGGGGAACTGCATGCGGTGGGCCAGGGTACCGAGCGGCTCGAGGCGGCGCTGATGCGGCTGTTCCCCGGCTACCCGCTGGTGCGCATCGACCGCGACACCACGCGCGCCCGTGGCGAGGTGGAGCGCCGGCTGGAAGAGGCGGCGAGCGGGCGCGCCCGCATCCTGCTCGGCACCCAGATGCTGGCCAAGGGGCACGACTTCCCGGATGTCACGCTGGTCGGCATCATCGACGCCGACCAGGGCCTGTTCGGCACCGACTTCCGCGCCGGGGAAAGGCTGGCGCAGACCTTCGTGCAGGTGGCCGGCCGCGCCGGTCGCGCCGGCAAGCCCGGTGAGGTCTACATCCAGACCCTGTTTCCCGAGCACCCGCTGCTGCAGGCCCTCATCCGCGAGGGCTATGACAGCTTCGCCGAGGCCGCGCTCGCCGAGCGCCGCGCCGCCGGCTGGCCGCCCTTCAGCCACCTGGCCATGCTGCGCGCGGAGGCGCCCTCGCGCGCGCCGGCGCTGGACTTCCTCGGCCAGGCACGCGCCGCCGGCGAGGCCTGCGGCACGGCCGGCATACGCCTGCTCGGGCCGGCACCGGCACCCATGGAGCGCCGCGCCGGGCGCTATCGCGCGCAGCTGCTCGTCGAGGCCGGCAACCGCGGCCGGCTGCAGCGCTTCCTTGCTGCCTGGCGCAGCGAGGTGGCTGTGCTGCCCGCCGCGGCACGCATCCGCTGGTCGCTCGACGTGGACCCGCTCGAGCTGTTTTGAATCCTGTATTCCTGCGCCTGCGCCGCTAGAATTCGCCCATGCCCTTCACCTCCCATATCGCGCGCGTGCTGTGCGCCGCGCTGGACTACGCGCCCGAGCGCGCCGACGAAATCGCCAGGCTGCTCGGCAGCCCGCCCGATCCGGCCATGGGCGATCTGGCCTTTCCCTGCTTCCAGCTGGCGAAGACGCTGCGCACCGCGCCGCCGAAGATCGCCGCGGAGCTGGCGGCAGCCATCCCCCCGGATGAGCTCATTGCCTCCGCGGTGGCCAGCGGCCCCTATGTCAACATCCACCTCGATCGCCAGGAAGTGGCGCGCCGGGTGCTCGGCGCGGTGCTGGCCGATCCGGAGGGCTACGGCGGCAGCCGCGCCGGCGCAGGCGCGCTGGTGGTGCTGGACTTCTCCGCCCCCAACATCGCCAAGCCCTTCCACTTCGGCCACCTGCGCTCCACCAACCTCGGCGCGGACCTGGCCCGCATCCTCGCCTTCCGCGGCCACCCGGTGCTGCGCAAGAACTACATCGGCGACTGGGGCACGCAATTCGGCTTCGTGATCCATGCCTGGCAGCAGTGGGGCGAAGAAGAGCTGCTCCGCGAACGGGCCATCGACTACCTGGTCGAGCTCTACGTGCGCGCCCACCGCGCGAGCGAGGCCGACCCGGGCGTGCGCGAGCAGGCGCGCGAGCTGTTCCTGCGCCTCGAGCAGGGCGACCCGCAGATCACCGCGCTGTGGCAGCGCTTCCGCGAGCTCTCGCTGGCGGGCTTCATGAAGACCTACCAGCGCCTCGGCATCGGCTTCGACAACTACGATGGCGAGGCGGCGGTCAACCCGCTGGTGGAGGCCACCATCCAGCGCTTCGTGCGCGCCGGCCTTGCCGAAGAGTCGGAGGGCGCGCTGGTGGTGCAGGTCAGCGGCGTGCTGGGGCGCGAGATCGCCCCCCTGATGCTGCGCAAGTCCGATGGCGCCTCCACCTATGCCGCACGCGATTGCGCCGAGGCCATCGACCGCTGGGAGCGCTACGCCTTCGCCGCCAACATCTACGTGGTCTCGCGCCAGGAGGATCACTTTGCCCAGGTCTTCGCGGCTCTCAAGCTGCTGGCCGCGGCCGAGCAATGGCCGCAGCCGTGGCCCGAGGCCTGCGAGAACGTGAGCTTCGGCTACGTGCGCGGCATGTCCACCCGCAAGGGCGAGGCGGTGTGGCTGGAGGACGTCCTCGACGAGGCACGCGATCGCGCGCGGCGCATCCGCGAGGCGAAGTCGGCGGCCAATCCGCGCGCCTTCCCCGGCCTTTCGGCAGCCGAGCTGGACCATGTCAGCGAGAGCGTGGGACAAGCGGCGCTGCTGTACTTCGATGTCTCCTCACGCCGACTTTCGGACATCAGCTTCGACTGGGACACGGTGCTGCAGTTCGAGGGCAACACCGGCCCCTATCTGCAGTATTCGCATGCGCGCATGTGCGGCATCTTCCGCCGCGCCGCCGAACAGGGGCTGGGGGACGGCAGCACCCCCCCGGCACAATGGCCCGGCGCGCTCGCCGACGAGGAATGGGGGCTGGTGATGGCGCTGCGCGGCTTCGGCGCCGCGGTGGAGCGCGCCGCCAGCGAACGCGAGCCGCACGAGGTGGCGCGCTTCCTGCACGGGCTCGCCAGCAGCTACAACGCCTTCTACAACAACTGCATCGTCATCGATCCCGCCAACCCGCCGACTACGCAGGCACGCCTCGCGCTGGTCCGCGCCAGCCAGGCGGTGCTGGCGCGGGGCCTCGCGCTGCTCGGCATCCGGGCACTGGAGACCATGTGAGCAGGGAGCAGGGCT
>JACFNV010000022.1 GCA_019454675.1 Gammaproteobacteria bacterium | reverse complement strand
CGAATGCTCCCCAGCCGGCACCACAGCAACCCCTGGCAGAACCATGAACACCGTCCGACTCGCCGCCCTGCAGATGACCTCGGGTGATGATGTCGCCGCCAACCTGGAGGCAGCCCGGCGGCTGCTGCACGAGGCGGCCCGGGCTGGCGCACGGCTGGCGGTGCTGCCGGAGAACTTTGCCTTCATGTCGGCCGATGAGGGCGCCCGTGCCGGCATCGCCGAGGCGGATGGCGAGGGACCCATCCAGGACTTCCTGGCGGCCACCGCCCGTGCCTGCGGCCTGTGGCTGGTCGGCGGCACCATCCCCATACGCAGCGCCGAGAGCGGGCGTTCCTTTGCGGCCTGCATCGTCTGGGACGAGCAGGGCCGGCGCGTCGGGCGCTATGACAAGATGCACCTCTTCGATGTGCAGGTACCCGGCAGCACCGAGGCCTACCGCGAGTCCACGCGCACCATGCCCGGTGACGGCCTGCTCGCGCTGGAGACGCCCTTTGGCGTGCTCGGCGTCGCGGTGTGCTACGACCTGCGCTTCCCCGAGCTGTTCCGCGGCCTGCAGGCGCGCGGCGCCAGCATCCTCGCGCTGCCGGCGGCCTTCACCCGCCGCACCGGCGAGGCGCACTGGCACGTGCTCCTCAAGGCGCGGGCCATCGAGAACCTGGCCTATGTGGTTGCCGCCGCACAGGGCGGCGAGCATCCCGGCGGCCGGCGCACCTATGGCCACTCGCTGGTCATCGGGCCCTGGGGCGAAGTGCTCGCCGAGGCGGGCAGCACGCCCGGGGTGGTGAGCGCGGCACTGGACCAGGCCTACCTGCAGCGCCTGCGCACCGACTTCCCGGTGCTGGATCACCGCCGCCTCCAGGCTGCCCCGGCACCCTGAAGCCTGCCATACGGAGTTGAATCACCCATGACATCGCAGAATGCCATCGAGCTTGCACGACGGTCGCTGCTGGCGCCCGCCGGGCTCGAGGACCGCGACCTCGAGCGTGCCTTGCACAGCCTGCTGCGTGGTGGCGTCGAGGCCGCGGACCTCTACTTCCAGTCATCGCGCCACGAGGCCTGGTCGCTGGAGGATGGCATCGTCAAGGAGGGCAGCCACAGCATCGAGCGGGGTGTCGGCGTGCGCGCCGTCACCGGCGACAGGACCGGCTTTGCCTATTCGGACGAGATCATCGTGCCGGCACTGATGCAGGCCGCCGATGCGGCGAGCGCCATCGCCTGTGCCGGCCGGCAGGGAGCCGTGCAGGCCTGGTCGCCACGCGACGGGCACCGGCTCTACCTGCCGCTGGATCCGATTCCCTCGCTCGCCGATGACGAGAAGGTGGCGCTCCTGCAGCAGGTGGACCGGGCCACCCGGGCACTGGATCCGCGCATCAGGCAGGTGATGGCCAGCCTGGTGGCGGCGCACGAGGTGGTGCTGGTCTGTGGCAGCGATGGCGTCATGGCCGCCGACGTGCGTCCGCTGGTGCGCATGAGCGTCTCCGTGCTGGTCGAGGACAAGGGCCGGCGCGAGCAGGGGCAGGCCGGTGGCGGTGGCCGCGTCAGCCTGCAGTATTTCCTCGAGGAGGAACGTGCGCTGGGCTATGGTCGCGAGGCCGTGCGCCAGGCGCTGCTGGCACTCGAGGCGGTGCCCGCCCCGGCGGGCGAGATGGTGGTGGTGCTGGGGCCGGGCTGGCCCGGGGTGCTGCTGCACGAGGCCATCGGGCACGGGCTCGAGGGCGACTTCAACCGCAAGGGCACTTCGGCCTTCAGCAAGCGCATGGGCGAGAAGGTGGCCGCGGAGCTGTGCACCATCGTCGACGACGGCACCCTGCCGTCGCGCCGCGGCTCGCTCAACATCGACGACGAGGGCACGCCCAGCCAGTGCACGGTGCTGATCGAGAACGGCCGGCTGGCCGGCTACATGCAGGACAAGCTCAATGCGCGCCTGATGGGCATGGCGCCCACCGGCAACGGCCGGCGGCAGTCCTTCGCGCACCTGCCGATGCCGCGCATGACCAACACCTACATGCTGCCCGGGCCGCATGCTCCGGAGGAGATCATCGCCTCGGTGGAGCGCGGCATCTATGCCAGCAACTTCGGCGGCGGGCAGGTGGACATCACGTCGGGCAAGTTCGTGTTCTCGGCGAGCGAGGCCTATCTCATCGAGAAGGGGAAGCTCGGCGCGCCGATCCGCGATGCCACGCTGGTGGGTGATGGCCCCTCGGTGCTGCACAAGGTGTCGATGGTCGGCAACGACCTGGCGCTCGACGAGGGCGTGGGCACCTGTGGCAAGGACGGGCAGTCGGTGCCGGTCGGGGTCGGCCAGCCGACGCTGCGCATCGACGGGCTGACGGTGGGCGGTACCGCCGGGGCGGCCTGAGTCCCGGCGGCTTCAGGCCGTGCGCGGATCGGTCTTCGACAGCACCTTCTCGGTCTGCTGGTTGCGATAGTCGTCGAGCGCCGTGCGGATGCCCTCGTCCGCCAGCGCGAGGATGGCGGCGGCCAGCAGCGCGGCGTTGATGGCCCCGGCCTTGCCGATGGCCAGCGTGCCCACCGGGATGCCCGGCGGCATCTGCACGATGGAGAGCAGCGCGTCCATGCCGCCCAGCGCGGGCGAGGGCAGCGGCACGCCGAGCACCGGCAGCGGCGTCTTGGCGGCAGCGCAGCCGGGCAGGGCGGCGGCGAGGCCGGCGCCGGCGATCAGCACCTTGAGGCCGCGCCCGCGGGCGCTCTCGCAGTACTCCGCCATGGCATCGGGCGCACGATGCGCCGAGATGGCATTCACCTCGTGCGCGATGCCGAGCCTGTCGAGCGTGGCCGCGGCATGCGACATGATTTCCCAGTCCGAGTGCGAGCCCATGAGGATGCCAACCAGTGGTGCCATGATGTACCGGATTCCTTTTGCCTTTGCCTGTCCGAGGCCGCTCATCATAGCACCGGCGACCTGCGGGACCGGGATGCCGGCCTGCTAGAATGCCCCGCAATCGGGCACGGCGGGCAATCATGAGCAAGCATTCCAGGGGACACGATGTCGGCGACCTCAAGGCCTGCGTGGCCGAGGTCCTCGGGCTGGCGCGCCGCCTCGGCGCCTCGCAGGCGGAGGCCAGCGCAAGCTTCGACACCGGTCTCTCGGTGGGCGTGCGCATGCGGTCGGTGGAGACGCTCGAGTACCAGCGCGACCAGGGCCTCGGGGTGACGGTCTACCTCGGCAAGCGCAAGGGCAGCGCAAGCACCACCGACCTGCAGCCGGCCGCCATCGAGGAGTCGGTGCGCAAGGCGATGAGCCTGGCGCGGCATGCAGCGGAGGACGACTGCGCGGGCCTCGCCGACCCCGAGCGCCTGGCCCGCGATATCCCCGATCTCGATCTCTGGCATCCCTGGTCGATGGATGCCGCGGCGGCCATCGATCTTGCCACCCGTTGCGAGACGGCGGCGCTGGAGCATGATCCGCGCATCACCAACTCCGAGGGGGCGAGCGTCGGCAGCCGCGATGGCGCGCGCGCCTACGGCAACAGCCATGGCTTCCTCGAGGGCTACCGCAGCAGCAGCCACAGCCTGTCCTGCGCGGTGCTGGCCAGCGATGGCAGCGAGATGGAGCGCGACTACGAGTTCACCACCGCGCGCGACCCGGTGGAGCTGATGGCCGCCCCCGCGGTCGGCCGCGAGGCCGCCACGCGCGCCCTGGCGCGGCTCGGCGCGAGAAAGATCGATACCCGTACCGCGCCCGTGCTCTACCCGGCCCGCCTGGCGCGCGGCCTCCTCGCGCCGCTGGTCGGTGCGCTGAGCGGCAGGGCGCTCTACCGTCGTGCCTCCTTCCTGCTCGACAGCCTCGGTACCCGGGTGCTGGCGGATCATGTCGGCATCGACGAGCGCCCGCACCTGCCGAAGGCGCTGGCCAGCGCCCCCTACGACGGCGAGGGGGTGGCCACTGCGGACCGGCAGCTCATCGAGGCCGGCGTGGTGCGCGGCTACGTCCTCGGCAGCTACTCGGCGCGCAAGCTCGGCATGCAGAGCACCGGCAATGCCGGCGGCGTGTACAACCTGGTGGTCTCCAGCAGCGCGGGATCACCCGGCTTCGACGAGCTGCTGGCGGAGCTCGGTACCGGTTTCCTGGTGACCGAGCTGATGGGCAGCGGCATCAATCCCGTCACCGGCGATTATTCGCGCGGTGCTACCGGCTTCTGGGTGGAGGGCGGCCGCATCCGCTTCCCGGTGAGCGAGGTGACCGTCGCCGGCAACCTGCGCGACATGTACCGCGACATCATCGCCATCGGCGGCGACGTGGACCTGCGCGGCGCGATCCGCAGCGGTTCCATCCTGGTGCGCGAGATGACCATCGCCGGGAGCTAGGACGGGTCCTGCTCCTGCGCGTTTGCCAGGTCCGCGAGGCTGCGTCCCGCCAGCCTGTCATCCATCGCGGCATCGAGTTCCACGGCCAGCCTGCCTATCGGCACCGGCCAGCGCACTTCCTCGCCGATGTCGGTGGCCTTTGGCTGGCGCACGGCGCGGATGATGTCGGCGAGCGGCAGGCTCTGCGGATCGTGCTGCAGCAGCAGGCCCTCGGTGCCGGTGCGCACCAGCAGCCGGGCGGCTTCCAGCCGGCCGATCACCGGTCCCAGCGCCAGGCCGGGCAGCGCGGTGCGCGCCGAGATGTCGGCGGGCGTCAGCGCGCGCTCGCCGGTGCGGAAGGCCTGCGCCACCAGCACCATCACCGCCAGCGCGGTGGCCTCCTCCTGCCCGGTGCCGGTGATCGCCGGGCGGTAGCCGACCCGCAGGTAGTCGGGGTGCTGCACGTAGAAGGCGAACTGTGCGCCGATCAGCAGCATCAGCCATGACAGGTACAGCCAGAACAGCGCGCTGATGACGATGGCAAAGGTGGCATAGATGCTGATCGTCGCGGCGGCATTGACGACGAAGCTGGCGAACAGCACCCCGGTGGCGGCCCACATCATGCCGCCCAGCAGCCCGCCGGCCAGCGCGGAGCGCGCCCTCACCCGGGTGTTGGGCACGAACCAGTACACCAGCGAGAAGCCGAGGCAGACCAGCACGTAGGGGAGGATCTCGCCGCGCATGCCGCTGATGATGCCGAGCGGGGAGTCGCCTAGCGTCTGCACCAGCGTGTTGCTGCGCAGGCCGGCGATCAGCGTCATGGTGGTGACCATGACCACCGGCCCGACGAGGATCACCGAGAGGTACTCGGTGACCCGCCGGCCGATGCTGCGCGGCTGCTCCACGTGCCAGATGCGGTTGAAGCTGCCCTCCATCTGGCTCGCCATCGACAGTGCGGTGATGAACAGGAACAGCAGGCCGACGCCGGCCAGCACGCCGCTCTGCGCGTTGTCGACGAAGGCCAGCACCTTGGCGGTGAGCTCCGCGCCGCGGTCCCCCAGCGGTTCGAGGAAGCCGAACAGCAGTGGTTCGAGCTGGTGGTGGAAGCCGAAGGCCTTCACCACCGAGAAGCTCACCGCCAGCAGCGGCACCATGGACAGCAGCGTGACGTACACCAGGCCCATGGCATGCAGCGTGAGCGGCCCGAGGACGACGTCACGGAGCAGCGCATAGAGATAGCGGACCAGCACCAGCCCCGCCCGCGGCAGCGCGGGCAGCCCGAGCCAGCGCGGGTGCCACAGCCAGCCCTCGATGAGCCGCGTGATGCTCAAGGCCGCGCCGCCCGCATCGGGCTTGTCCTGCCGTGGCCGCGACGGTAGCCCACCATGCCCGGGCTTCAGTCCGGCTGCGTCAGGATCTCGAGCGCCTGGCGGTACTTCTCGCTGGTGCGCCTGACGATGTCGGCCGGCAAGGCCGGCCCCGGCGCCCGCTTGTTCCAGTCGAGCGTCTCGAGGTAGTCGCGCACGTACTGCTTGTCGAAGCTCGGCGGGCTGATGCCGGTGCGGTAGTCCGCCGCCGGCCAGAAGCGCGAGGAGTCGGGGGTGAGCACCTCGTCGATGAGGTAGAGCCGGCCGGCCTCGTCGAGGCCGAACTCGAACTTGGTGTCGGCGATGATGATGCCGCGGCTGCGTGCGTATTCGGCGCCACGGGTGTAGATCTCGATGGACAGGTCACGGACCCGGCGCGCCAGCTCGCCGCCCACCAGCTTCTCCATCTCGGCGAAGCTGATGTTCTCGTCGTGCTCGCCGATGGCTGCCTTGGTCGCCGGCGTGAAGATGGGGGCGGGCAGCTGGGCCGCCATCGGCAGCCCCTTGGGCAGCGGGATGCCGCATACGGCGCCGGTTGCCTGGTAGTCCTTCCAGCCCGAGCCGATCAGGTAGCCGCGCACCACCGCCTCGATCGGCAGCGGCTTCAGGCGCCGCACCACGATGGCACGCCCGGCCAGCATGGCCTTCTCGGCCGGGTCGGCGACCAGGTCCTCGGCGCGCCGGTCGGTGAGGTGGTTGGGCACCACCGACGCCATGCGCCGGAACCAGAAGTTGGAGAGCTGGGTCAGCACCTCGCCCTTGCCGGGGATCGGCGCCGGCAGCACCACGTCGAAGGCGGAGAGCCGGTCGGTGGTGACGATCAGCAGATGGTCGGCATCGACCACGTAGATGTCACGCACCTTGCCCTGGCTGATGCGGTTGAGTCCGCTCAGCTGGGATTCGAAAAGGGCCATTTCCGCGGCTTGCTTGCTCATGGTGCATTTATCGTCCGGTTACACTGCAGGCCCGCTATTGTATGCCCCTGCCGGCGGCCGGTTAACCCGGGCGCCCGGCGGGTGCTGTACGGATGTGTGTGCGATGGCCTGGATCGGAAAACTGGCTGGCGGTGTGCTTGGCTATCTGGCGGCGCGGCTGCCCGGTGCCGCCGTGGGCGTGATCCTCGGCCACCAGTTCGATCGCGGGCTCCGTGGCCGGGCACCGCCGCCGAGCAACGCGGCGGAACGCCAGCGGGTGTTCTTCGAGGCCACCTTCGCCATCATGGGGCACCTTGCCAAGGCCGATGGGCGGGTGTCGGAGGCGGAGATCACGGCGGCGCGGGGCGTCATGCAGCGCATGCGCCTGGATGAGCGCCAGCGCCAGCTGGCCATCCAGTTCTTCAACGCCGGCAAGGATCCCTCCTACCCGCTCGATGCGCAGGTGGCGCGCCTGCGCCGGCATTGCGGCAGCGAGCCGCAGCTGCTGCGGCTGTTCCTCGAGATCCAGGTGGAGATGGCGCTCATCGGCGACGAGATCAGCGCGGCCGAGCGCCTCCTGCTGGGGCGCGTGGCGGCAGGACTGGGCTTCGGCGCGCTGGCGCTCGCCCAGATCGAGGCGCTGCTGCGGCTGCGCCGCGGCCAGGGGGAGGCGGGTGGCAGGGCCGGAGCGGGTGGGGCGCATGCCACGCCGCGCGATACCCTGGCGCAGGCCTACGAGGTGCTGGGCGTGCAGCCCAGCGCCAGCGACCGCGAGGTCAAGACCGCCTACCGGCGGCTGATGAACCAGTACCATCCCGACAAGCAGGCGGCCCATGGGCTGCCCGAGTCGATGCGCGAGATCGCCGAGGAGCGGACCCGCGAAATCCGCGCTGCCTACGAGGCCGTGCGCGAGCTGCGCGGCTTCCGCTAGCAGCCCCGTGCTACCCTCTGTTGAGACCCGTCTGCAGGAGGCCAGTGTGGCCCGCAACACGCCGCTGATCGCTCCTTCCATCCTCTCCGCGGATTTTGCCCGCCTTGGCGAGGAGGTCCGCGCCGTGCTGGATGCCGGCGCCGACCAGGTCCATTTCGATGTCATGGACAACCACTACGTGCCCAACCTGAGCATCGGTCCGCTGGTCTGCGCGGCCCTGCGCAAGCACGGCATCGAGGCGCCCATCGACGTGCACCTGATGGTGCGCCCGGTGGACAGGCTGGTGGAGGATTTCGCCGCCGCCGGTGCCAGCTGGATCAGCTTCCATCCGGAGGCCAGCGAGCATGTCGACCGCACCATCGAGCTGATCCGCAGCCATGGCTGCCAGGCCGGCCTGGTGCTCAACCCGGCCACGCCGCTCGACTGGCTGGACTACACGCTGGAGAAGCTGGATTTCGTGCTGGTGATGTCGGTGAACCCGGGCTTTGGCGGCCAGTCCTTCATTCCCTCGGCGCTGCCCAAGCTGCGCCAGGTGCGCCGGCGCATCGATGCGCTGGGCAGGGACATCCGCCTCGAGGTGGACGGGGGCATCAAGACGGCCAACATCCGTGATGCGGCGGAGGCCGGGGCCGATACCTTCGTGGCGGGCTCGGCCATCTTCGGCAGCACGGATTACGCCGCCACCATCCGCGCCATGCGCGAGCAGCTGGCGGCCGCCGCCTGAGGGCAGCGACCGCCGCCAGCCGCGGGCTGCCTGGCGCGGCTAGCGCCTGCCCATCGCCGCCGCAGTCGTCGCCGTCGTGGTGGCCGGGCTCGGCACCGCACGGACCTTCTGCTGCGGACGCACGTTGTAGACCACGATGGTCTTGCCGCTGGCCGACACCAGGCCCTCTTCCTCGAGGACCTTGAGCACCCGGCCGGCCATCTCGCGCGAGCAGCCCACCAGGCGCGAGAGCTCCTGGCGGCTCACCTTGATCTGCATGCCATCCGGATGCGTCATGGCATCGGGTTCGTTGCACAGGTCGCGGATGGCGTGGGCCACCCGCCCGGTGACATCGACGAAGGCGAGGTCGGACAGCTTGCGGTTGGTGCGGTTCAGGCGCGTGGCCATCTGCGTGGCCAGCTCGAAGACCAGGCCCGGGCTCTCGCTGGCGATCTGCCGGAAGCGGTCGTAGCGCATCTCGGCGATCTCCGAGGAGACTCGCGTGCGCACCCAGGCGCTGCGGCTCGGCTGTTCGTTGAACAGGCCCATCTCGCCGAAGAACTGCCCCTTGTTCAGGTAGGCCAGCACCATCTCGTTGCCATCCTCGTCCTCGATCATGACCTCGACCGAGCCGCTGGTGATGTAGTAGAGCGTGTCGGGCTCGTCACCCGCGTGGATCATGACCGTCTTCCCCGGAATCGTGCGCACGCGGCAGTAGGTCAGGAACCGGTTGATGGCCGGAATGTCACTCAGCATCTTTCCATTGGCAGCCATTGGCTCACCCTCCCCTCGAGACAAACAACAACAACCCAGATCGAATCTACACTCGCCACGAGACTTGCGGCATGGCGATATGTTGAATTGCGGACCAGTGTAAGGGCCAATGGCCGGAAGTATGTCAAGTCGCCTGCCGGAAATGTGAGGCTGGTCACAAGGCTGCGCGCGGCCGGGGCGGAAGGCCCCGGCGCAGGTCCGGCCGCCATCGGGAAAATAGGCATCCGCAGGCGCGGTGTTGCGTCGTCCGGGGTGCCAGTTTAGAGTGCGCCGCCTCGATCCGGGCCCATGGGCGGTCCGGTCCTGCGGATCCCCTGGATTCCGAAAGCTGTTGGGGAGGTGTCTGCATGCGCGAAGCAATGGTTTCTGCAGCGCTTGGCTGCTTCTTGTTGGTGGGTACCGCTGGTGCGGATGATGGCTGGTCGGGCAGCGTCGCGGCAGGCTATGTGGCGGTCAGCGGCAACTCGAGGAGCACGACCGGCAACTTCAAGGGCGAGGTTTTCTACGACCGGGACCGCTGGCACCACAGCGGGCTGGCCACCGCGCTCGGCAGCAGCCAGGACAACAAGACCAGCTCGGAGGCCTACAAGGTCCAGACCAAGACCAAGTACGACCTCAACGAGATCATCTATACCTTTGGCCTGGCGGAATGGAACAAGGACCGTTTCAGCGCCTATGACCACCAGATCTTCGAGGCGGTCGGCCTTGGCTGGCGGGTGTTCCACAACGAGACCCACGAGCTGAACCTCGAGGCCGGCCTCGGTGCCACCCAGGCCAAGCTCAACGACGGCAGCAGCAACAACGAGATGGTCGGCAGGCTGGGCGGCGACTACCTGTGGCACATCAGCGAGACGGCACTCTTCAGCCAGAAGGTGTCGAGCAGCATCGGCTCGGACAATACCTACATCGAGTCGCTGACCGAGCTGAAGGCGGGCATCATCGGCAATGTGTCGCTGGTGCTGGGCTACCTGGCCAAGCACAACACCGATGTCCTGCCGGGCACCAAGAAGACCGACAAGCAGTCCTCGATCTCGCTGGAATACAAGTTCTGAGGGGTGGCGCACCCCGCGGGGCCGGTTGCCGTTGAAAAGACCGGGACGGCGGATTAAAATGGCCGGCCTTCTGCCCGCGGTCGGCGCGGGCCCCAGTTATCTTGCAGACAGGCTCATGAGAACGATTTCTGCCAAGCCGGAAGAAGTGAAGCGTGGCTGGTACGTGGTGGACGCCGAGGGGCGTACGCTCGGCCGGCTGGCCTCCGAGCTCGCGCGTCGGCTGCGCGGCAAGCACAAGCCCATCTATACGCCCCATGTGGACACCGGCGACTACATCGTCGTGGTGAATGCCGCGAAGATCCGCGTCACCGGGCAGAAGATGCAGGACAAGACCTACTACCGCTATACGGGGTACGTCGGCAACCTGAAGTCCGAGAGCCTGCAGCAGCTGATGGATCGCGCACCCGACCGGGCGCTGCGCATCGCCGTCAAGGGCATGCTGCCGAAGAACAGGCTCGGCGCCGCCATGCTGCGCAAGCTCAAGGTATTCCCGGGAAGCGAGCACGCGCATGCTGCCCAGCAGCCCCAGCCGCTCGAGATCTGATCCTGACTGCAGGTTGAAATTTATGGCTACCCAGGCTTTCTATGGTACCGGCCGGCGCAAGAGCTCGACGGCGCGCGTGTTCATCCGCCCAGGCAAGGGCACGATCACCGTCAATGACCGCTCGCTCGACGAGTTCTTCGGTCGCAAGACCGCCAGGATGATCGTGCGCCAGCCGCTGGAGCTGACCCAGCTGGGCGACAACTTCGACGTCAAGGTGACGGTCAGTGGTGGCGGCATGACCGGCCAGGCCGGCGCCATCCGTCATGGCCTCACCCGGGCGCTCATGAGCTATGACGAGAGCCTGCGCAGCCCGCTGCGCCGGGCCGGCTTCGCCACCCGCGACGCGCGCGAGGTCGAGCGCAAGAAGGTCGGCCTGCGCAAGGCCCGCCGCGCAACCCAGTACTCGAAGCGCTGATCGGGGCTGGCGGGATTCGTCCCCGCCCACGATCCGCGCCCGGTCATTGGGGGATCGTCTAGTGGTAGGACAGCGGACTCTGACTCCGTTAACCTAGGTTCGAATCCTAGTCCCCCAGCCAGTCCATGGCGGCAAAAGGCCCACCCTCGCGGTGGGCTTTTTCGTTGGTGCCGATGGAGGGAGATGCGCTGAAACCTGTCGGCCCGGTACCCGGCCCGCCGGGTGGCGGTTGCTCAGCGCCGGTCGAAGCGCTTGATGCCCGCGTCGGTCGCCATGAGGATGATGTCGGCCGGCCGGTGGGCAAAGATGCCCACGGTCACCACGCCCGCGATCTGGTTGAAGCGGGTCTCGAGGTCGAGCGGGTGGGTGATGGCCAGGTTGTGCACATCGAGGATGGCGTTGCCGTTGTCGGTGACGAAGCCCTTGCGCAGGATGGGCTGCCCGCGGGCACGGACCATCTGCCGGGCCACGTAGGACTGCGCCATCGGCACCACCTCGACCGGCAGCGGAAACTTGCCGAGGGTGGCCACCCACTTGGAGTCGTCGATGATGCAGGCGAAGCGGCGGGATGCCGCCGCCAGCACCTTCTCGCGGGTCAGTGCGCCGCCTCCACCCTTGACCAGGTGGAAGTGCTTGTTGGCTTCATCGGCGCCATCGACATAGAGGTCGAGGTCACCCGTCTCGGAGAGCTCCGACACCGTGAAGCCGGCGGCCTCGAGCCGGCGCCTGGTCTCGTGCGAGCTGGCTGCCACCGCGGCGATGCGATCGGCCACCCGGGGCAGCTTGTCGATGAAGCAATTGACCGTCGAGCCGGTGCCGACCCCGAGGCTCATGCCCGGTTCGATGAGTTCGATGGCCGCGTCCGCCGCCTGCTGCTTCTTCAGGCCCTGATTCATGTGCATACCCCGGTGGTGAAAGGGACACCAAAGTCCGGTGGCAGATGATAGTGGTTTATCGTTGCCGGGGTGTGGCCGGCGTCACGCTGGGCGGATGGCGTATCCCGGATAAAAATGTGCCCGCCGAAGGCGGGCACATTCTGCAATCACTTCCTTCTTGGAAGCTGCGCCAGCCCTTGCTAGCGCTTCTTGGTTGCCTTCTTCTTGGTAACCTTCTTCGCGGTGGTCTTCTTTGCGACCTTCTTGGCAACCTTCTTTGCTGTGGTCTTCTTCGCGACTTTCTTCGCAGTGGTCTTCTTTGCGACCTTCTTTGAAGCAACCTTCTTCTTCGAAGCAGCCTTCTTCTTCGCCATGACAATGGTCTCCTGTCGGGGTAACCGCAATTTAGTATATACAAGCGAATGCAAAATACCAGCGATTGGTGTAGGCAATTGCCGTGAACGAGATCGCAGATCCGGTCGATGCAGGCAACGGTTCGAGGCATCGAAGCGCAGGCATCCGGACAAGACTTCCTGTCGGTTCAGAACAGGTGCACGGCATGCTCCGTCACCACTGCATGCAGGCCGACATCCCATGGCTGTGTTGGTAGCAGATCGACGCGCTGGAACTCGTGTGCCATGCCGATGAGCAATGGGTGGTGCCAGCGCGGGCGCTGCCGCATGAAGGCGAAGCTGCGGTCATAGAAACCGCCGCCCATGCCGAGACGCCGGCCATGCGGATCGAAGGCGACGAGCGGCATCAGCACTACGTCCAGCTGCATGCCATGCAGGCATTCGTCGTGCGGCAGCGCCGGCTCGGCGATGCCGAAGCGGTTGTCGACGAGTGCCGCGCCCGGATGCCAGGGGGCGAACCGCAGGTGCTGCCCGTGCAGCCGCGGCACGTACACCTCGCGTCCGCGTGCCAGGGCCGCCCGCATGAAGGGCATGCAATCCACCTCGCCGGCGATGGCAAGGTAGGCGGCGATGCGCTGGCTGCGCGCCATCGCAGGCAGCTGCCAGAGGCTGCGGGCAATGCGCGCCGAGTGGGCGGCAACGACATGTCGTGGCAGCGTGGCGCGACGCTGGCGCATGGCTGTACGCAGCGCCTTCATCCGTGGCTTCCCCGGTGGGGCTGGCAGGGGGCATCAGGTAGTGGCGTTCCCGCCTGTGCCGTATCGAACCGTCGCCCTCGGACCCGAGCGAAAGGTGGGACAGGCCGTGGCAGGACAGGCTTTCCGCTCGTGGCGGTCATGCACAAGGCTGCCGGTTGGCCGGATCCCTGAAGTGCATTTAAGGGTCGAAAGCAGTCAGCTCTGCTCGAACACCGCAGGAAACGCCGCGACCGATTATACGGGGAGTGCCGGGAGAAAACGCGACGCGCCGCAGCCTTTGCAGCGCGGGTCTTCAGAGTTCCAGCTGGCGGCTGGATTGCAGGGCACCCTCGACGCGCTCGCGCATGGCGCGCACCCGGGCCTTTGCCTTGGTCTCGAGGACCTCGCCGCGCTCGCGGGAGTGCAGGAGTTCGTTGGCGAGGTTGAGCGCGGCCATGACGGCGATGCGCTCGACCCCCATGACGCGGCCACTGTCGCGGATTTCGCGCATCCGCGTGTTGAGGAGCTCCGCCGACTCGAGCAGGGCGGCACGCTCCTGCGGCGAGCAGGAGATCTGGTAGTCCCTTTCGAGGATCCTGATGTTGACCCGCACTGCTTCGCTCATGCACCTTGCTCCATGCTCTTCAGGCGCCCGATCATGGCTTCCACCCGTGCGCGGACCTGTTCGTTTTTCTGCAGCAGGTTGGCGCGCTCGGCGATGAGGGCGTCCTGGCGCTGGCGGAGGGAGTGGTTCTCTTCCTTGAGCTGGTTGCAGGTAATGACGAGGTCATCCAGCCGCTTGCCAAGCCGTTCCAGCTCTTCGCCAAAGGACTTCTCGTCTTCTTCCTTCATCGCTGAAATATAGTGTGGGCCGCCAGCCACGGTCAAATGCCCGGTCGTGGCCCCGATGCGCTAGGATGGCGGCCCGCCCGCAGGCTTGTCCGATGATGCGGGTTCCCGGGATACGACCGGTCTGACAGGGATGATCAGCGAAAGCATGCCAGGTTTTGCCGGGGTCGCGGAGGCCCTCGAGGAGTTGGGCATCGGCACCGGTGCCGCGGAGGCGCATGGCGAGCTGTGCGGCCTGGCCTGCGTGCTGGGCGAGCGCGCGGCCGATGCCTGGCTTGCCACCCTGGCAGGGACGTCTGGCACCGCGCAGGCGGCGGCGCTGGAGCTGCTGGGCGGCATGGCGGCGCTGAGCTGCGAGGTGCTGGCCGAGGGCGCCATGCGCTTCACGCTTCTACTGCCCGCCGACGAGCAACTGCTCGCCGAGCGCACGGAGGCACTGGCGGGCTGGTGCGGCGGCTTCCTGGCCGGCCTCGGGGAGGTCGCCACCACGCCGGCGGCGCGCGCCATCCTCGGTGGCGACACCGTCCGGGAGATCATCGCCGACCTGGCCGAGATTGCCAGGGCAACGCTTGACCAGGCCGAGCCCGATGCCGAGGACGAGATCGCCTACACCGAGCTGGTGGAGTTCGTGCGCGTGGGTGCCCAGCTCCTCTTCGATGAGCTGCATGCCGTGCGCAGCGCCGGCGGCTGCGACCACCTGCACTGATCCGCGCGGTGAAGGCCAGCGAGTTTGCCAGGCGTCGGCGCCAGTTGATGCAGATGATCGGCCTGGGCGGGGTGGGCATCCTGCCCGCCGCCCCGGTGCGGCTGCGCAACCGGGACGTCGAGTATCCCTACCGCCAGGACAGCGACTTCTACTACATCACCGGCTTCGACGAGCCGGAGTCGATCGCGGTGCTCGCGCCCGGGCGCCCGCAGGGCGAATACATTCTCTTCTGCCGCGACCGCGATCCGCAGCGCGAGACCTGGGAAGGCAGCCGCAGCGGGCCGGAACGGGTGGTGTCCGACTTCGGCGCGAACGATGCTTTCCCCATCGGCGATGTCGACGACATCCTCCCCGGCCTCATCGAGCAGGCCGAGCGCGTGCACTACACGCTGGGCGTGAACCCCGAGTTCGATGCACGGCTGATCGGCTGGGTGGCGATGCTGCGCAGGCGGGGCAGCCTGGCGGCGGCCCATGCCCCCGACGAATTCATCGCGCTGGGGCACATGCTCCACGACCTGCGCCTGTACAAGAGCCGTGCCGAGGTCGGCTGCCTGCAGCGTGCGGTGGCGGTGGCCGCCGGTGCCCATCGCCGCGCCATGGCCCGCTGCCGGCCGGGGCTGCACGAATACGAGATCGAGGCCGAGTACCTGCATGAATTCCGCCGCCACGGCATGCAGCCCGCCTACCTGCCGATCGTGGGCTCGGGCCCCAACGCCTGCGTGTTGCACTACTCGGCGAACAACCGCCAGCTGCAGGATGGCGAGCTGCTGCTGGTGGATGCCGGCTGCGAGTCGGAGCTCTACGCTTCCGACATCACCCGCACCTGGCCGGTCAACGGGCGCTTCAGCCCCGAGCAGCGGGCCATCTACGAGGTGGTGCTCGAGGCCCAGCAGGCGGCGGTCGCGGCGGTGGTTCCCGGCAATCACTGGAACGAACCGCACGAGGCCGCGGTGCATGCCATCGTCCGCGGGCTGTGCCGCCTCGGCATCCTCGAGGGCAGTCCGGCGGCGATCATCCGCGATGGCAGCTACCGGCGCTTCTTCATGCACCGTACCGGGCACTGGCTCGGCATGGATGTCCATGATGTGGGCGACTACAAGGTGGGCGAGCAGTGGCGCATGCTCGAACCCGGCATGGTGCTGACCGTGGAGCCCGGCATCTATATCGCCGCCGGCAGCCGGGGCGTGGCGCGGCGCTGGCAGGGCATCGGCGTGCGCATCGAGGATGATGTGCTGGTCACCCGCGGGGGCTGCGAGGTGCTGAGCCAGGCCCTGCCCAGGGAGCCCGAGCAGATCGAGGCGCTGGTGGGAACGGCCGCGTGAGGGACGCCATGGACTTCGATGTCATCGTCATCGGTGGCGGGCATGCAGGGCTGGCCTTTGCGCGCCTGCTGGAATCGCTCTGCGCCCCGCGCCGTCCCGGGCTGTCGATCGCGGTGCTGGATGCCGCCCCTGCGGCTGCCGCAGTGTTGCCCGCCGAGGTGGGCCTGCGGGTGGTGGCGGTGTCGCCGGGATCGCGCACCATCCTCGAGCGCTGCGGTGCCTGGCCGCTGCTGCCCGCGGGCCGCATCGGCCCCTATCGCCGCATGGTCGTCTGGCACCACCTGGGTGCGGCCGATGGCGCCCGCTCCCTCGGCTTCGATGCCGCGGAGGCGGGTGTCGAAGAGCTTGGCTACATCATCGAGAACGAGGCGTTGCGCAGTGCGCTCTGGCATGCACCCGGCAGCGCGGTGACGCTGCTGCCCGGTATCAGGCCGGAGGCAGTGCAGGTCGGTGCCGATGAGGCCTGCCTCCGGCTGGAGGATGGCAGGCCGCTGCGCTCGCGGCTGGTGGTCGGCGCCGATGGCCACAGTTCATGGCTGCGCCAGGCCATGGGGGTAGGGGTGCACGAGCATCCTTATGGCCAGCATGCCGTGGTTGCCCACCTGGCCAGTGCACGGCCCCACCGGGCCACCGCCTGGCAGCGCTTCCTGGCCGATGGCCCGCTGGCGTTGCTGCCGCTGGCCGACGGCCGCGTGTCGCTGGTGTGGAGCTGCCCGTCGGCACGGGCACACGAGTTGCTGGCCATGGACGAGGAGGCCTTTGGCGAGGCGGTCGGCAACGCATCCGGCCGCGTGCTGGGCAGCCTGCGCCCGACCACGCCACGGGCGGCGTTCGAGCTGGTGGCGAGGCAGGCCGTGCGCTGCACCGGCCAGCGCTTTGCCCTCATCGGGGATGCGGCGCATCGCATCCATCCCCTGGCGGGGCAGGGGGTGAACCTCGGCTTCAGGGATGTGGCGGTCCTTGCCCAGCAACTGGCGGAGCACTTGCGCGTGCCGGGTGCCGATCCCGGCGATGCCGTGGTGTTGCGCGCCTTCGAACGCAGCCGCCGGTGGGAGAACGCGGCGGTCTCCCGTGCCATGACCCTGCTGAACGCGGGTTTTGCCAGCCCCATTCCGGGCCTGGCGACGGCAGCGGGCCTGGGCCTCGGTGTCGTGGATCATCTCGACGTGCTCAAGCGCCGGCTGGCCGCCTTTGCCATGGGCAGGCAGGGCGAGGTGCCGGCATGGGTGCGTGATGACGGCGGCAGGCGCGGGCCCGATCACCCGTAGCGGTCCGGCCTGCCGCCACCGGTGTCCCGGCCTGCCGGCGTCGCGATTGGCGATGGCTTCGCGTAAGATCGGCGGCCATGATCATGGAGTAGCCGCGGGAGCAGCCGGTCGGCATGCCTGGCCTCCCGGCGGCGAAGACACGGGGCGGCGGCCATCGGTCGGCCGCCCTTTTTCATCCGGATGGCCTGGAAGATGCCAAAGCGTACGCCGCTGTTTGAACGCCATGTGGAAGCCGGGGGACAGATGGTTCCCTTTGGCGGCTGGGAGATGCCGCTGCATTACGGCTCGCAGATCGAGGAGCACCACCAGGTGCGCCGCCACGCCGGCATCTTCGATGTCTCGCACATGACGGTCCTCGACGTGGGCGGCCCCGATGCCCTGCACTGGCTGCGCCGCCTGCTGGCCAACGACGTGGCGCGCCTCGTCGCGGGGCAGGCGCTCTACAGCTGCATGCTCAACGAGGCGGGCGGGGTCATCGACGACCTGATCGTCTACCGGCGCGCGGAAGATGCCCCGACACCCTATCGCCTGGTGGCCAATGCCGCGACCCGCGACAAGAACCTGGCCTGGATGCAGGCGGCGCGGGCCGGGCTGGATGTGCGGATCGAGGCGCGTGACGAGCTGCTGATGCTTGCCGTGCAGGGCCCGCAGGCCTGCGGGCTGGCACTGCCCCTGCTGCCCGCCGCGCTGCGCGAGCCTGCAGCGGCGCTCAAGCCATTCCACGCCGTCGAATCGGCGGATGCCTTCATCGGGCGCACCGGTTACACGGGCGAGGACGGCTGGGAAGTCCTGCTTCCGGTGGAAACCGGGCGCGCCTTCTGGGATGCGGCGCTCGCCGCCGGCATCGCCCCCTGCGGGCTGGGTGCGCGCGATACCTTGCGGCTCGAGGCGGGCATGAACCTCTATGGCCAGGACATGGACGAGGAACATTCGCCGCTGGTCTCCGGGCTCGGCTGGACCGTGGCCTGGGAGCCGGATGCGCGCGCCTTCATCGGCCGCGAGGCGCTCGAGCGCGAACGCATGGCGGGTCCCGCCAGCATGCTGAGCGGCATCGTGCTGGAGGGTCGCGGCATCATGCGCCATGGCCAGAAGGTCGGCACCGAGGCGGGCGATGGCCTGATCACCAGTGGTGGCTTTTCGCCCACCATCGGGCGCTCCATCGGGCTGGCACGCGTGCCGATCGGCGCCAGCGGGGCCTGCGAGGTCGAGATCCGTGGCGTACGCCAGGCGGCACGGTTGTGTCGCCCGCCCTTCGTGCGCCGCGGCCGCGTGCTGCTGAGCTGAAAACATCCAGAACCGACGTGGAGGAAACCGGACCATGAGTGCAGTACCCGCCGGGCTCAAGTACACCCGCGATCATGAGTGGCTGCGTGAGGAAGCCGATGGCACGCTGACGCTGGGCATCACCGACCACGCGCAGCGCCAGCTCGGCGAGCTGGTGTTCGTCGAGCTGCCCGAGGTCGGCAGCGTGCTGGCCGCGGGACAGGGCTGCGTGGTGGTGGAGTCGGTGAAGGCCGCCTCCGATGTCTTCGTGCCCGTCGCCGGCAGCGTCGTGGCGGTCAATGAGGCCCTCGAGCAGGATCCGGGCCGGATCAACACCAGCCCCTATGGCGATGGCTGGCTGCTGCGCCTGCAGCCGGCTTCGGCAGCGCAGGACTTGCTGGATGCGGCTGCCTACCAGCAGCTGCTCGACACCACGGCCTGAGCGCGGGGCCTGTCGTGCCGTTCATCCCCCATACCGCCGCAGATGTCGGCGCCATGTTGCAGGCCGTCGGTGCGGGCAGCATCGATGCCCTGTTCGACGAGATCCCCGCCGCGTTGCAGGTCGAGGGCCTGCCGGGCATAGGACCCGGCCTGCCGGAGGCCGCGATCACGCGGCTGATGTCCGAGCGTGCGGCAGCCGATGGCCATCCGCTGTGCTTCATCGGCGCGGGTGCCTACGACCACCACATCCCGGCCGCGGTCTGGGAGATCGCCGGGCGTGGCGAGTTCTACAGCGCCTATACGCCCTACCAGGCGGAAGCCAGCCAGGGCACGCTGCAGCTCATCTACGAATACCAGTCGATGATGACCGAGCTGACCGGACTCGGCGTCGCCAATGCATCGCTGTACGACGGCGCCACCGCCTTTGCCGAGGCCTGCCTGATGGCGGTGCGGGCCAACCGCAAGTCGCGCTCGCGCCGCGTGCTGACCACGCGTGCGCTGGCGCCGGCCTATCGCCGGGTGGCGCGCAACCTGCTGGAGGGGCAGGGCATCGAGCTCGTCGAGCTGCCGCTGGCCGACGGGCGCACCGATATCGCTGCGCTGGCGGCATCCGCCGGCGCGGACTTCGCCGCGCTTGCCATCCAGCAGCCGGGCTTCCTCGGCACGCTGGAGGCCGTGGACGAGCTGACCGATTGGGCGCATGCGCATGACATGCTGGTGATCGGCGTCTGCAACCCGGTGTGGCTGGCGCTGCTCGAGCCGCCGGGCCGCTGGGGTGCCGCGGGGGCGGACATCGCCTGCGGCGAGGGCCAGCCGCTGGGCATCCCGCTGTCTTCCGGCGGGCCGTACTTCGGCTATCTCGGCTGCCGCGACGCGCTGGCCCGGCAGATGCCGGGGCGCATCGTCGGGCGCACCGTCGACCTCGATGGCCGGTCGGGCTTCACGCTCACCCTGCAGGCGCGCGAGCAGCACATCCGCCGCTCGAAGGCGACCTCCAACATCTGCACCAACCAGGGGCTGATGGTCACCGCGGCCACCATCCACATGTCGTTGCTGGGTGCCGAGGGGCTGCGGCGCGTGGCGGCGCAGTGCCATGCCAACACGCGCAGCCTGGTGCAGGCGCTGTGCGCGCTGCCCGGGGTGTCGCTCGCCTTCGCGCCCTATTGCCACGAGGCGGTGCTGCGTTTCGAGCGTCCGCTGGCGCCGCTGCTCGACGCGCTGTCGGCAGCGGGCATCCTCGGCGGTCATGACCTGGCCGCCGACTATCCGGAGCTCGGCCACGCCCTGCTGGTCTGCGCCACCGAGATGCGCACCGCGGCCGACATCGAGACCTACGCCAGCACGCTCGGCCGCCTGCTGGCTGCTGCATGAGGGCCCCGTGATGATTCCCGAACCGGTCATCTTCGAGAGTTCGCATGCCGGGCGCCGCGCGTTCCCGCAGGCGCCGGCGAGCCTGGCGGACATCGGCGACCTGCCGGCGTCGGCGCTGCGCAGCGAGCCGGCGCGGCTGCCGGAGGTTTCCGAACTGCAGGTGGTGCGCCATTTCACCCGGTTGTCGCAGCTCAATTTTTCCATCGACACGCACTTCTACCCGCTCGGCTCCTGCACGATGAAGTACAACCCGCGGGCAGCGAACCGCCTGGCCATGCTGCCCGGCTTCCTCGGCCGCCATCCGCTGGCGCCGGATGAGCATGGCCAGGGCTTCCTTGCCTGTCTGTACGAGCTCCAGGAGATGCTCAAGGCGGTGACCGGCATGAGCGAAGTCTCGCTGACGCCGATGGCCGGTGCGCAGGGCGAGTTTGCCGGCGTGGCCATGATCCGCGCCTACCACCGGGCGCGTGGCGACCACGCGCGGCGCGTGCTCATCGTCCCCGATGCGGCGCATGGCACCAATCCGGCCACCGCCACCATGTGCGGCTACGAGGTGCGCGAGATTCCCACCGACGCGGAAGGCGATGTGGACCTGGCTGCGCTGAAGGCCGCGCTTGGCCCCGACACGGCCGGCATCATGCTCACCAATCCCTCGACCCTCGGCGTCTTCGAGCGGCGCATCGTCGAGCTCTCGGCCATGGTCCACGAGGCCGGCGGGCTGCTTTACTACGATGGCGCCAACCTCAATGCCGTCCTCGGCCGGGTGCTGCCCGCGGCCATGGGCTTCGACGTGATGCACATCAACCTGCACAAGACCTTCTCCACGCCGCATGGCGGCGGCGGGCCGGGTGCCGGCGTGGTGGCGGCCAACGAGCGGCTCGCGCGCTTCCTGCCGGTGCCGATCGTGGGCCGGCGCGATGATCGCTACACCTGGCTCGGCGAGGCCGAAAGACCCGACAGCATCGGCCGCCTCTCGGCCTTCATGGGCAATGCCGGCATCCTGCTGCGCGCCCATGTCTACATGCGCATGCTGGGGGCCGAGGGCATGCGCCGGGTGTCCTCCTTCGCCACGCTCAACGCGAATTACCTGATGGCGCGGTTGCAGGCGGCCGGTTTCGAGCTGGCCTTCCCCGCGCGCCGCGCCAGCCACGAGTTCATCATCTCGCTGCGCCGGCTCGCGCAGGACACGGGGGTCACGGCGATGGACTTCGCCAAGGCGCTGCTCGACCGCGGCTTCCATGCGCCGACCACCTACTTCCCGCTGCTGGTGCCCGAGTGCCTGCTGATCGAGCCCACCGAGACCGAGAGCCTCGAGGAACTCGACCGCTTCGTCGCGGCGATGGCCGCCATCCGCGAGCTGGCGCTGCATGATGCGGCGGAGATCAAGGCCGCGCCCCGCAGCACGCCGGTGCGCCGTCTCGACGAGGTGAAGGCCGCCCGCGACCTCGACCTGCGCTGGTACGGCAGGCCGCGCCCGCCGGCCGCCCCCTGATTCCCGCCCCGGAGGAATGCCCGTGCCCGTGCTGATCTGTGGTTCGATGGCCTACGACAACATCATGGTGTTCCGCGGCCGTTTCCGCGACCACATCCTGCCCGACCAGATCCACATCCTGAACGTTGCCTTCCTGGTGCCCGAGCTGCGCCGCGAGCTGGGGGGCTGCGCCGGCAACATCGCCTACAGCCTGAAGCTGCTCGGCGGGCAGCCGCTGGTCATGGCCACCGTGGGGCGCGACTTCGGCCACTACCGGGTGCGCCTCGCCGAGCAGGGCATCGACCAGCGCTGCATCACCGAAGTGCCGGAGACGCTGACCGCGCAGGCCTACATCACCACCGACCTCGACGACAACCAGATCACCGCCTTCCATCCCGGTGCCATGGAGCACTCGCACCTCAACCGCGTGCCCACCGATGCCGGCATCCGCATCGGCGTGATCTCGCCCGATGGCCGCCAGGGCATGCTCGAGCATGCAGTACAGCTGGCCGAGGCAGGCATCCCCTGCCTGTTCGATCCGGGCCAGGGCCTGCCCATGTTCGACGGCGAGGAGCTGCGTGCCTTCATCGGGCGCGCCCGCTGGGTGACGGTCAACGGCTACGAGGGCAGGCTGCTCAGCGAGCGCACCGGCTGGTCGCTGGAGGAAATCGCCAGCCGCGTGGAAGCGCTGGTCGTCACCCGCGGCAGCGAGGGCTCGACGATCTTCACGTCGCAGGGGCGCATCGACATCCCGGTGGTGGCGGCAGCGCGGGTGGCCGATCCGACCGGTTGCGGCGATGCCTACCGTGCCGGGCTGCTGCACGGCATCTCCCGCGGCCTGTCCTGGGAGGAAAGCGGCCGCCTGGCAGCGCTCATCGGCGCGCTGAAGGTTGCCTGCCAGGGCACGCAGAACCACCACTTCACGCCGGCGACGCTGGCAGCCGACTACAGGGCTGCCTTCGGTCACGCCATCGAGCTCTGAGCCATGCCGCCCCGGGAGGCTGCCATCAGCACCATGACCCGCTTGCCCCTCGGCATCCTCCTGTTCCTTGCGCTCCTCCTGCAGCTGCCGGTCGCCGGCCTTGCCGACAGCGGCGACGATGCGGAGTCGGCCGCCTGGCGCCGCACGCTGGAGCGCATCGCCCCGGGCGTGGTGGCCATCAAGGTGGATGCCACGCGCGCCTTCGACACCGAGTGGAACGAGTCGATGCAGGCCACCGGTTTCGTGGTCGATGCGCGTGCCGGGCTGATCCTCACCAACCGCCACGTCGTCTCCGCCGGCCCGGTGCGTGCCGAGGCGCTGTTCATCAACCAGGAGGAGGTCGAGCTGACTCCGGTGTACCGCGACCCGGTGCACGACTTCGGCTTCTTCCGCTACGATCCGGCGAAGCTGCGCTACATCACGCCGGTCGAGATCGCGCTGGCCCCCGAGCGTGCCCGCCTGGGCCGCGAGATCCGCGTGGTCGGCAACGATGCCGGCGAGCAGCTGTCGATCCTCTCCGGCACCATCGCCCGGCTGCGCCGGCCGGCGCCGGATTACGGCCGCGGCAACTACAACGACTTCAACACCTTCTACCTGCAGGCAGCCTCGAGCACCTCGGGCGGCTCCTCGGGCTCGCCGGTCATCGACATCGAGGGCCGCGCGGTGGCGCTCAATGCCGGGGGCAGCCAGGCCGCGGCCAGCAGCTTCTTCCTGCCACTCGACCGGGTCACCCGCGCGCTGGAACTGGTGCGTGCCGGCCGGCCGGTCAGCCGCGGCCACCTGTCCGCCATCTTCACCCAGCAGCCCTTCGACGAGCTGCACCGCCTCGGGCTCGGCGATGCCACCGAGGCCGCGGTGCGCCGCCGCTTCCCCGAGCAGACCGGCCTGCTGGTGGTCAACCAGGTCATCCCCGGCGGCAGCGCCGACGGCGTGCTGCAGGTAGGCGACATCCTGGTCAAGGTGCAGGGCGAGTACGTGGCCGAGTTCGTGCCGCTGGAGGCCATCCTCGACGAGGCGGTGGGTCGCAAGCTGGCGCTCACGGTGGAGCGCAACGGGGTGGCGCTCGAGCTGGCCATCGAGGTGCAGGACCTGCATGCGGCCGCTCCCGCGGAATACCTCGAGGCGGGCGATGCGGTGCTGCACCCGCTGTCGCTGCAGATGGCACGCCACTTCAACCGGCCCGCCGCCGGGGTCTATGTCGCCAACCCCGGCTACATGCTGGCCAATGCGGGAGTACCGCGGGCGGCGGTCATCACCGCGATCGACGACCAGCCGGTGGCGAGCCTCGACCAGCTGGAAGCGGTGCTGGCAACGCTGGCCGACCAGCAGCAGGCGGTGGTGCGCTTCCACGTGCTGGAGGACCCCGGCACCGGCAAGCTGCGCGTGATGCGCATGGACCGCCGCTGGTTCCCCGCGCACCGCTGCCGGCGCGACGACGCCAGCGGCATCTGGCCCTGCCGTGCGCTGGCCCCGGGGCCGGCGCCGGTCGCCCAGGCACCGCGCTCCACGCGCTTTGCCGAGCAGCGCGACGAGCGCATGCGCCGGCTGGCGGCCTCGCTGGTGATGGTGAGCTTCGACATGCCCTACACGGTTTCCGGGGTGGCGGAGCGGCATTACTACGGCACGGGGCTGGTGGTGGATGCCGCGCACGGCTTCGTCGTGGTGGACCGCAACACGGTACCCGAGGCCATGGGTGATGTGCGCATCACCTTCGGCGGCAACCTCGATGTGCCCGGGCGCGTGGCCTGGGTGCACCCCACGCACAACCTGGCGCTGGTGGCCTACGATCCGGCCGCCATTGGCGACACCCCGGTGCGCGAGGCGAGGCTCGCGACCCGCGTGCCCGATGCCGGCGATGCCGTCCAGGTGGTCGGGCTGCGGCGCGACTTCAGCCTGGTGTTCCGCAACACCGAGGTGGCCTCGGTGGAAGCGCTGCGCTACCCGCTGTCGCGCACCATCCGCTTCCGCGAGAGCAACCTCGAGACCCTCGAGCTGGTCAATGGTCCGCGCGACATCGATGGCGTGATCCTCGACAAGCGCGGCGACGTGGCGGCGCTGTGGTCGACCTTTGCCGTCCAGGGCGCCGGCAGCGAAGCCGTGCAGCAGAACCGCGGCGTGCCGGTGGACCTGGTGCGCGAGATGCTGGGGCTGGCACGCGAGGGACGGGCGCTGCACTCGCTCGAGGCGGAGTGGGGGCAGGTGACGCTGGCCAGCGCGCGCGAGCTCGGGCTCGGCGAGGAATGGGTGCGCCGCCTGCAGGACCACGACCGCAGCCGCCCGCAGGTGCTGAGCGTGCAGCGCACCGTGGCTGGCACGCCGGCCGCGGCGCTGCTGCAGCCGGGCGACCTGCTGCTGGCCATCGATGGCCGGCCGGTGACCCGCCTGCGCGAGGTGGAACTTGCCGCGCAGAAGGGGCAGGTCAGCCTGCTGCTGCTGCGCGATGGCCGCGAGCAGGCGGTGGAGCTGCCCACCGTGGCGCTCGATGGCAACGGCGTGCGCCGCGCGCTGATG
The DNA here is from genome assembly GCA_019454675.1 of Gammaproteobacteria bacterium. GTDB lineage: Bacteria > Pseudomonadota > Gammaproteobacteria > Steroidobacterales > QUBU01. Next base: position 2,084 of record JACFNV010000022.1, on the reverse strand, counting down.
TGGGGCGGCGCGCTGCTGCAGGCGCCCTACCGCGACATGGCGGCACAGCGCGCGGTGGAGCCCTACGGGGTCTACGTGGCCTTCTTCGCCTACGGCTCGCCGGCCTCGCGCTACGGACTGCTGGCCGGCCGGCGCATCACCGAGGTCGATGGCCGGCCAGTGGCCGATCTCGACGCCTTCATCGCCGCCGTGCGCGACAAGCCCGACCGCGCCTCGGTGCGCCTCACCACGGTGACCTGGAACGGCTTCACCGAGGTGCTCACGCCCAAGATCGACACGGTCTACTGGCCGGCCTACGAGGTGCGCTGGGAGGCGCCCGATTGCACCCCCGGCAGCAGCACCGCCAGCCCCTGCGCAGCCACCGCGGGCTGGCAGTCGCATCCGCTGGACTAGGCGCGCCGGCCGGCCGATGCCCGGTGCGGGCACGGGCAGGCATGCGGCTCGGATGCATGGCTGGTAGCCTCTCCGGTGGCGTCCGGCTGGCGATGGCGGGCAAGGCAGGGAGAGGTTGATGTTCGATACGGCGGGCTGGTTCTTCTGGGCGCTGATGTCGGCGGCCTTCGCCGCGCTGACCGCGATCTTTGCCAAGCTCGGCGTGGATGCGGTCGATGCGGACCTCGCCACGCTGATCCGCACCCTCGTCATCGTCGGCCTGCTGGGCCTCTTCGTGTGGGCGACGGGCAAGTGGAGCAACCCCCTCGCACTGCCCGGGCGCACGCTCGCCTTCCTCGTGCTCTCGGCGCTGGCGGCCGCCGCTTCCTGGGTGTGCTACTTCCGTGCGCTCAAGCTGGGGGACGTGGCGCAGGTGGCGCCGGTGGACAAGCTGAGCCTGGTGCTGGTGGCGGTGTTCGCCTTCATCTTCCTCGGCGAGCGGCCCGCGGGGCGCGAGTGGCTGGGGATCGCGCTGGTGGCCGCCGGCGTGGTGCTGATGGCGCTCAGGCGCTAGCCTGGTCCGGCAAGGGCGCTGGTGCCGCCTTGCCCCCGAATCAGGTATCTTCCCGGGCCATCATGGAACATTCTTTCTGGATCGAACGCTGGCAGCAGGGCCGCATCGGTTTCCACCGCAGCGATGTCAACGGCATGCTGCTGCGCCACCATGCGGTGCTGCCCGCGAGCTCGCGTGTGCTGGTGCCGCTGTGTGGCAAGAGCCTCGACATGGGCTGGCTGGCGGCACAGGGGCACGAGGTGGTGGGCATCGAGCTGAGCCGCATCGCGGTCGAGGCCTTCTTCGCCGAGCACGGGCTCGAGCCGCGGGTGGAAGCGCGCGGCAGCCACCTGCGCTTCAGCACGAACGGGATCGAGATCCTCTGCGGCGATCTCTTCGCCATCGGTACGGAGGATGTGGGTGCGGTGACGGCCTGGTACGACCGTGCGGCGATGATCGCGCTGCCGCCCGACATGCGTGCGCGCTACGTGGAGCATCTCGCAGGCCTCGTGCCGCCGGGTGCCCGCGGCCTGCTGGTGACGCTCGACTATGCTCCGCCCCTGATCGAGGGGCCGCCGTTCTCGGTGGATGAGGCCGAGGTGCAGGCGCGCTGTGCCGGGCGCTTTGCGCTGAGCCTCCTTGAGCGCAATGAAGTCCTTGCCGATGAACCCCGCTTCCTCGGTGAGGGCGTCACCTCGATGCACGAGCAGGCCTGGGCACTGGCCCGTTTGCAGGAAGCCTGAGACGGCCGGCGGAAATCTCCGCCAGCCGTCTCCAAGGATTTCAGGGAGCCGTATCCGGCTTCAGCCCGGCAAAGCGCGCCTTCCAGTCTGTCGAGGGCGTGCCATCCACCCGGTGGATTTCGACGGTACGAAACCGTGCCTCGGGATGTTTCAGTGCCTCGACGCAGATGGTTGCCACGTCTTCGCGCGGTATGAACAGGCCTTTCTCGCCCATGGGCGGATCGCCCTGTGCGAAGACGATCTCGCCCTTGCCGCCGGGCTCGTTGAGCAGCCCGCCCGGTCGCACGATGGTGTAGGCGATCCCGCTGGCGCGCAGGTAGTCCTCGCCCTTGAGCTTCCAGACCAGTACGTTGCCGAACAGGCGGTTGAGGATGTGATCCGGGTCGGTGACGCCACGCGACGAGATGAGCACGAAG
>JACFNV010000021.1 GCA_019454675.1 Gammaproteobacteria bacterium | reverse complement strand
CTGCAGCGGCGGGTAAAACCGGTCGAGCGTGCGGTGCGCCTCGAGGAGGCGGGCTCATGAGGCGCGCGGTCGCCTACTGCCTGCTGCTCGGCCTGTGCGCCATGGTGGTAGCGCAGGCGGATGAGCTGCCACGGGACGCGGCGCCTGCAGCGGCTGCCACCGGGGCAGAACACCTGGACCTCGACCCGACCGCCATCCGCGGCAACCAGGAGCTGCCGAGGGTGCTCTACGTCGTGCCGTGGAAGGAACCCGGGCCGGCAGCGCTGGCCGGGCGGCCGCTGAACAGCCTCATGGACGAGGTGCTGGCACCCGTGGACCGTGAAGTGTTTCGCCGACAGATGCTTTATTTCAATGGATTGTACGCGGCGGGGGACAAGGACGGGCCCGCTGCGGGCAAGCGGCGCTGAGTCGTGGACCGGGGTGGTACGGCCGGGGCGTGGCCGCACCGCGGGATGGTATCGAGCTGGAGGTTGTCTGCATGGAAATCTATTCGTTCATCGTCGCGTTCTTCCGTGACGGCGGTTTTTTCCTTTACCCGATGGCGGCGGTGTTCGTGGCCGGCATTGCCATCGCCATCGAGCGCTACATCGTGCTCACCAGGACGCGGCTGGAGAACCAGCAGGCCTGGGAGCGCATCACGCCGAGCCTGCGGGTCGGCAACTTCGGCGAGGCGATGAAGCAGGCGGAGCAGTCCGCCTCGGCGCTGGGCAACGTGCTCTGCTACGGCCTGTTGCGCGCCCGCACGGCCGCGCGCCGCGATGACATCGAGAAGGCGATGGAGGAGAGCCTGCTCGAGGTCATCCCCAGGCTCGACAAGCGCACCCACTTCCTGGCCTCGCTCGCCAACATCGGCATGTTGCTCGGCCTGCTGGGCACCATCGTCGGCCTGATCGCCGCCTTCAGCGCCATCTCCACCGCCAACCCGGCGGAGAAGGCGAGCCTGCTGGCGGCGAGCATCTCGGTGGCCATGAACAACACCGCGGGCGGCCTGATCGTTGCCATCACCCTGCTGTTCTTCCACATGCTTCTCGAGGCGAAGACCACCGCGGTCATCGACAGCCTCGAGGTGGCGGCGCTGAAGTTCGTCAATGCCATCACCGAGCGTGGTGCCGGCCTGGCCCCGCCGCCGCCCGCTGCCAGCCCTGGTGCCTCCGCCGCGCCGGTGATGACCCGGCGTGCGGCCGCGGCACAGGGCATGGCCTGAGCCATGCGCGCCGCGAGGCATGTCAGCCGCGTGCGCCAGCACCACGGGCGCCTGCGGGGGGATGGCGAGCTGAACATCGTGCCGTTGATCGACATGATGGTGGTGCTGCTGTTCTTCCTGATCTTCACCGCGGTGTTCTCGCGGGTCAGCATCCTCGAGCTCAACCTGCCGAGCGCGAATGCCGAGCTGCCGGTGCTCCCGCAGGGCCTGCAGCTCGAGGTGATCGTCCAGGATGAGTTCATCGAGGTGGCCGACCGCCATGCCGGCATGCTGAAGCACCTGCCGAGGGTCGCGGCGGGCCACGACCTCGAGGGCCTCGGCGACTACCTCAGGCTGGTGAAGACCCAGTATCCCGGGCAGCAGGATGCCAGCATCCTGCTGGCACCGGCCATCTCCTACGATGTGCTGGTGCAGGTGATGGATGCGGTGCGGGTCTACGAACTGCCGGGCAGCCTGGGCTGGGCCAGGGCCGAGCTCTTTCCGAACATCTCCGTGGGAGACGCACCAACATGATGTCCACGCGCCTCAGGCAGCATCGCCAGCGGCAGCACCGCGGCAAGGGCCGGCTGATCCTCGTGCCCTTCATCGACATGCTGGTCATCCTCGTGGTGTTCCTGCTGTTGCACACCTCGGATACCGACATCCTGCCGAACACCCGCAACATCACCATCCCGCAGTCGGTCTCCAACCTCAAGCCGCACGAGACGCTGGTGGTCACGGTGAGCCCCGACAGCATCTATGTCGGTGGCCAGCTGGTGGGCAGCCTGGCCGAGCTCGCGACCGGGGAGGGCAACATCATGGAGCCGCTGCGCGCGGCCCTGCTGGGCCAGGGCGCCCGGGTGCTTGGCGGGGCAACGACGCAGCCCGCCGAGGTCACCATCATGGGTGATCGCTCGGTGCCCTACAGCGTGCTGAAGAAGGTCATGGCCACCTGCACCAGCGCCGATTTCGGCAAGGTGTCGCTGGCCGTGCTGGAGCGCGAAGCCGCCCAGCCGCTGGATGCGGCCTGAGAGGAAGCGGTATAGCCATGAGTGCCGTTCTTTCCTATCGACTCTACGAGCTGCCCTGGCATGCGGGCGGGCCGGCCGAGGCCCGCTTCCGGCGCATCCTGCGCAATGCCTTCATCGTCTATGCGGTGGTCGCGCTCGTGATGCCCTTCCTGCCGCTGGTCAAGCCCGAGCGCCTGCAGGCACCGGAGATCCCCGAACGCGTGGTCAACCTCATCCTCGAGCAGAGCAAGCCACCGCCCCCGCCGCCACCGGTGGTCGAGCGGCCCAGGCTGCAACCGCAACCACAGCCGCAGACGCGGCCCGAGCCGCGGGTGGCGAGGAGCGAGCCGCAGCCCGCGGTGTCGCGTCCTGAACCGGTGGAGCGCCGCGAGGAGCTGCGCCACAGGCTGCGCAACACCGGCCTGCTGGCCATGCAGGACGAGCTTGCCGCCCTGCGCGACACCCAGGCCAGCACCAAGCTTGCCGCAGGTCGCCAGCTGGGCACGGTGACGGGCGATGCGCCGCAGGTCGAACGCTCCATGATCACCGCCAACACGGGCAAGGGCAGTGGCGGCATCAACACCGCGGCGCTCAGCCGCAACACCGGTGGCGGGGGACTGGCCGGGCGCGATACCACTCGCGTCACCAGCAACCTGGCCGGCATGGCTGCCGCAGCGGATACCAGCCCCCGCGGTGCGAGTGGCAAGCCCTCGCGCAGCCGCGAGGAAATCGAAATGGTCTTCGACCAGAACAAGGGAGCGATCTACGCGCTCTACAGCCGCGCGCTGCGACGGGACCCTTCGTTGCAGGGCAAGCTGGTGCTGCAGCTGACCATCGAGCCCTCCGGCGTGGTGTCCGCCTGCGAGGTACTTTCTTCCGAGCTCGATGATGCCGAGCTGCTGCAGAAGCTGGTGACGCGGGTCAGGATGTTCCGCTTCGAAGCGCGTGATGTGGCCGAGGTGACCACCACCAAACCCATCGATTTCTTCCCCGCCTGAGGCTGATGGCCGGCGGTTGCCCGCGTCCCGCGGGTGACCGCACGGCCTGCATCCGTGCCCGGCCCGCTGCTCGCCAGGGGGGGCTGCAACCCCGACCCTTGCGTGCTCATATTATTGAAAATAAAGTGCTTTTCAGCTTTTTATCGTCTCTGCCCATGATCCCGTCAGCTTATTGACACAACAGGGGAAATACGGTGGTCTTGCGCAGATGCCCGATGGGCGCTCGGGGGCGGGACGCTATAATACAAAAAACATTGATATTCGGGGATGGAGAATCAATCACTTACCGGCATCTGTTTTGATATCAAGATAAATAACGGTCAGATTGTCGATTGATCGACCCCGTTTCCCCACGGTCTGTATATACTCGTTTCACCTGCCAGCCGAACCTCATGGCCCGCATCAGGGCCTGGAACGAGCGCCGCGCGCTGTCTCCATCAGGGGTTGGCCGGGTCAGGTCCGCGCCAGGACGAATTCCGAATTTGCGTCCGGCGTCCCGGGAAGCAGCTCTGCCGAGGTCACCTGTCGGGGTTTCTCATCGGTAGCATTTTCCGGGGCGCCGGGCCAATCCCTCCCGACACACGCTTCACGCCGCCAAGCCCGGCATCCGCTGCCGTTACGGGGCCCGGGAAGGCATGCGGGCGATGATGAATTCCTCGATGGGCCGCCCGCCGATGAGATGTTCCTGGATGATGCGCTCGAGCACCTCGGGCGTGCAGTTGCGATACCAGACCCCCTCGGGATAGACGACCGCCACGGGCCCGTGCATGCACACCTGCAGGCAGTTGGCCTTGCTGCGATAGATGCCGCCCTTGCCGGTGAGCTGCAGTTCGGTCAGGCGCTTTTTCAGGTAGCCCCAGGCTTCCAGGCCGGCTTCGTGGCTGCAGCACTTGGGATTCGATTGATCGGCACACAGGAAGATGTGCCGGCGGATCGAGGGGATCCCCAGCCGATCCACCCTGTCGGCGAGGCTTTCTCCGTTGGGCGGCAGGCCCATCAGCATCCCCCACGGCGGTGATTGCCCGGGCATGACGGGCGGATGGCACCGCCGACCAGGCTGCGCGCGATGGCCGGCGGGGAGCAGATGAAGACGGGCCGGCTGTCGCCGGCGGGGAGGGCGGGCATCGGGACAGGTCAGCTGCCGGGTTCGACGTGGGGGCTGACATAGTCGCCAACCGCGGTGCGGAAGGCAACGTTCAGGCGATTCCAGCCATTGATGGCGATGATCGCCAGCGTCAGGTCCACCAGCGCCTTTTCGTCGAAGTGCTGGCGTGCCTGCGCGTAGATCTCGTCGGAGACCGGGTGCGTGGCGACGAGCGTGAGCGCCTCGGTCCAGGCGAGCGCCGCGCGCTCGCGCGCGCTGTAGCAGGGCGCATCGTGCCAGGCTGCCAGCAGGTGGAGGCGCTGCTCGCTCTCGCCCGCGGCGCGGGCATCCTTGCTGTGCATGTCGAGGCACCAGGCGCAGCCGTTGAGCTGCGAGGCGCGCATCTTGACCAGCTCGAGAAGCGGCTCCTCCAGGCCACTGCGGTGGACCTGGTGCTCGACGTGAAGCAGGGCCTTGAAGGCATCCGGAGAGGCCTTCCGGTAATCGAGGCGTTGTTGCATGGCTGGCTCCTGGTGGCGGGGCGGCCGGCGGCGTTCTCAGCCCGCCGGTCGTCCGGGACCCTGCTGCGGGCCGCTGGCCCTGGATGCCAGCCGGTGCAGCAGGACGTTGAAACGGTTCCACGCCCGTGGGTTGTCGTGCCGGTACAGCGCGCAGGCGCGCCCGGCGAGCTGGCAGGCAACCTCGACCTCGCCGGCTGCCGCCAGCGCCTTCAGGCTCTCCAGCAGGAGGCCGTCGATGGCCGCGGTGTCGTCGCCCGCGACGGGAGGGGTGGCGTCGTCCATCAATCCGCGATGCGGAAGTGCGTCTTGGCCTCCGGGGACATCATCTGCGGCGTCCACGGCGGGGTATAGGTGAGGATGATCTCGGCCTCGTCGATGCTGTCGAGCGAAAAGGCGGCATCGCGTGCACCCATCCGCAGATAGTCGGTGGCCGGGCAGCCCTTGGTGGTGGTGGTCATGGTGATGATGGCCTCGTGGCCATCCTTGACCGCCACATCGTAGATGAGCCCGAGGTCGACGATGTTGTAGCCGAGCTCGGGATCGATGACCAGCTTCAGCGCGGTGCGGATCTTCTCGATCATGGCGCTCTCGGGAGTCTCCTCGCTCATGCTGCGGCTCCCGGCGGGGTGCCGACGCGGATCAGCACGCGGTAGGTCGTCTTGCCCGCATCCTCGAAGGCGCCGCGCCAGCTGTGGCCGCGCTTCTGGAGCTCCTGGAAGAGGAACACCGGCTCGCGGCAGAGCAGGGCCGCCAGCACCTGGCCGGGCGCCAGCTCCTCGAGGGCGGCCAGCGTGCGCACCATCGGCTCGGGCGGATCGAGCTGCCGGTTGTCGATCTCGCGGGCCGGTGCCGGCCAGGCATCGTCGCCGGCAGCAGTGGCGGGAGCCGCCGTGGCTGCGGGAGCCGCGGCAGCATTGCCGGCGGGGGTGAAGTCCACCTGCCAGTCGCCGCCGCCCAGCTCGTGTGCCTCGTGGCCGAAGCCCCTCGACCGCATGAGGTTCAGCAGCGGCGTGGGCTTGAAGGTGGCGAGGAGGCGCAGCCCCTGGCCCGGAGCGAGGCCCTGCACCGCCTGCATGATCTGGGAGAAGGGTTCTCCGCCCGCTTTCAGGATCGGGCGGACATCGAGTTCGACGAAGTCTGTCATGGGAGGCTCCTTGGCGCTCAATTGGCGATGACTGTAAACAACAAGCGCGGCTCGCGCACACCCTGCGGCAGTCGCAGCGGCTCCTTGACGTTGCTCAGCCGGCGCGTGCGGACCAGCTCGAGCGCGATGCCGGCGGTGGCCAGGCACATGGTGGCCGCCGCGGTGCGGAAGCCATGCACCAGCCCGAAGAACAGGCAGAGCGTGGCGACGTCGACGGCGGCGAAATAAAGCCAGAACCACTTCACGGCGCGCGGCTCGACCACCAGGTCCTGGACGCGCGGCGTGGCGGTCTTGCCGAGCACGGGCCCGTAGCATTCCAGCCAGGTGACGAAGGCGACGATCTTGTAGAGCTTGGCCAGCCCCAGCCCGGACAGCCAGCCGAAGCAGCTGAGGAAGACCAGTGCGCCGACGCTGCGGCCGAGCAGGCCGCTCAGCGTGCAGAAGGTGATGAGGATGGCCGCTGCGGCGAGATGCAGCAGCGCGATGGCGGCCATGCGGCTGTTGAGCTCGATGAGCGGGCGCAGGCGCTTGCGGTACAGCTGGACGGCATCGCGCCCGTAAAGGCCGAGGCAGCCCAGCCCTGCCAGCCCGCCCAGCGCCAGCACCCAGCCGGGGTCGTGACCGGCGGCGGCCACCACTGCGCCGACGCCGATGATGATGGCCAGCGCCAGGCAGCCCAGGCGGAAGGTCCAGCGTACCGAGGCGCCTTCCAGCTCGGGCGACAGCATGAACATGGCAAGCAGCCGGTGGCTGACGCCGATGGCGGTGAAGCTCAGCCAGCCGCCAAGCCCGGCGATGATGTGCAGCGGCACCCCCAGCGCATGCAGCCTGGCCAGCGCCGGAGAGCCGGCCCAGCCGCCGAAGCCCAGCGTGAAGATGATGCCGAAGGCGGCGGTGGCGGCGACGCTGGCCAGCCCCACGGCAACGAATTGCGCGGGCAGGTTGAGCGGCCAGGCACCGGCCAGCGTGCGGCCGAGCACCCACAACGCCAGCGTGAAGCCGGCGCCCAGCAGGACGGTGGCGATGAGGAAGGTGGCGCGTGCCGGTGGCAGGAGCCCGGCCAGCTGCAGGAAGCTGGCAATGAGGGTGAGCAGACCGAGGAGGATGAGCACCAGCGCGGGCAGCGGAAGGTCGTTGTCGTGGATGGGGCCGGCGATCAGCACCGGCACGAACTGGAACAGCGCGCCCAGCATCAGCAGGCTCATCCAGCCGATCGTCACGCAGTGCACCACGGCCAGCGTTTCGGGTGCGCGGATGCCCGCCGAGGGGTATCCGAAGCCCGCTGCCATCAGGCCCTCGGCCAGCAGCAGCGACACCACGGCGGCGGCAAAGTAGGCAAGCGTCCAGCGCGAGAGGGTGGCACCCGGCATCGCCATCATGATCGGAACCTCGCGGGCAGCCGGCGGGGATACCGGCTGCCCGCTGCTTGCTCAGGCCTTGGGGCGGCCTATCTTGATGCGCCAGGCCACCGGCCCCGATTCGAGGTAGTCCCAGGTGAACTGCTTCGGGTGCTCGGCTTCCAGCTGGTAATGGAGCGGCTTGGGATCATGGTCGTTGATGAAGACGAAGGCACCCCCCGGTTGCAGGTTGCCGACCATCTCGAAGATCTTGGCGTGGCGCTGCATCGGGATGAGGTTGCGGATGTCGATTTCCGGGATGCTTGCTTGGCTGTCGGGCATGGAAGGTTTCCTCGGTCGGCTAGGGTTGGACAGGGGGCCACGCTCCCGGGCCCGGCGACGCCGGGGCGGCCGGTGCGCGGCTCGGCGCAAGCTTCCTGCATAAAAGATGTATTGTCAATACTTGTTTAATGAAGCAATGGCCGTGTACCTGGGCTGCCATTGCAGGGGCAGGCATCGTCTCACGGCCCCGGGTAGAACTCGAGCGCGCGCTGCAGCTCGGCGGCATGGAAGGCCGCGGCTGCGGGGCCTTCCGGATCGCCATCGAAGACACCCAGCTCGCGTGCCGTGATGAAGAATCCTCGCGCCGGCAGCTGCTGCCTGCGGCTGAGGCAGAGCGCCGCCAGCAACGGCCGGCCGGCGGCCACATCCTCGGCCATCAGGGCCTCCAGCAGCAGGGTCAGGCGGTGGATGGTCTGCGGCGGTTGCAGCTGCAGCTGGTCGGCGAGTTCCTTGTAGGTTGCCGGCGTGCCGCGCCGCGCCCGCTCGATGAGCAGCGCGCGCAGCCGGGATTGCAGTGCATGGGTCATGGTCGCATGGAAATTCCGGGGCGGGCCCGGCCGGCGGGATGCGGTGCCCAGCATATCCCGGCCACGCAGCCTGTCGACAGGGGGTAAAAAAATGTATTCTACATGCTGATTTGTGCAAGCCGGGGCATTGCCGGAAAATGCCCGGTCCAAACCCAAGGAGAATGTTCATGGCTGATGCCTGGTTGACCACGCTGCAGACCGCAACCCCGCAGGAGGGCTTCGAGCTGGCCATCAAATTGGCACGCATGGGCGTCAAGTACACCCAGCCGGCTGCCGATGCACGCGACCGCCTGCGGCCGGCCTATGCCGACGACGTGAACGCGCTGATCGCCTCCTCGCAGGTGATTGCCATCAACTACCAGACGGTTGCCGCCGCCAACGACTACTGGCGCAAGGGCTGAGGTGGATCATGTCATTGCAGGCTTTCTTTGCTGAAGCACCCCGCATCCCCATGCACGATGCTCTGGGCGAGTTCCTCGGCGCATCCGACGACGGCATGGTCGAGTTCGGCTACGCCGATGCCGTGCGCCTGGCCGGGCACTCCTGCCCGACGGTGGCCAGCGCCTACCTGATGGCGCGCGCCGCCCTGGCAGCGCTGTACCCGCAGGGGCCGGCCGAGCGCGGCGGCGTCGCCGTGACGATGAGCAACCCGGAGGGCGAGGGCACCACCGGCGTCATCGCCCAGGTCTTCACGCTGATCACGGGTGCCGCGGCGGACAACGGCTTCCACGGCATCGGCGGGCGCTTCGTCCGCAACGGCCTGCTCCGCTACGGCGGTGGCGATCCCAACTGCATCGCCAGCTTCCGCCGGCTGGATACGGGCGATACGGTGGATGTCGCGCTGGACCTTTCCTCCGTGCCGCCGGCGCCCGAGATGCGCGAGCTGATGGGCCGTGCCATGGCGCCGGGTGCCAGTGCCGACGAGCGCAGGGCATTCGGCGCGGCATGGCAGGAGCGGGTGCGCCGGCTGCTGCTCGAGCATGCCGATGATGCCGACGTCATCCTGGTCGAGCGGCGCCACTGAGGGCGGATCCCGCCGGCAGGCGGCGCGGGGAGGCTTCCGTGAAGCTGCCGGCGGACAGGCGCTGGATGCGGCAGGCGGGGTCTGCCCCCGGGTGATGGTCGAGGCGCTACAATCGGCTGCTGCGCCCGGCACCGGCTGGTGCCGGGCCCGCCATGGCCATCACCCATTTGGAGTGTCTGTATGTCCGTCCGTTACCCCGGTCCGTCCGAGAGCATCCTCGATGCGGTGGGCGATACGCCGCTGCTCGAGATCGACGGCGTCTTCGCCAAGTGCGAGTTCCTGAACCCCTCGGGCTCGATCAAGGCACGCATCGCCAAGTACATCATCGAGCGCGCGGAGCAGACCGGGGCCATCAAGCCGGGCGATACCATCGTCGAGGCCACCAGTGGCAACACCGGCAATGCCTTTGCCATGGTGGCGGCGGTCAAGGGTTACCGCATGATCGTCGTCATGCCCGAGGGGCTGTCGAGCGAGCGCGTGGCCATCTCGCGGGCCTATGGCGCCGAGGTGCTCTTCTGCGGCACCTTCCACGTCAACGATGCCCTCGAGCGCGCGCGCGAGCTCGGCCGCCAGCCGGGGTTCTTCTTCCCGGGGCAGTTCGAGTCCGAGTGGAACGTGGACGAGAACCGCGAGATCCTCGGCCCCGAGATCCTCGCCCAGCTTCCCGCTGGCCGGCTGCCGGATGCCTTCGTGCATGGCGTCGGCACCGGCGGCACGCTGATCGGCGTCGGCCAGGCCTTTCGTGCCGTCAACCCCGGGCTGCGGTTGTTTGCCATGGAGCCATCCGAATCGCGCACCCTGCTGTGCGGCGAGGTGGCGCTGCACCAGATCGAGGGCATCTCCGACGGCTTCGTGCCCGGCATCATTGCGCGCCATCGCCAGGCCGTCAGCGACGTGCTGAGCGTGTCGAGCGCCGATGCCATTGCCGAGATGCGCAAGCTGGCGAAGACGCGGGGCCTGTTCTGCGGGCCCAGCTCGGGCGCCCACATCATCGCCGCGCGGCGCATCCGCGAGCAGTTCCCCGAGCTCGAGACAGTGGTGACCATCCTCGACGACAAGGGCGAGAAATACCTGCACGATTTCTTCATGCAGCCGAAGGCAGAGGCGGAGCGGACGGTGCCGTTCCACTGAGACCATGCTGCTGCTCGATGCCTTGAGCCCCGCGCCGCGCGCTCTTCGCATGTACCTTGCGGAGAAGGGGATCGACCTGCCGGCCCGGCAGGTCGATGTTTTCGGCGGAGAGAACCGCGAGGCGGCCTACCTGGCGCACAATCCCGCCGGGCAAACCCCGGCGCTGGTGCTCGATGACGGCAGCACGCTCGCCGAGTCAATCGCCATCATCGAGTTTCTCGAGGAGCTGCACCCCGAGCCGCCGCTGATCGGCACCACGCCCGTGGAGCGGGCACGGGTGCGCCAGTGGCAGCGGCGCGCCGAGCTCAACATCACCGAAAACATCCACAACGCCTACCACTATGCCGAGGGTCTGGCCCGCTTCCGGGATCGCATCCCGGTGGCGCCCGGGGCCGCGGCAGGGCTGAAGCAGGTGGCCCGCGATCGCCTTGCCTGGCTCGATGGCATGCTGGGGGAGGGCGACTGGCTTGCCGGCCAGCGCTTCAGCATCGCCGACATCTGGTTGTACGTCTGGCTGGATTTCGCGGACTCCGTGGGCCAGCCCTTCGATCGCGGCCTCGCGCGCATCGCGCCGTGGTTCGCCCGCGTGGCAGCCCGCCCGGCGGCTGCGGCCAGCCTGCACCCGCACTGCCGGCCGGGCGGCGTGCGCGGCTGAGCCGGGCCATGGCAGGACAAGCGGCTGCCGATCCGCAGCCATGATTCGACACCAGGAAGCACGCTCATGAAACCAACCCGCCAATTGCACGATCTGGGCCAGAGCCTGTGGCTCGACAACATCACCCGCGCCATGCTGGAAGACGGCAGCCTGGCGCGCTTCATCGCCGACTGCGACATCACCGGCCTGACCTCCAACCCCTCGATCTTCGAGAAGGCCATCGCCGGCAGCAGCCACTATGACGCGGCGATCGCCGAACTGGTGGCGGAGGGCAAGACGGGCGAGGAGCTGTTCTTCTCGCTGGCGCTGCAGGACCTGGTGCATGCGGCGGACCTCTTCAGGCCCGGCTTCCAGGCAAGCGGGCGCCGTGATGGCTTCGTTTCGCTCGAAGTGTCGCCGCTGCTGGCCGATGACACGCAGGCAACGGTCGACTCCGCGGTGGCGCTGTGGAAAGAGGCGGCACGCGACAACCTGTTCATCAAGATCCCGGGCAATGCTGCCGGCGTGCCGGCCATCGAGGAGGCCGTCTACCGCGGCATCCCGGTCAATGTGACGCTGCTGTTCTCGCGCGAGCAGTACCTGGCCTCGGCGGAGGCCTGGATGCGTGGCGTCGAGCGGCGCATGGCCGAGGGCAAGGACCCGGACATTGCCTCGGTGGCCTCGGTGTTCATCAGCCGCTGGGACGTGGCGGTGGCGGGGCAGGTGCCCGAAGCCATGCACAACAAGCTGGGCATCGCCATCGGCCAGCGCTGCTATCGCGCCTATGGCGAGCTGCGCCGCAGCCCGCGCTGGCAGCGGCTGCTGGCGGCCGGCGTGCGCCCGCAGCGCCTGCTGTGGGCGAGCACCGGTACCAAGGATCCCAAGGCTTCCGACACGCTGTACGTCGAGGCGCTGGCAGCACCCGATACCATCAATACCATCCCCGACAAGACCATCCTTGCCTTTGCCGACCACGGTCGCCTGGCGGGTGCGATGGCGGAGGATGGTGGTGACTGCGAGCAGCTGATCGCGCGCTTCAATGCGGCCGGCATCGATGATGCCGCGCTGGCCGAGCGGCTGCAGCAGGAGGGGGCGTCAGCCTTCGTCAAGTCGTGGCGGCAGCTGCTCGAGCGCCTTGCCGCCAAGGGCGCCGCGGTGACGCAGGCGGGAGCTCGCGGATGAACACGCCCCGGTCATTGCCGCCGCTGCAGGCCACTCCGGAATGGGCGGCGCTGGCCAGCCACCACCGCCGCATGCGGGAGCTGACGCTGCAGCAGCTCTTCGCCGGGGATCCGGCGCGCGGCACGCGCATGGTGGCCGAGGCGGCGGGCCTGTACCTCGACTACTCGAAGAACATCATCACCGACGAGACCCTGCGCCTGCTGCAGGCGCTTGCCGATGCGCGTGGCGTGGCGGTACGCCGCGATGCCATGTTCCGCGGCGAGAAGATCAACAGCACCGAGGAGCGCGCGGTGCTGCACGTGGCGCTGCGTGCCCCGCGCGGCAGCCGCATCCTCGTCGATGGCCGCAACGTGGTGGAGGATGTACACGAGGTGCTCGATCGCATGGCCGCCTTTGCCGGGCGGCTGCGCGCGGGCGAATGGTGCGGCCATACCGGCAAGCCGATCAGGAACATCATCAGCATCGGCATCGGCGGCTCGGACCTCGGCCCGGTGATGGCCTACGAGGCGCTGAAGGCCTGCAGCCGGCGCGACCTGTGCTTCCGCTTTATCTCCAATGTCGACCCGGCGGATTTCGTCGAGGCGACGCAGGGCCTCGATGCCGCCGAGACGCTGTTCATCGTCTGCTCGAAGACCTTCACCACGCTGGAGACGCTGACCAACGCCCGCGCCGCGCGCGCCTGGTGCCTGGCCGGCACCGGGGGCGACGAGGCAGCGGTGGCGCGGCACTTCGTCGCCGTCTCCACCAATGCACAGGAGGTGGCGCGCTTCGGCATCGACACCGCCAACATGTTCGGCTTCTGGGACTGGGTGGGCGGACGCTACTCGATGGATTCGGCCATCGGCCTGTCGACGATGCTGGCCATTGGTCCCGATGCCTTCCGCGACATGCTGGCAGGCTTCCATGCCATGGACGAGCATTTCCGCAGCGCGGAACCCGGCGCCAACCTGCCGCTGCTGATGGGCCTGCTGGCGGTCTGGTACAACAATTTCTTCGGCGCGCAGACCGTGGCCGTGCTGCCGTACTCGCGCTACCTCGGCCGTTTCCCCGCCTATCTGCAGCAGCTGACGATGGAATCCAACGGCAAGCACGCCACGCTGGCCGGGCAGGCCGTCGACGTGCCGACCGGGCCCATTTACTGGGGCGAACCCGGCACCGACGGGCAGCACTCCTTCTACCAGCTGCTCCACCAGGGGACGCGTCTGGTGCCCTGCGACTTGATCGGCTTCGAGCAGCCGCTGCAGGCGCTTGCCGGCCAGCACGACCTGCTCATGGCCAACCTGCTGGCGCAGGCCGAGGCGCTGGCCTTCGGCCGCAGTGCCGAGCAGCTGCGCGCAGCCCATGCCGCGGAGTGGCTGATACCGCATCGTGTCTGCGAGGGCAACCGGCCGACCAATATCCTCATGGCCGAGCGGCTGGGTCCGCGCTCGCTGGGTTCGCTGGTGGCGCTCTACGAGCACAGCGTCTTCGTCCAGGGCGCGATCTGGAACATCAACTCCTTCGACCAGTGGGGCGTCGAGCTCGGCAAGCAGCTGGCGCAGCAGATCATCACCGAGCTGCAGGCGGAGGGCGATCTCCGGTCCCGCCACGACAGCTCCACCAGCGCCCTGATCGAGCGCTACCGCGCCGCGCGGCGCCGGCGCAGCGGCGGCTGAGCACGGCCGTGTCGAAGGCTCCGCAGCACGCCGCACCGACCGCCTTCAAGGTGGGCGAGCACGTGTGCTGGAACTCGGAGGCCGGTGTGGTCAGCGGGGTCGTCATCCGCGTGCATACCCGCGATTTCGACTACAAGGGGCACCGCCACCACGCCTCCGCCAGCGAGCCGCAGTACGAGATCAGGGGCGATCGCAGCGATCACATTGCGGCACACTACGGGCGCGTGCTCCGCAGGCTGCCACGGTGATGCCGGGACGGGGGCCCAGCGGGCAGGATGCCGCCGGAGGATGGAGCAGACCGTGGCAGCAGGCTGCCCCAGGCCGCATGCCGGACAGAGCCTCCGCGAGGCTGCTGCCGGCAGCGGGCTCAATTGCCGAGCAGGGACAGCAAGGCCGCCAGCGGAAAGAACAGCGCCATGCCGACCACGACAATGCCGTGGAGCCATCTGCCCGTGTTGCGAAGTTCCTGCGACATCATGCTTCTCCTTGCCTGCTTTCTTCCTTCATGTACGGGACCGAGTCTGGCAGGCCGGCGCCCGTACATCCTTGCGCATGCGTAACGTGCTGTAACACTTTGTAACGATGGCGATGGCCATCCGGCGAGCGACTACAATGAACATGCGGTGGCACGCCTGCACGCCGATGCGAGGGGCGCGCATTCTGCAACCTGTCCAGTCGTGAAACCGTGAACCATGGCGCGAATCCTCCTCATCGATGACGACGAGAAACTGGGCGAGCTGCTCGGCGCCTACTTCAGGCGCTTCGACCTCGAGCTGATCGCGGCAAGCCATCCGGCCAGGGGACTCGAACTCCTCGAGAAGGAGCATCCCGACCTCGTCATCCTCGATGTCATGCTGCCCGACCAGGACGGCTTCCAGGTGTGCCGGGAGATCCGCCGCGAGAGCAGCGTGCCCATCATCATGCTCACCGCCCGTGGCGACGTGACCGACCGGGTGGTCGGCCTCGAGCTCGGCGCCGACGACTACATGCCCAAACCCTTCGAGCCCCGCGAGCTGGTGGCCCGCGTGCAGAACGTGCTGCGCCGCGCGGCCCCGCGCGAGGCGCCGGCGCACAGCATGCGGCTGCGCTTCAAGGACATCGAAATCAATCTCGAGCGGCGCAGCGTGGAGCTGGAGGGCAGTCCGCTCGAGCTGACCACCATGGAATACCAGCTGCTGGCGCTGTTCGCGAGCCAGCCGGGGCGGACCTTCACCCGCGACGAGATCCTCAACGAGTTGCGCGGCATCGATGCGCAGCTGTTTTCCCGCTCGGTGGACATCCTCGTCAGCCGCCTGCGCCAGAAGCTCGGCGATACCACCCGCCAGCCGCGCTTCATCAAGACCGTCTGGGGCACCGGCTACGCCTTCATCGGCGTCGAGGCCGGGGCGCCATGATCCGCCAGATCGTCCACTCGCTCTCCGCCCGCCTGCTGGGCGTGTTCCTCATCACCTCGATCGTCTACGGGGTGGCCTCGCGCTACACCTTCGACGTGGTCTGGGGCACCGGCTACCTCAGCGAGGTGGTGGGTGGGCACATGGCGCTCTACATCGACTACGTGCTCGAGGACATCGGCAACCCGCCGCGCATCGAGCGTGCCGAGGCGATCGTGCGCAAGGTGCCGATGGACGTCATGCTGCGCGGGCCCGGCATCGACTGGGCATCGTCGCCGGGCTTCCCGCCGCTGGAGGAGATCCCCTTCCGCAGGAGCCAGGGGCTGTTGCGCTCGGGAGGCAAGGATGGGGCGGGCTGGGCGCAGATGGTGCAGATCACCGAGTTCGCGCGCCATCACCGCCGCTCCTTCGTCCGCATCAGCGATGGCGACTACCAGATCATCTTTGCCGCGCCCAAGTTCGCCGACACGCCGCAGGCCGACCTCACCACGCCGATCATCGGCGTGCTGGCCATCATCGTGCTGGCCGGCTGCTACTTCTCGGTGCGCTGGCTGGTACGCCCCATACGCTGGATCCAGGAGGGCGCGGCCCGCATCGGCCAGGGCGACCTGAGCTACCGCATCCCCACCACCCGGCGCGACGACCTCGGCGAGCTGGCGGCGGACATCAACCGCATGGCCGATGACGTCGGGCAGATGCTCGAGGCCAAGCGCCAGCTGCTGCTGGCCATCAGCCACGAGCTGCGCTCGCCGTTGACGCGGGCGAAGGTGGCGCTGGAGTTCCTCGACGACGAGGGCATCAAGGCCAACCTGATGCAGGACATCAGGGAGATGGAGCGGCTGATCGCCGATCTCCTCGAAAGCGAGCGGCTGAACACGCGCCACTCCAAGCTCCAGCTCGGCACGTTCGACCTCGGCGAGCTGGTCGCCAACGTGCTGGAAGAGGAGTTCGCCGGCCATGCCGGGCAGCTGCGCCTGGAGCGGCCGGCCACGGCGCTGCCGCTGGAGGGTGATGCCGCCCGGCTGCGCCTGCTGGTGCGCAACCTGGTCGAGAATGGCCTGCGCTACACGCCGGCGGATGGGCAGCCGGTGGAGGTCCGGGTTGCCGCCTCGCGGGGCTGCGGAGTGGCGGAGGGCGCCTGCGAGATCCACGTCCGCGACCATGGCCGCGGCATGAGCGCGCATGACCTGGCGCGGGTGACGCAGCCCTTCTACCGGGCGGACCCGGCGCGCAGCCGCGCCACCGGCGGGCTGGGCCTCGGGCTTTACCTGTGCCGACGCATCGCCGAGGCGCATGGCGGCAGCCTGCTGCTGTCGAGCGAGCTCGGCAAGGGCACCGAGGTCAGCGTGCAGCTGCCGCGCCGGCCGCCTGCCTGAGGGAAAGCGATGAATGACGGGAACGACAAGAAAGACGGGAATGGCTATGTCGGCAGCGCCGGGATGTCGATACTCGATGCGGTCGAGAATGCCGAGGCGGACTTCCTTGCCGGCCGGCGCCACCAGGGCGCGGAGCTGGACAGCGCGGTGCGCATCTTCCTCGAGATGCTGCGCGGCTTCGAGTCGCTGTCGTTCAGCGGCCCCTGCGTGACGGTGTTCGGCTCGGCCCGGTTCCCGGAAGGCCATCCGCATTACGATCGGGCGCGCCGCCTGGGTTCGGCGCTGGCGCGCGCCGGCTTTGCCGTGATGACCGGTGGCGGCCCCGGCATCATGGAGGCCGCCAACCGCGGGGCCCGCGAGGCGGGGGGCGCCAGCTTCGGCTGCAACATCCGCCTGCCGCGCGAGCAGCGGCCCAATCCCTATCTCGACCGTTTCGTCGAGTTCGAGCACTTCTTCGTGCGCAAGGTGATGCTGGTCAAGTATTCCTGCGCCTTCGTGGTGATGCCTGGCGGCTTCGGCACCCTGGACGAGGCCTTCGAGGTCATGACGCTGATCCAGACCGGCAAGCTGCACGGCTTTCCGGTGGTGGCGATGGGTGGTTCGTTCTGGCACGAGCTGCGCAGCTTCTTCATGGACACCATGGTGCCGGAGGGCACCATCGACCTGGCGGACCTGGAAATGCTGAGCCTGACCGATGACGTGGACGAGGCGGTGGCCCACATCCGCCGCGCGGCAACCTGCGGCAGCAAGAGCGGGGCAGGGCCGGCGCCGAGCGGCCTGCCGACGGCGCCGATCGGGTAGCATGGCGGGCTCCGGCTGCGTGGCGCAGCCCTGGCAGTCGAGGAGACCGGCAATGGTCAGCAAGAATCCGGTGTCAACACCGTTCAACCAGGCGGCGATGGAAGTCGTGGAGCTTGGCAACCGCCTGCTCGAGACCGATGCGGACAACGACGCCTGGGAGGTTGCCTCGGGGCTGCTGGCCGGGGCCATCCAGTTCTGGCTGTTCTCGCGCCAGCCCTGCGAGGACCCCTTCTGCGAGCCCTGCGCCGAGGTCAGCTCCGCCGAGCGGCGCCTGCGCAAGCTCGTCGAGGAGGTCCAGCAGCTGGCGGAGGAGAGCGACTACTTCACCTCGCCGCATGATGTCAACGTGGGGACTGCCTGAACGCGCCCGGGCCGTGTATTGCGGAGAGTGCGCATGGGTGCGGGCCGGAAGCCATGCTATATTCCGCCGCCTTCCGAAAGTCAGGTTTTCAGGGTGGGACATGACAAAGATCAAGGTTACCGATCGCGCGGGTAACAAGCTCGAACTCGAAGCCGTGGAGGGGCGCTCGCTGATGGAGTCGCTGCGCGACATCGACAACGGCATGGAAGCGCTGTGTGGTGGCCTGTGTTCGTGTTCCACCTGCCAGGTGTTCGTCGAACCCGGCTGGGTCGACAAGCTGCAGCCGGCCAAGGATGACGAGCAGGAGCTGCTCGAGGGCTCCGAGGTCTATCGCCCCGGGCAATCCCGCCTGGCCTGCCAGATCCGCATGAGCCCCGAGCTCGAGGGCATCGAGGTCGAGATCGCCCCGGCAGAATGAGGGCGCGGGCCGGTGGCCGTGCCTGCCGGGCTTGGACTTGCCCGGCCGCCATGGTTAAACTTGCGCGCCCGTAGGGACGTGGGGCGGTAGCTCAGCTGGGAGAGCGTCGCGTTCGCAATGCGAAGGTCGGGAGTTCGATCCTCCTCCGCTCCACCATTTCCATCTCCTGCGGATTACCCGGAAGATCCTGAAGCCTGCTTCTGCAGGCTTTTTTTTGCCTGCCATCTCCGGTGCCCCTGTCCGGTGCATCCGGCCTACCAGTGGCTCATCTCGACTATTTTCCGGATTATGGGGAATAAACTTGATTTTATGTTGAATCAGGCGGTTAAGCCGCTATCTTCGTGAGTGACGCCACGGCATTCCGCTGTTAAGCTTCTCTTCAGAAAAAGAACGCCCGTCGTCCTCAATGAATGAGGGCCGGCGGGAAGCAAAACAAACAAGAACAAAGAAGTGGAGACCCAGCCATGGAATGGCACGCACGCACAATGCTGGCAACGGCACTTTTCCTCGGCGTCACCCTGTCCGCGCAGGCAGCGCTCATCAGCCGCCTGGATGGCCAGGCCATCTACGATACGGACCGCGACATCACCTGGCTGGCGGATGCCAATCTTGCCGCCAGCAACAGCTTCGGCATCGCCGGCATCGATGCCAATGGCGGCATGGACTGGAACACGGCCAATGCCTGGATCGCGGCGCTCAATGCCAGCAACCACCTCGGGGTGAGCGACTGGCGCTTGCCCTTCACGCCGGAGATGGATGCCAGCTGCAGCGAGCAGTACGCCACCACCAGCGGTGGCGAAGGTTGCCGCGGCAGCGAGCTCGGCCATCTTTACTACGACGAGCTGGGCGGCCAGCCTTATGTGGGTATCGATCCGGAGGCGGACAATCCCTTCCTCAATCTCGAAGGCGGGCCGTTCTTCTGGTCGACGGCCTCGACCAACGATGACAGCCTCGCCTGGTACTTCTCCTTCGGCCACGGTGGCCAGGCGCTGATCGACATGGGCCACCTCGACAAGCATGTCTGGGTGGTGCGTGATGGCGACATCGGCGAGGTGCCCGTGCCGGCTGCCGGCTGGCTGCTGGGTACCGCGCTCGGCGTGGTCGGCGTACTCCGCCGCCGCCAGCGCGCTGCCAGGCTGTTTGCCTGAGCGGACGCCACTTGCTGCCCAGGTGGCCCCGCCGGGGTCCGCCCCCGGTTCTCCCGACAGCGGCGGGGAATCACCCAGAAAGCCAACCATCCGGTTGGCTTTCTGCTTTCCGGACCGTCCCTGCGGGCGTGGTGGCGGCGGCGCACGCCGGCCGCCCGGCTCGAGGTCATGGCAGCGAGGATTCTGGCGATGGCGGTTCCGCCTGCCGATTGCCGGCATCGATGGCCGCGGGCTAAGCTTGCGCGCCTCCCGTCCGGGAGGTCCGGGCCGGCGCCCGGAGGTGACAGGCAAGGGGTGGGTGATGAGCGGACGAATGGGACAAGCGGGTCGCGGCGGCTGGCTGCGGGCAGTGCTGGCCATGGCGATGCTTGGCGGCCTGCAGGGCTGCATGAGCTATGGCGCGGTGACGCTGGACCGCGATCGCATGGACTTCACCCAGGCAATGGCCAGTTCCTGGAAGCAGCAGACGCTGCTCAACATCGTCAAGATGCGCTATGGCGATACGCCGATCTTCGTCGATGTCGGACAGATCGTCAGCAGCTACCAGATCTCCAGCAGCATGCAGGCCGGTGGCACCGTGTTCCCGAACCTGCCGGCGGGCGCCGGCACCTCCAACCGCATCTTCAACCTCGGCGTGCAGGGCCAGTACACCGACCGGCCGACGATCACCTACACCCCGCTGACCGGCTCGCAGTTCGTGCGCACGCTGATGACCCCCATCCCGCCGATCCGGCTGTTCGAGCTGATCGAGGCCGGTTGGCGGGTGGACCTGCAGTTCATGGCCGCCGTGCAGACGGTGAACGGCCACTCCAACAGCCGGGGCGGGGCGCAGCTGCGCCTCGAGGACCCGGAGTTCGTCCGGCTGGTCAACGCGCTGCGGCGCATCCAGGCTGCTGGTGCCTTGGGTTCCCGCTACCACGCCGACCGCGACCAGAACGGCGAGGGCCTGGTGATGTTCTTCACCACCCGGAAGGCGGGCGCGGAGGTGATGCAGGACATCGCGCTGGTGAAGCAGCTGCTGGGCCTCGATGCGGCACGAAACGAGTTCCCGGTCATCTACGGCGAGGTCCCGCCCGGGCGCAATGACGTGATCGCGCTGCACACCCGTTCGGGCTTCCAGATCCTCTACGAGCTCGCCACCTTCGTGCAGGTACCCGAGGAGCACGAGCGCGAGATGCGCGCCTATCCGCATCTGCCGGCGGCAGCCGAGGGACGGGAAAGCCTGCCACCGCTGATCCGCATCGAGAGCAGCGAAGACAAGCCTGCCGATGCCTTCGCCACCATCTTCTACGGCGATCGCTGGTACTGGATCGGGAACCGCGACCTGCCCTCGAAGGGGCTGTTCTCCTTCCTGCTGGTCATGCTGACGCTGGCCGAGTCGGGCCCGGATGCGCCTTCGCCCTTCGTGACCATCCAGGCCAATTGAGCGAGGCTGCGATGCTTGCCGTGCCACGGCAAAGATTCCGAGGCTGAGGGAAAGGGCCAGGAAAGGCGGCAGGCTTAAGCTGCCGCCATGCCCACGCTTCCGCCGACACCTGCGCCCGCCGCCGGCTGGGCCATCCTGTGCGATTTCGACGGCACCATCGCCGTGGAAGACGTGATCGACACGCTGCTCGAGCGCCACGGCCTGCCCGGCTGGGAACGGCTGGAGGAGGACTGGCGCGCCGGGCGCATCGGCTCGGGCGAGTGCATGCGCGGGCAGGTGCGCCTGCTCGACCTCGATCGCGAGGCGCTGGATGCCCATCTCGACGGGCTGTCGATCGACCCCGCCTTCCCGCGTTTCGTGGCGCTGGCGGAGCGCCATGGCCTGCCGCTGCAGGTGGTGAGCGATGGCCTCGATCACGCCATCCATCGCGTGCTGGGGCGCCACGGGCTGGGGCACCTGCCGGTGGCCGCCAACCGCCTGCTGGCGGGCCAGCCACCGGAATACTGGCGGCTCGAATCGCCGCACGCCGCTGTCGGCTGCGACAGCGGCACCTGCAAGTGCGAGCGCGCCAGGCAGGCCGGTGTCGGGGGGCGGCGGCGCACGCTGCTGGTCGGCGATGGCGCTTCGGATTTCTGCGCCGCGGGCGAGGTGGACTTCGTGTTTGCCATGAAGCGGCTGACCGGGCATTGCCGCAGCCACGGCATCCCGCACCTGGCGATCGATGGCTTCGGGGATGCCCTGCAGGCGCTGCCGCTGCTGCTCGAGGGCCGCCTGTCCACGCCTGCGCCTGCACCTGCACCTGCCGCGGCCGGGCTGGCCGCGGTTCCCTGATTTCACCCGGCGGAACCTGCATGAACCCATTCGACATGAAACCCGATTCCTTCATCGATGATGCGCAGCTGCTGGCCGACGAGGCCCGCTACAGCTCCTTCGGCGACACCGTCCACTACGTCGATCCGCCGAAGGTCTTCCGCAGCTGCCAGGGAAGCTACATGTACGACAGTGCGGGCGTGCCCTTCCTCGACCTGCAGATGTGGTACTCGGCGGTCAACTTCGGTTACGGCAACCAGCGCCTCAACAACGTGCTGAAGGCGCAGATCGACCTGCTGCCGCAGGTGGCCAGCCAGTACCTGCACCAGACGCGCATCGAGCTGGCCAAGACCATCGCGCTGGATGCCAGGGCCAAGTTCGGCCTCGATGGCCGCGTGCACTTCAACGTGGGCGGCGCGCAGGCGATCGAGGATTCGCTGAAGATCGTGCGCAACTACAAGAAGGGCAAGAGCCTGATGTTCGCCTTCGAGGGTGGCTACCACGGGCGCACGCTGGGCGCCTCGGCCATCACCTCGAGCTATCGCTACCGGCGCCGCTACGGCCACTTCGGCGAGCGGGCCATGTTCATCCCCTTTCCCTATCCCTTCCGCCGCCCGCGC
Organism: Gammaproteobacteria bacterium; assembly: GCA_019454675.1. Lineage (GTDB taxonomy): Bacteria > Pseudomonadota > Gammaproteobacteria > Steroidobacterales > QUBU01. The sequence goes on along the minus strand of JACFNV010000021.1, from coordinate 5,209 downwards.
GGAATGACGCCCGAGGAGTATTCCGACCACTGCGTGCGCCAGTTCGCCCGCCTCTTCGAGACCGAATACAACGGCGTCTGGGACCCCAAGGTGGGGGAGGCCGAGTACGCCGCCTTCTACGTCGAGCCGATCCAGGGCACCGGCGGCTACGTGGTGCCGCCGCCCAATTTCTTCCGTGACCTCAAGAAGGTGCTCGACCAGTACGGCATCCTGCTGGTGGTCGACGAGATCCAGATGGGCTTCTGGCGCACCGGCAAACTGTGGTCCATCGAGCACTTCGGCGTGGTGCCCGACGTGCTGGTGTTCGGCAAGGCGCTCACCAACGGGCTGAACCCGCTCTCCGGGCTGTGGGCACGCGGGGAGATGATCACGCCCGAGCTGTTCCCGCCGGGCTCCACCCACTCCACCTTCAACTCCAACCCGCTCGGCACCGCGCTCGGCCTCGAGGTGATGAGGATGGGCAAGGAGCTCGGTTACGAAACCAGCGTGCCGGCCAAGGGGGCGCATTTCCTCGACGGCCTGAAGGACCTGCAGAAGCGCCACCGCGAGATCGGCGATGTCGACGGCCTGGGGCTCGCGCTGCGGGTGGAGCTGTGCACCGGGGACGGCTTCACGCCCAACAAGCCGCTGCTGGACCGCATGGTCGACATCGGCCTGGCGGGCGATCTCGAGCACCAGGGCAAGAAGATCGGCCTCGTGCTCGACGTCGGCGGCTGGTACAAGAACGTCATCACCATGGCGCCCTCGCTGGACATCAGCCACGAGGAAATCGACCTGGCGATCAGCCTGCTCGACCAGCTCATCGTCAAGGCCAAGGCTTCGCTGTGAGCGGGCTGCGAGGAACCCACGCATGACGGCAACATCCGACATCGACGACATCCGCCGCCAGGTCTTCGCCATCGTCGCGCGGCAGGCGAAGATCGACGTCGCCACCGTGCAGGACGACTCCACGCTCGGCGCCCTCGGGCTGGCCTCGCTGGATGCCATCGAGGTGATCTTCGACATCGAGGAGGCCTTCGACATCAGCTTCCCCGAGCAGGGAATCGACTTCACCGCCGGCACGGTGCGCGACCTCGTCGACGCCGTGGTGCCGGTGCTCGGTGCCGGCGGGGAGGGTGCCGGGCAGTGAGTGTCGGTGGCTCCCGCGCCGTTGCCATCACCGGCATGGGCGCCATCAGCGCCATGGGCGAGGGGGCAGGCGCCCTGTGGCAGGCGCTGCGCGCGGGCACCAGCGGCATCCGCCCGCTGCGCCATGCTTACGCGGAGGAGTTGCGGGTGCGCATCGCCGCCCAGGTGCCCGAGAGCTTCGACCCGGCCGCGCATTTCCCCGAGCGCCTGCTGCCGATGCTCGACCGCACCGCGCAGTTCGCGCTGTTTGCCGCCAACGAGGCCATCGCCCAGAGCGGCCTGGAGTTCGCCGATGCGGCGCTGGCCGCGCGCTGCGGCGTGGTGGTGGGCACCGGGGTGGGCGGGGAGACCACCCACGACGATCAGAACCGCCGCCTCTATGCGGAGCAGGCGCGCCGCCTGCATCCGCTGACCATCGTGCGCATCATGGCCAATGCGCCGGCCAGCCTCATCAGCATGGCGCACGGGCTGCACGGCCCCGCCTTCGTGGTTTCCAGCGCCTGTGCCTCCACCAACCATGCCATCGCCCAGGCGGTGATGATGATCCGCGCCGGCATGGCCGATGTCATGCTGGCCGGCGGCGCCGATGCCTGCCTGTCCTTCGGCGTGCTGCGCGCCTGGGAGGCCATGCGCGTGCTGGCGGGCGACGACTGCCGGCCCTTCAGCGCCAACCGCCGCGGCCTGGTGCTGGCGGAGGGTGCAGGCATGTTCGTGCTCGAGTCGCTGGCGCATGCACAAGCGCGCGGTGCGGCCATCCTCGGCGTGGTGGCGGGTGTCGGCATGAGCGCGGATGCCGGCGACATCGTCTCGCCGGACGTGGCGGGCGGCGTGGCGGCCATGCGCCTGGCGCTGGCCGATGCGGGGTTCGAGCCCGCGGCGATCGATTACATCAATGCCCACGGCACCGGCACGCCCACCAACGATGCCAGCGAGACGCGCGCCATCCACGAGGTCTTCGGCGCCCATGCACGGCGGCTCGCCATTTCCTCCACCAAGTCGATGCACGGCCATGCGCTCGGCGCCTCGGGTGCGCTCGAACTGGTGGCGGTGCTGGGCGCGATGCGCGAATCGCTGGTGCCGCCCACCATCAACCTCGATGCGCCGGACCCGGAGTGCGACCTCGACTACGTGCCCAACCAGGCGCGCCCGCTGCCGGTGGCCGCGGCGCTCAGCAATGCCTTTGCCTTCGGCGGCCTGAACGCGGTGCTGGCACTGCGCGCTGCCTGAGCCGGCCGCCCGCGAACGAGGCCCGCGCTGCCATGTCCCATCATGCCCGGCTGGAGCCGGAGAGCCTGCTGCAGCACTTCCTCGCGCATCCGCCCACCGGCTTCCGGGCCGGTACCACGCTCTCGGGGATGCCGGGCTTCATTGCTCCCTTCGACCTGCTGACCACCGCCGACGAGGACCTGCGCCGGCGGGTGATGGCCCTGCCCGGCTACCGGCGCTGGGGGCGCTGGCTGCGCTGGCAGACTCGCTTTGCCGGCTGCACCGCCACCGAGTTCGCGCCGCTGCCGGGGGGCATCGAGCCCGCGGCCCTGGCGCGGGAGCTGCTCGATACCTGGGGGCGCGACTGCGCCTTGCTGGTGGTCAAGGACATCGCCAGCGATTCACCCTTGCTGTCGGCGGCGGACAACGCGCGCTCGGCGGCGCTGGCGCAAGCGCTGGAGGCGGCCGGCTGCGTGCTGCTGGAGGGCATGGCGCTGGCCTTCGTGCCCATCGACTTTGCCGACGAGGAGGCCTACCTCGCACGGCTCTCGCGCAGCCGCCGCCGCGAGATGCGGCGCAAGCTGCGCTCGCGCGCGGGGTTGCGCATCGAGGCCTGGCCCACCGGGGATGCGCGCTTTGCCGACGGCGCCCTCATGCAGCGGCTGATCGCGCTTTACGAGAACGTCTACGCACAGAGCGAGATCCGCTTCGACCACCTGGGCGATGACTTCCTGGCAGCGCTGTTCCGCGATGGCAGCAGCCAGGGCATGGTGTTCTGCTACTTCGCGGGCGATACGCTCATCGGCTGGAACCTCTGCTATGAATACGCGGGCAAGCTGGTGGACAAGTACATCGGGCTGGCCTACCCGCAGGCACGCGAGCACAACCTGTACTTCCTGAGCTGGATGGAAAACCTCGATTACGCACGCCGGCGCGGGCTCAGCCACTATGTGGCGGGCTGGACCGATACCGCGGTCAAGCGCCAGCTGGGGGCCAGCTTCTGCATGACGCGCCACGCGGTCTACCTGCGCAACCCGCTGCTGCGCGCCGCCTTCCGGCGCTTTGCCCACCTCTTCGAGGCGGAACCCGTGGCCGCCGATGACGGCGCGGGGGCGGCATGAAGCCGGTCGTCATCCTCGATATCGATCGCTCGCTGCAGGTGCAGCCGGGGCAGCAGTCGATCGCCCTCGGCGACTGGCAGGAAGCGCTGCGCTTCGGCTGCTCGCTGCGCGTCATGGCGCGCTTCAGGCGCCTGCTCGACGACAGGCTGCCGCCCGCTTGCGGCACGGTGTTGCTCGGCAGCGGCGACTTCCACCACCTGAGCTGGCCGCTGGTCGAGCGCGTGCACTGCGACAAACCCTTCCAGGTGGTGGTGCTCGACAACCACCCCGACAACATGCGCTACCCCTTCGGCGTGCATTGCGGCTCGTGGGTGCGGCGCGTGGCCATGCTGCCTTCCGTGAGCCACGTGCACGTGCTCGGCATCACCTCGGGCGATATCGGCGCAGCGCATGCCTGGGAGAACTATCGTCGTCCATTGCGCGCGGGACGGCTGAGCTACTGGAGCATCGGCGTCGATGTCGGCTGGGCACGCAAGGCCGGCCTCGGCGACGCTTTCCATGCCTTCGACGGCGCGGCGGAGCTGGTGCAGGCCTTTGCCGAAGTGCAGCGGCAGCGGCCGCAACCCGCCTACCTCTCGATCGACAAGGATGTCTTCTTGCCGGCGGTGGCACGTACCAACTGGGACCAGGGCTGCTTCACACTGGCCGATGCGCTGGCGGTGATCGATGGCCTGCGCCACGGCGGGCTGGTGGGCAGCGACATCACCGGGGAGATTTCCAGCTACCGCTATCGCAGTTACTGGAAGCGCTGGCTCAGCCGGCTGGATGCGCAGCCCGCGGTCGATGCGGCGAAGCTGGCGGGCTGGCAAGCGCAGCAGCAGGCACTCAACGGCGAGCTGCTGCGTGCCATCGGGACGCTGCCTGCCGCCACTTGATCCGGCTCCGTCCCGCCGCTTCCCCGGGCCGCCTGCGGCTCAGCCGAGGTGGCGGGCCAACACCTGCAGGATGTGCGCGAAGGCTTCCTCGTCCAGCCAGTGGCTGTTGCTGATGCTCAGCGCGCGCGCGGCGAAATCGGCTGCTCGCGGCATGGGTGTGTCCGGCACGCGCCCGGCCAGGTAGGCATAGTCGGGCAGGGCGTGGATGAAGGGCCGGCTGAGGCCAAGCCCGGCGCCCCACAGCTCGGCGAGCACCGCCTCGGCTTGCTGCGCCCGTGGCAGCGTGAGCAGTAGGAAGGGCCAGCTGCCGCGGGTGCCCGCGCGTTCGCCGAAAACGGTCACGCCGGGCAGCGCGCGCAGCCGCTCGATGCGCGCCAGCGCACGCTCGCGATTGGCGGCGAGAAAGGCGGGCAGGCGACGTGCCGCGCGGCTGCCGACGCCGCGGCGCCAGCGGCCCACGCGATGGAAGGGGATGGCATCGGGGAAGCGGTCGCCGATCGCCGTCACCGGGTCGCCGCGCCGGAGCGCCCGGCGCAGTGGCACGCCATAGGCCAGCCACAGGCCCCGCGGGCGATAGAGCGCGGCGAGCCCCAGCAGCTCGAGGCTGCGCCGCCATTCCCAGCCCCCGTGCACGGGCACCGCTGCGCTGCCGGTGGTCTGCAACGCGCTGCGCAGGGTGTCGTCGCGCGCAAGCAGCAGGCCGCCCTCGTAGATCGAGAGGCCCTTGCCGGCCGCCAGGCTGAAGAAGCCCGCATCGCCGCGCAGCCCCACGCTTTGCCCGCCCTCGCGTGCGCCGAGCGCCTGCGCCGCATCCTCGATGACAAAGGCGCCGCAGGCGCGGGCCAGCGCCAGCACCGGCTCGAGATCCGCCACCAGCCC
>JACFNV010000144.1 GCA_019454675.1 Gammaproteobacteria bacterium | reverse complement strand
TCGCGCGCCATGTCCAGCCAGTTGATGGCGCCGATGGCGATGAAGATCAGCACGATGTTGCGCCCGAACAGCACCATCAGCAGGATCACCAGGAACAGGAAGGGCAGCGCATAGAGCACGTCGACCACGCGCATCATCAGCTGGTCGATGCGCCCGCCGAGGTAGCCTGCCAGCGCGCCGTAGGTCACGCCGATCAGCAGGCTTACCGCGGTGGAGACCAGCGCCACCAGCAGCGAGATGCGCCCGCCCCACAGCGTGCGCACCAGCAGGTCGCGGCCCAGCGAGTCGGTGCCGAAGAAGTGCCCAGCGGCCAGCGAGGGCGCCGCGGCGATGTGGTCCCAGTCGGTCTGCTCGTAGCCGAAGGGCAGCAGCAGCGGGCCGATGAGCACGGCGAGCGTCACCGCCAGCAGCACCCAGAAGGCACCGGCGGCGGCACGGTTGGCGCGCAGCGTCAGCCAGGCATCGGCCCACAGGCTGCGCGGCTGCAGCTCGTCGCGGGTATCGCTCATGCCAGCTGCCTGATGCGCGGGTCGAGCCAGCCGTACACCAGGTCCACCAGCAGGTTGCAGACGAGGATCACCGTGCCGTAGAACACTACCACGCCCATCACCAGCGTGTAGTCGCGGTTGAGCGCGCCGGTGATGAAGAAGCGGCCGATGCCGGGCAGGCCGAAGATCTGCTCGATGACCACCGAGCCGGTGATGATCCCCGCGGTGGCGGGGCCGAGGTAGGAGACCACCGGCAGCAGCGCGGGCTTGAGCGCATGGCGCAGCAGGATGGTGCGCAGGCCGAGCCCCTGCGCACGCGCGGTGCGGATGAAGGGGCTGGCCAGCACCTCGATCATGCTGGCGCGGGTGAGGCGGGCGAGCCAGGCCACCTGCGGCAGCGCCAGCGTGAACACCGGCAGCACCAGGTGGCGCCAGCTCCCGCCGCCATAGCCCCCTGCCGGCAGCCAGCCCAGGCCCACCGCCAGCAGCAGCACCAGCAGCGGCGCCATGACGAAGTTGGGGATGGAGATGCCGGTCATCGCCAGCGCCATCACCGCATGGTCGCCCGCCGAGTTCTGGCGCAGCGCTGCCCAGGCACCCGCCGCCACGCCCACCACCAGCGCCAGCAGCATGGCCAGCGCGCCGATGCGCAGCGAGACCGGAAAGCCCGCCCAGATCAGCTCGCCGACGCTGAAGTCGCGGTACTGCAGCGAGGGGCCGAAGTCGCCGCGGGCGAGGTTGCCGAGGTAGCGCAGGAACTGCTGCGGCAGCGATTCATCGAGGTGGTAGGCGCTGCGCAGGTTGGCCTCGATCTCGGGCGGCAGCTGGCGCTCGCTGTCGAAGGGGCCGCCGGGCGCGGCGCGCATGAGGAAGAAGGCGGCCGCGACGAGCACCAGCAGCGTGGGGATGCCGGTGAGCAGGCGCTGGAGCAGGAAGCGGAGCATGGCGGCATGGTGCCCTGTGCGGCCGGCGACGGGAAGCGGCCGGCGCCTCAGTGGCTGAGGATGTAGAGGTCCTTGCTGTGGTGCTGGTCCATGATGTTGGCCTGGTAACCGCCCACCCAGGGCTTCACCAGACGCTTCGAGGCATAGAAGTAGAGCGGTATCACCGGCTGGTCCTCGAGCAGCTGGCGCTCGGCGGCCTCCAGCAGCGCGCGCCGGTGCGCGGCATCGGCGGTGGCCGCCGCCGCGTCGAGCAGCGCATCGTAGGCGGGGCTGTTGTAGCCGGGATCGTTCTGGCCGTTCTTCGAGTGCATCAGCTGCGAGAAGCTGTAGGCGTCGTTGTAGTCGCCGATCCAGCCCGAGCGGAACACCTGGGTGACGAGCTTGCGCTTGCGGGTTTCGAGGAACACCTTCCATTCCTGGTTGAGCAGCCTGGTGCGCACGCCCAGCGTCTGCTTCCACATCGCCGCCAGCGCGCCGACGATGCGCTTGTGGTTCTGGTCGGTGTTGTAGAGCACCTCCACCACCAGCGGGTTGTCGTCCGAATAGCCCGCCGCATGGTAGAGCCGCCGCGCCTCGGCATTGCGCTGCTCCTGGCTCCACGCCGCCCACGCCGGGCGCTGCCCCGTGTAATCGGCCACCGGCGGCACGAAGCCGTAGGCGGGCTCCTCGCCGGTGCCCATCACGCGCCGGACGAGGATGTCGCGATCGACCGCCATCGACAGCGCGAGGCGCAGCTGCGGGTTGTCCTTGAAGGGTGGCCGGGTGGTGTTGAAGCCCATGTAGTAGATGCCGAGGTAGGGCGCGATGCGCAGCTCGCTTGCCAGGTTCTCGCGCAGCCAGGCCATCTGCCGCAGGGGAATGCCCTGCGTGAAATCGAGCTCGCCGGCACGATAGCGGGCAACCTCGGCATCGCCGTTCTCGATCGGGTAGTACCAGACCTCGTCGATGCCGGTATGGGCATCGTCCCAGTAGTGGTGGTTGCGCACGAGGCGGATGTGCGACTGCACCGCCCACTCCTCCAGCCGGTAGGCGCCGTTGCCGACCAGCACCCCGGCGCGCGCGAAGCGGTTGCCGTAGCGCTCTACCGAGGCGCGGTGCACCGGGTAGGCGGTGGAATGGGTGAGCAGGCCGAGGAAGTAGGGCGTGGGGCTGGCGAGCCGGATCTGCAACCTGCGGTCATCGAGCGCGCGCACGCCAAGTGCCTCGGCGGGCAGCTTGCCGGCCACCACCGCCTCGGCCTGGGCGATCGGGAACAAGATGCTGGCGTATTCGTTGAGCGTGGCCGGGTCGCAGCTGCGGCGCAGGCTGTACTCGAAGTCATGCGCGGTCAGCGGGTCGCCATTGCTCCAGCGCGCATCGGGGCGGATGTAGAACAGCCACTCGAGGCCATCCTCGCTGACATC